>DAMCAL010000073.1:0-13415 GCA_032059585.1 Burkholderiaceae bacterium
CATGGTGGTGAACCTGGCACTGGGCATGATCACGCCGCCCTTCGGCGTGAACCTGTTCGCCGCCTGCACCGTCGCGCGCATCTCGCTGGACCGGATCGTCCCCCACCTGCTGCCCTTCGTCGCGGTGATCGTGGCATGCCTGCTGGTCATCACCTATGTGCCGCAGCTGTCCCTGTTCCTGCGCGACCTCATGTATGCACGGTAGCGTGGGCGCCGGCCCGGCGCTCGCATAGAATCCGCCGCGTCAGGAGAGAGTCCGCGCGCAGCACGCGACGCGGGCCGCCGAAGGCGCAGGCAGCAGCCGAACGCTCAGGCAAAAGGACTGGCGACACGTGCGCAGGGATGCGGACGTTTCCCTTGCTGGAGAGAGGCCGGACACGCGCGATTGAGCCGGCCCACCGAAGGAGCAAGCCCCGCCCTGGCGCGCGGTGAATCTCTCAGGTCGAGTGGACAGCCGGGCAAATTTCGTGGCCTTCGCCGGCAGGCAGGGCCGCACCACCATTTGCCCGGAGCTTGCGCGCCCATGTCCACCCCCGACTCCCTGCTGAAGACCCCCCTGCACGACCTGCACACGGAACTGGGCGCGCGCATGGTGCCCTTCGCCGGTTATTCGATGCCCGTGCAATACCCCACCGGCCTGATCGCCGAGCACCTGCACACCCGCAGCGGCGCGGGCCTGTTCGACGTGTCGCACATGGGGCAGTTGATGGTCGTGGGCCCCGATGCCGCGGCCGCCCTCGAGACGCTGATGCCGGTGGACGTGATCGACCTGCCCGTCGGCCGCCAGCGCTACGGCCTGCTGCTGAACGACCAGGGCGGGGTGATCGACGACCTGATGGTCTTCCACCAGGGCGAGGGCACGTTCTTCCTGATCGTCAACGGCGCCTGCAAGGCCGGTGACATCGCGCACATCCGCGAGCGCATCGGCGCGCGCTGCGAGGTGCGGGTGCTGGCCGACCAGGGGCTGCTCGCACTGCAGGGGCCACAGGCCGCCGCGGCGCTTGCGCGCCTGGTGCCCGAGGTGCAGGCGCTGTTGTTCATGAGTGGCGGCCACTTCGACTGGCAGGGCGTGCCGCTGTTCATCACCCGAAGCGGTTACACGGGTGAGGACGGCTTCGAGATCTCCGTGCCCGCTGCCAACGCCGAGGCCCTGGCGCGCGCGCTGCTGGCGCAGCCCGAGGTCCGCCCCATCGGCCTGGGCGCGCGCAACTCGCTGCGCCTGGAGGCGGGGCTGTGCCTGTACGGCAACGACATCGACACCACCACCACGCCGCCGGAAGCGGCGCTGAACTGGGCCATCCAGAAGGTGCGCCGCACCGGCGGTGCGCGCGCTGGCGGCTTTCCCGGCGCGGGCGTCGTGCTGGTCCAACTCGACGAGCCCGCCACCCTCACGCGCAAGCGCGTGGGGCTGGTGGCGCTGGAGCGGGTGCCGGTGCGCGAGGGCACCGAATTGCAGACCGAAACGGGCGAACGCGTCGGCGTGGTCACCAGCGGCCTGCTGGCGCCGGTGGTCGACAAGCCGATTGCCCTGGGCTACGTGGCGCCGCACCTGGCCCGGCCCGGCACGCGGCTGCAGGCCCTGGTGCGCGGCAAGGCCGTGCCGATGGAGGTGGTGGCCACCCCGTTTCTGCCCCCGCGCTACCACCGCGGCTGAGTCCCGCGAGGCCTGCCGCTACAGTGGGCGCGGGCGTCTTCGCCTTCTTCCTCCCTGGTTTTTCTTCCCTTTCATCCAACTTCTTTTGGAGCCGACATGAGCATCCAGTATTCCCAGGACCATGAGTGGATCAACAGCGCCGAGCCCAGCGCCGTGGTGGTCGGCATCACCGCCCACGCGCAGGACGCCCTGGGCGACATCGTCTTCGTCGATCTGCCCGCCGTGGGCGCGACCTTCAAGCAGGGCGAAGTCGCGGGCGTGGTCGAGTCGGTGAAGGCCGCGGCCGATGTCTTCATGCCCATCTCGGGCGAGATCGTCGAGGTCAACGAGCAGTTGCGCGCCGACCCGTCGCTGGCCAACAGCGACCCGCTGGGCGCGGGCTGGTTCTTCAAGGTCAAGCTGGCCGATGAGAACGAGCTGTCCGGCCTGATGGACGAGACGGCCTACGCCGATTTCGCCGCCAACGCATAAAAAAGCCCGCCAGCGCTTGCCAGACAAGCGCCGGCAGCTCCTGTTTCCATAGCACCCGAAGGGTCTGACATGCAGATGCCCGCCGCCCTGCCCCTGGCCGCGCTCGAAAACGCCGCCGAGTTCCTGCCGCGCCACATCGGCCCGGACGCGCCGCAAGAGGCGCACATGCTGTCGGTGATCGGCGAGGCCTCGCGCCGCGCGCTCATCGACTCGATCGTGCCGCGCTCCATTGCCCGCCAAAGCCCCATGCGGCTGCCCGCGCCCATCACGGAGGCGTCGGCGCTGGCCGAGCTGAAGGCCATCGCGGGCAAGAACAGGGTGCTCAGGAGCTTCATCGGCCAGGGCTACTACGGCACGCACACGCCGGGCGTCATCCTGCGCAACGTGCTGGAGAACCCGGCCTGGTACACGGCCTACACGCCCTACCAGGCCGAAATCAGCCAGGGGCGCATGGAGGCGCTGGTCAACTTCCAGACCATGGTGACGGACCTCACCGGCATGGACATCGCCAACGCCTCGATGCTGGACGAGGCCACCGCCGCTGCCGAGGCCATGACGCTGGCGCGCCGCTCGGTGCAGTCCAGGAGCAACCGCTTCGTCGTGGCGGGCGACGCGCACCCGCAGACCATCGAGGTCATCCAGACCCGCGCCGCGCCGCTCGGGATCGAGGTGGTGCTGGCCAATTCGCGCGAGGAATGGGACGCCGCCCTTGACGGCGAATACTTCGCGCTGCTGGTGCAGTACCCCGCCACCAGCGGCCGCATCGACGACGTGGCAAGCCTGCGCGCCGCCGCCGAGAAGGCCCACGCGCGCCAGGCCGCGGTCATCGCCTGCGCCGACCTGCTGGCGCTGACGCTGATCGTGCCGCCCGGCGAGTGGGGCGCGGACATCGTCGTCGGCACCACCCAGCGCTTTGGCATGCCCATGGGCGCAGGCGGCCCGCACGCCGCCTACATGGCCTGCCGTGACGCATTCAAGCGCTCGCTGCCCGGACGGCTGGTGGGCGTCAGCGTGGACGTGCACGGCCAGCCGGCCTACCGGCTGGCGCTGCAAACGCGCGAGCAGCACATCCGCCGCGAAAAGGCCACGTCCAACATCTGCACCGCCCAGGTGCTGCCCGCCGTGGTGGCCAGCATGTACGCGGTCTACCACGGCCCGCAGGGCTTGGCGCGCATCGCCCAGCGCGTCGCGACCTACACCGCCATCCTGGCACAGGGCCTCCGAACACTGGGCGCGCCGCTGCGCGAGCACGCGAGCTTCGACACGCTCAGCCTGCACACGCGCGGCGCGACGCAGTCCATCGCCGCCCGCGCCGTGGCGCTGGGCGCCAACCTGCGGGTGTACTGGGGCGAGTACCTGTGCATCTCGCTGGACGAGACCACGACCCGCGCCGACATCGAACTGCTGTGGCAGATCTTTGCCGGCGAGGGCCAGGCGGTGCCGTCGTTCGCCGACTTCGAGATGGGCGTGGAGACGCTGATCCCGCCTGCGCTGCGCCGCAAGAGCGCCTTTCTCTCGCATCCGGTGTTCAACACGCACCACAGTGAGACGGCCATGCTGCGCTACATCCGCCGCCTGTCGGACAAGGACCTGGCGCTGGACCGCACCATGATCCCGCTGGGCAGTTGCACCATGAAGCTCAACGCGACCAGCGAGATGATCCCCATCACCTGGCCCGAGTTCGCGCACATGCACCCGTTCGCCCCGGCAGACCAGTTGCAGGGCTATGCCGAGCTGGACGCGCAGCTGCGCCAGTGGCTGTGCGAGGCCACGGGCTATGCCGGCGTGAGCCTGCAGCCCAACGCCGGCAGCCAGGGCGAGTACGCGGGCCTGCTGGCCATCAAGGCCTGGCACGAGGCCCAGGGCAACGCCCACCGCACCGTCTGCCTGATCCCCAGCAGCGCGCACGGCACCAACCCGGCCAGCGCGCAGATGGTGGGCATGCAGGTGGTGGTGACCAAGTGCGACGAGAACGGCAACGTGGACATGCAGGACCTGCGCGCGCAGTGCGAGAAGCACAGCGAGCGCCTGGCCTGCATCATGATCACCTACCCCAGCACGCACGGCGTGTTCGAGACGCACGTCAAGGAACTGTGCGAGCTGGTGCACCGCCATGGCGGGCGCGTGTACGTGGACGGTGCCAACCTGAACGCACTGGTAGGCGTGGCGGCGCCGGGCGAGTTCGGCGGCGACGTGAGCCACCTGAACCTGCACAAGACTTTCTGCATTCCGCACGGCGGGGGCGGCCCGGGCGTCGGTCCGGTGTGCGTGGTGGAGGACCTGGTGCCCTACCTGCCCGGCCACGCGACAGCCGGCATCGACGGCCAGGTGGGCGCCGTGAGCGCGGCGCCGCTGGGCAATGCCGCCGTACTGCCGATCTCGTGGATGTACATCCGCATGATGGGGGCGCAAGGCCTGACCGACGCGACGGAGGTCGCCATCCTGTCGGCCAACTACATCAGCGCGCGCCTGAAGGACTACTACCCCACGCTGTACGCGTCCGCCAACGGCCACGTCGCGCACGAGTGCATCCTGGATCTGCGCCAGTTCAAGGAGACCAGCGGCGTGATGGCCGAGGACGTGGCCAAACGACTGATCGACTACGGCTTCCACGCGCCCACGCTGAGCTTTCCCGTGCCCAACACGCTGATGGTCGAGCCCACCGAGAGCGAGGACCTGGCCGAGCTGGACCGCTTCGTCGACGCCATGGTCGCCATCCGCGAGGAGATCCGGCAGATCGAGTCGGGCGCCTGGCCGCAGGGCGACAACCCGCTCAAGAACGCGCCGCACACCGCCGAGAGCCTGCTCGCCGACACCTGGAGCCGGCCGTATTCGCGCGAGGTGGCAACCTACCCCCTGCCCGCGCTGCGCCGTGCCAAGTACTGGAGCCCGATCGGCCGGGTGGACAATGTGTACGGCGACCGCAACCTGTTTTGCAGCTGCGTGCCGCTGGAGACGTTCGAGGCAACCGAGGCACCGGCGCCGTAGGCCGCACGAGCAACGCCGCTTCCCTGCGCCATGCTGCCGCGTTGCCTTTCCGCCGCCCTCGCCTGCCTGGCGTTCAGCGCCGTGCAGGCCGAGGCGCCGGGCACGAACGCCTTCGACGATCCGTTCGGCCCGGCCACTTCGGCCATCGCGGATTGCCCCGTGCCGGCAGGCCCGCGCTATACGCGCGAGCAGGCGCGCACCGAGGCGCACTGGCGCGCCGAGCGCGGCACGAGCTGCCACCGGTCGGGGCGCTGCCGGCTGCCCAACGCGTATTTGTACGACCGGGAGATTTACCCGCGCGTGCTGCGCTTCGTCGCGCAGGACGGGCGCTTCGACGACACCAGCGTCTGGATCACCGTGCAGCGGCGCTGGGTGTTCGTGCAAGGCTGCGTGCGCAGCCGCGACCAGGGCCTTGCGCTGGAGCAGGCCGTGCGTGCGGTCGACGACGTGGAAGCGGTCGTCGGGGAGTGGACCGTCTGGCCCGCAGCTGCCACCCCGCCGTCCCCACCCTGAGCACGCAGCGGCCCTGCGCAAGCGTCTACCATGCGCGCTTTCCATGTCCTTTCGGGTTGTTCTTCCATGCGCCTTCTCGCTGCATCGTTCGCTCTGGCGGCCCTCGCCGCCACTTCTGCCGCCCAGGCCGATCCCGTCACCACCGGCAGCGGCCTCGTCTACGAATCGCTCAAGGAAGGCAGCGGCGATTCGCCCAAGGCCACCGACACCGTCAAGGTGCACTACCGCGGCACCCTGGCCGACGGCAAGGAGTTCGACAGCTCCTACAAGCGGGGCGAGCCTACCGAGTTCCCGCTCAACCGCGTGATTGCCTGCTGGACCGAAGGCGTGCAGCGCATGAAGCCGGGCGGCAAGGCGCGCCTGACCTGCCCGCCCGCCATCGCCTACGGCGCACGCGGCGCGGGCGGCGTGATCCCGCCGAACGCCACCCTCACTTTCGAGATCGAACTGCTGTCGGTGCGCTGACGGGGGCCGGCAGGCGGGCGCCGCGCGGGCGGACAGCTCCGCGCCGTGCACGCACTACACTGGCGAGCCGCACGCCAGCGCCTCGCGTGGCCCTTCCGACATGAGCCGCCCCGACCTGTCCTTTTTGCTCAATGCCGCCGCCGGCCACGTCGACGCTGCCGCGCCGCCGGCGGCGCCCGAGCGCCGCGGCCCCGAGCGGGCGCACGGCGACGTGGCCACGCTGATCGAAGAGTTGCGTGCTTCCAAGGCCGAGCTGGAAGCGCAAAACGGCATGCTGCGCTACAGCCAGGCGATGGCCGAAGGCGCGAGCGAACGTTTCGAGGCGCTGTTTTCCAGCGTGCCGCTGGCCCTGATGGTGCTGGACGAGCACGACGTGGTGGTGCAGGCCAACTCGATGGCGCAGCGCTCCTTCCAGCCCTTCGAGCGCGACCGGCCGCTGACGGCGCTGATGCCGTTCGTCGCCACCGAGCACGCGGCGCGCGTGCTGTCGGCATTCGATGCGGCGCGCGAACGCGGCACCGGCGAGGCCACCGAAGTGGTGTTTCGCATCGACGCGGTGCGGCACATCACGGGCGATCTGCACATCGCGCGCATCGAAACCCGCACCGATGGCGAGGCGACGGTGGTGCAGTTTCTGTGCGCCGTGATCGACCAGGGCCCGCTGCTGGCCGAGCGCCACGCGCTGCAGCGCAGCGCCACGCAACTGCAGGAGCGCAACGCCCAGCTGCATGCCAGCGAGCGGCGGCTGGAGGCGGTCATCAACTCCGCGCTGGACGCGATCATCTGCGTGGACCAGGCCCAGCGCATCACGGTGTTCAACCCTACCGCGGCGATGCTGTTCCAGTGCGGCGCCAGCGATGCGCTGGGCAGCCCCATCGCCCGCTTCATCCCCAAGGCCGAGCAGATGCTGGCCTTCGCCCAGCTGACCACGCAGGCGGTGCTGGGCGAGATGACGGCGCTCACCGCCTCCGGCCGCGAGCTGGCCGTCGAGGTCAGCGTCTCCTTCGAGCGGCACGCCGAGGGCGAGACCACCACCGTTTTCGCCCGCGACCTGACCGCCAAGAAGCGCGAAGAGGCACGCCGCTCGGAGCTGGAGCTGCAACTGCGCGAGTCGCACAAGATGCAGGCCGTGGGCACCATGGCCGGCGGCATCGCGCACGACTTCAACAACATCCTGCACGCCATCCTGGGCAACGTGGAGCTGGCGCGCAGCGACTGCCAGCCCGGCACGCCGGCCTACGAAAGCCTGCTGGAGATCGACAAGGCCGGCCGGCGCGCACGCGACCTGGTGCGCCAGATCCTCACCTTCAGCCGCAACGAGCCGCCGCGGCGCGCCAGCGTGTCGCTGGCCGAGGTGGCGCGCGACACCCAGCGGCTGCTGCGCGTGACGCTGCCGCCGCAGATCGAGCTCAGCGTGCACGAAGCCGACGGCGTGCCGCCGGTGCTGGCCGACGCCACGCAGGTCGAACAGGCGCTGCTGAACCTGTGCACCAATGCCATCCACGCCATCGGCGCGCAGCACGGCGCCATCCAGGTCGATGTGGCCCTCGCGCAGCCCGGCCAGCGCGAGCGCGAGCGCCTGGGACTGGCGCTGGTGCGCTACGTCACCGTGACCGTGGGCGACAACGGGCCGGGCATGGACGAGACGACGCTCACGCGCATCTTCGAGCCGTTTTTCACCACCAAGGCGGTGGGCCAGGGCACGGGGCTGGGCCTGGCCGTGGTGCACGGCGTGATGCGCACGCACGAGGGCGCGGTGGACGTGCGCAGCGCCCCCGGCGCTGGCACCCGCTTCATCCTGTACTTTCCTGCCGCGGTGGACGCCGCCGCCGACCCGCCGCCACTGCCGCCGGCGCTGCCGCCGCCGGCCCTGGCCCCGGTGCAGGCCGCGGGGCCTGCCGCCCCCACGCGCCAGCACCACGTGGCCTATGTGGACGACGACGAAGCGCTGGTGTTCCTGGTGCAGCGCCTGCTGCGCCGGCGTGGCTATCGCGTCACCGGCTTCACCGACCCGCGCCAGGCCATCGAGGCGCTGCGCGCCGATCCGCAGGAATACGACCTGGTGGTGACCGACTACAACATGCCCGGCTTTTCCGGCCTGGAGCTGGTGCGGGCGGCGCGGGCCATCCGCACCGACCTGCCGATCGCCCTGGCCTCGGGCTACGTCACGGCCGACATAGAGCGCCAGGCGCTGGCCGAAGGCGCGCGCGCCCTGATCCACAAGCCCAACGACGTGCAGGAGCTGTGCGCCACGGTGGACCGGCTGGTGCATGGCAGCTGAAAAAGCGGGCGCAGGCGTGCAGTGCCTGTACGCCGACGATGCGCTGCTGGTGCTGGCCAAACCATCCGGCCTGCTGTGCGTGCCGGGCCGCGGCCCCGACAAGCAGGATGCCTTGAGCACCCGCGCGCAGGCGCACTGGCCGGACGCGCTGGTCGTGCACCGCCTGGACCAGGCCACGTCCGGTCTGGTGCTGATGGCACGCACGCCGCAGGCGCAGCGTGCCCTGGGCGACGCCTTTGCCCGCCAGCAGGTGGACAAGCGCTACCGGGCGGTGGTGCGCGGTCGGCCAGCGCCCGACCCGGGGCCTGGCGCTGACGGCTGGAGCCTGATCGACCTGCCGGTAATGGCCGACTGGCCGCACCGGCCGCGGCAGAAGATCGACATGGCACACGGCAAGCCCAGCCGCACGCACTGGCGCGCGCTGTACCACGACGAGGCGCAAGGCACCACGCTGCTGGAGCTGCAGCCACTCACCGGCCGCACGCACCAGCTGCGCGTCCACCTGGCGGGGATCGGGCACCCGATCGTGGGCGACGCGCTGTATGCCGACCCTGAGACGCACGCGCTGGCACCGCGGCTGCTGCTGCAGGCCGGTGCACTGGCCTTCGCACATCCGGCAGACGGCCGCGAATGCCGCTTCGAGCTGCCGCCAGATTTTGGTCAAAACGGCCTCTAGCGCCCAGCCAGCATGCGCGACCAGCTCTCTTATCGATAGCAGCCGACCGAGGCGGATACGGGCGTGCTGCAAGCGCTTGTCCTTTGTCCACAGCCGGGTCATTTGCTAAAAGCCTGGCCAGCGAATGCTCCCGTCAACCTCCCGCGCACACGCGACAGCGCGCCGCCCTTCCCACCCGTGCGCGGATTACCATTGCCGCCATGATCCAGCACCTCACCATCCTCACCGGCGGCTCGCGCGGCATGGGCCTGGCGATCGCCCGGCAGCTGCTCGCCGAGGGCCACCACCTCGTCAGCATCGCGCGGCACGCCAACCCGGACCTGGCAGCGCCCGCTGGCGCAACGCTCGAGCAGTGGAACCTGGACCTGGCCGACGGTGCCTCCGCAGCCGAGCGCCTGCAGGCCTGGCTGGCCGGGCAGCCCGCCGGCCGCTACGCCAGCGCCACGCTGATCAACAACGCCGGCGTCATCCCGCGCATCGCCCCGCTGTCGGCTAGCGACCCTGCTGACCTGGCCAACGCCCTGCGCGTGGGGCTGGAGGCGCCCATGCAGCTGACCGCCGCCTTCCTGGGCGCCACCGAGGGCTGGGGCGTGCCGCGCAAGGTGCTCAACATTTCCTCCGGCCTGGGCCGGCGCGCCATGGCCTCGCAGGCAGCGTATTGCGCCGCCAAGGCAGGCATGGACCACTTCACCCGCTGCCTGGCGCTGGACGAGGCAGCCAAGCCGAACGGCGCGCGCGTGTGCTCGCTGGCGCCCGGCGTGATCGACACCGACATGCAGGTGCAGCTGCGCAGCGCCGATGCGGCGGACTTCCCCGACGTGGGCAACTTCGCCCAGCTGAAAAGCAGCGGCTCGCTGACCTCGCCCGAGGAGGCCGCCCGCCGCCTGCTGGCCTGGCTGGCGCGCGAGGACTTCGGCGCCAACCCGGTGGCCGACGTGCGCGACGCCTGAAGGCCAAACACTATCGTTTTCATAGCTGCCAGCGCTTTCCACATAAGCGCTAGAGCCGTTTTTCATTCATAAAACCACAGTAACAGGAGCAATTCCCATGACCCGTGAAGTCGTCGTCGTCAGCGCCGTGCGCACCGCCATCGGCACCTTTGGTGGCAGCCTGAAGGACGTGCCGCCCACCCAGCTGGGCGCCACCGTGGTGCGCGAATCGCTGGCGCGCGCCAGCGTCGAGGGCAAGGACGTGGGCCACGTGGTGTTCGGCCACGTGGTCAACACCGAGCCGCGCGACATGTACCTGTCGCGCGTGGCCGCCATCGAGGGCGGCTGCGCCGAGTCGACCCCGGCCTTCAACGTCAATCGGCTGTGCGGCTCTGGCCTGCAGGCCGTGGTCTCTGCCGCGCAGAGCATCCTGCTGGGCGATGCCGACATCGCCATTGGCGCCGGCGCCGAGAGCATGAGCCGCGCGCCCTACGCCAGCCTGGCCAGCCGCTGGGGCGCGCGCATGGGCGACTTCAAGATGGTCGACATGATGGTCGGCGCGCTGCACGACCCGTTCCACAACATCCACATGGGCGTGACGGCCGAGAACATCGCGGCCAAGTGGGGCATTGGCCGTGAAGAGCAGGACCGGCTGGCGCTGGAGAGCCACCACCGCGCCGAACGCGCCACGGCCGAGGGCCGCTTCAACGGCCAGATCGTGCCGGTCACCCTCAAGAGCCGCAAGGGCGAGGTGGAGTTCACCGCCGACGAACACTTCCGCCACGGCGCGACACTGGACGACATGGCCAAGCTCAAGCCCGTCTTCCAGAAGGACAACGGCACGGTCACCGCCGGCAACGCGTCGGGGCTGAACGACGCCGCCGCTGCCCTGGTGCTGATGGATGCCCGCACCGCCCAGGCACGGGGCGCGAAGCCGATGGCGCGGCTGGTCGCGTACGCGCACGCCGGCGTGGACCCGAAATACATGGGCATCGGCCCGGTGCCGGCCACGCAGGCGGTGCTGAAGAAGGTCGGCCTCACGGTGGCCGACCTGGACGTCATCGAGGCCAACGAGGCCTTTGCAGCGCAGGCCTGCGCCGTGACGCGCGACCTGGGCCTGGACCCCGCCAAGGTCAACCCCAACGGCTCGGGCATCTCGCTGGGGCATCCCATCGGCGCCACCGGCGCGCTGATCACCGTCAAGGCGCTGCACGAGCTGCAGCGCGTTCAGGGCCGCTACGCGCTGGTGACCATGTGCATCGGCGGCGGCCAGGGCATCGCGGCGGTCTTCGAGCGCCTGTGAGCGGTGCGGCCCGAGCCGCCGCCGCCCAGCAAAAACGGCTGCCGAGGCAGCCGTTTTTCATGGCGCGGTGCAAGGGCGCTCAGTCGCGCACCACCAGCACCGGAATGTGCACTGCGCCCAGCACCCGCTGCGTCACGCTGCCCAGCACCAGCTTTTCAAGCCCACGGCGGCCGTGCGAGCCCATGACGATGAGATCGGCGCCGGTGCTCTCGGCCGCCCGCACGATCCCATCGTGGATGGCGTGGCCCTCGCCCACCATCGACTCGAACGCGGGAACGCCGGCCTGCGAAAGCGCTGCCTTGGCGGCGTCCAGCGCCGTGTTGGCCTCGGCAGTCGCAGCGCTCAGGTACTGGGCCTGGCCATAGGCGAAATCGGCACCGACGCCCGTGAACGGGTACGGGTCGACCACGTACATCACCGTGACACGGCTGCCGAAGACCTTCGCCAGGGCCGCCGCCTTGGCCACGGCCTGCATCGAGGTTTCGGAACCATCGACGGGAATCAGGATGTGCTGGAACATGGTGTCCTCCTTTGTTGTGGTCAGGTTGGCGGGCGCGCCCTGGGCCGGCGCGTTCCCGTCATGGCAGTGCATCATCGCCCAGAAAATGCCCACGCCGGCAGGTCAGCACCAGTGTGTCGCGCCAGCCGTGCTGGCCGTCGGGCTGGATCGGCGTGGTCTCGTGGATCATGCGCGCGTCGTCCAGCAGTATGACCGACCAGGGTTCGCTCAACGTGAAGCGCTGCCCGCCGGGGCCGGCTGCCTCGAAAATGCGGGTCTCCCCGCCCTTGACGCCTTCGCGCGCGACCAGGAACACCGCCACCAGGTCGACACCGTCGCGGTGCGCGCCCTCGGGCGTCGGCCGGCCGATGCCGCCCGCAGTGTCGATGCGGAACTGGTGGGCCTCGACGAACCAGCGCCGCTCCTGCGGCGCCAGCGCGGCCTGCGCAGTCGTCGCCATCGTGCGCAGCAACGCCGTCCAGGCCGGCCGGGCGAGGGTTGCCTCCAGTACCGGGGCAAACCAGCGGCGCATGCCTCCGTGCAGCGCGTTGTACTCGATCGGCTGGTAGTGCGCCCGGTGGGCCACGGGCTCGGGCGTCCCGTCGTCGACGACGTAGCTGGCATGCCGGCGGCGCCGGTAGCGGCCGGCATCCTTGAGGAAATCGTCGGGCGGAAGACCGGCCCAGTCGGCATCCAGGGCCTGCAGGTCATGCAAGGCGCAGCCCGTCCATGCTGCGGTGTCCGAGGGGCGCAGCACGGCGTATCCCCGGTCGCGCAACTGCTGCACGACATGGCAGGCCGGGCTATAGGGGGGCGAGAAGGTGACGTGGGCCATGGGAGTCAAGCTTAACCGCGGGCGGCTGTCCCCGTGACCTCGCGAGCCCGCGAGCCGGTCGTAGCCGCGTGCCCAGGCAAGCACTCGTGAGCCCCGCCATGCCCTGTATCCACGACAGGCGGCAGTCGGAGCCCGGGACCGCCGGTACGAACGTCTCTACGGACTGGTTCTGCAGCCTATTGGTGACACAGCCCCGCAGGGAAGACCAGAACCCATCAGCGCATTGGCTCGCCCGGCCGCTCGACCTTCAGAACACGGGCCGTGAAACATGCGACGGGTGCTCCGTGTGGGAAGGTGCATTGGCCCAGACACCAAACACCGGAAAAACGGTCCATTTTTCGTTTTCCCAGGCAAAAGGGGTTGCACCACAACAGTGCAACCCCTTGATTTCATTGGTCGGAGCGGCGGGATTCGAACTCGCGACCCTCTGCTCCCAAAGCAGATGCGCTACCAGGCTGCGCTACGCTCCGACAGCGCGCATTCTAACCCGCCGCAAACGCTGCCGGGCCGAAAGCGCGCAGTATTTATCTGCCGTTCAACGGTGGGACGAGGGGCCTGGCCCGCGACCAGGCAAATGGCGGAACGTGATCCGGCCTTTCGTCAGGTCGTAGGGCGACATTTCCAGCGACACCTTGTCCCCTGCGAGGATGCGGATGTGGTGCTTGCGCATCTTGCCGCCGGTGTAGGCGATGAGCTGGTGCCCATTGTCCAGCGTCACGCGGAAACGCGAGTCGGGCAACACTTCGGTCACGCTGCCCTGCATCTCGATGAGTTCTTCTTTGGCCATGGATGATGATGGTT
>DAMCAL010000074.1:0-12998 GCA_032059585.1 Burkholderiaceae bacterium
GCCTGCTGATCGCATCGCTGTTCCTGATCCTGGCCAGCGGCGTCTGGATCGGCCTCACGCTCTCGGGCGTGGCCTGGATCGGCATGCAGCTGTTTTCCTCGCGCCCCGCAGGCGACGCGATGGCGGTGACCATCTGGGGTTCGTCCTCGAGCTGGACGCTCACGGCGCTGCCGCTGTTCATCTGGATGGGCGAGATTTTGTTTCGCACCCGGCTGTCGCAAGACATGTTCCGCGGGCTCGCGCCCTGGGTGCAGTCGCTGCCCGGGCGGCTGCTGCACACCAACGTGGTGGGCTGCGCCATCTTCGCGGCGGTCTCGGGCTCGAGCGCCGCCACCTGCGCCACCATCGGCAAGATGACGCTGCCCGAGCTGCGCCGCCGCGGCTACCCCGACCACATGGTGGTCGGCACGCTGGCCGGCGCCAGCACGCTCGGCCTCTTGATCCCGCCGTCGATCATCATGATCGTGTACGGCGTCACCGCCGAGGTCTCGATCTCCCAGTTGTTCATCGCCGGCGTGCTGCCCGGCGTGCTGCTGGCCGGGCTGTTTTCCGGCTACATCATGCTGTGGGCGCTGCGCCATCCCGACCAGGTGCCGCGCTCGGACACGCGCCTGACGTTCGCCCAGAAGCTGCGCGAATCGGGCGCGCTGATCCCGGTGGTGCTGCTCATCGCCGCAGTGCTGGGGTCGATCTACTCCGGCCTGGCGACGGCCACGGAGGCCGCGGCCGTGGGCGTCGTGGGCGCGCTGGTGCTGTCGGCCTCGCAGCGCTCACTGAGCTGGACGAGCTTTCGCGAAGCGCTGATGGGCGCCACGCGGCTGTACTGCATGATCGCGCTGATCCTGGCCGGCGCCGCGTTCCTGACGCTGTCCATGGGCTACATCGGCCTGCCCAGGCACCTGGCCGAGTGGATCGCCTCGCTCGGGCTGTCGCGCGCGCAGCTCATTGCGGCGCTGGCGGTGTTCTTCATCGTGCTCGGCTGCTTCCTGGACGGCATCTCCATGGTCGTGCTGACCATGGGCGTGATCATGCCCACCGTGCAGGCCGCCGGCATCGACCCGCTGTGGTTCGGCATCTTCGTGGTGGTGGTCGTGGAGATGGCGCAGATCACCCCGCCCGTGGGCTTCAACCTGTTCGTGCTGCAGGGCATGACCGGGCGGCACCTGCCCTGGATCGCCAAGGTGGCGCTGCCGATGTTCCTGCTGATGTGCGCGGCGGTGGCCCTGCTGTATGTCTTTCCGGGCATCGTGACCTGGCTGCCGCAGCAGATGACCGTGCGCTGAGCCACCCCGCCGCGCCGCGCGCGCGGCTTTCTACAATGGCGGGACATGCTGTTGCACGCCCTTGCCATCTGCGTCGGTGCCAGCGCCGGCGCCCTGGCACGCTGGCGGCTGGCGCTGTGGCTGAACACCCCTGGCGCCTTGCTGCCCTGGGGCACGCTGGCGGCCAACCTGGGCGGCGGCTATCTGATCGGCCTGGCCGTGGCCGCGCTGCAGGCGTTGCCGCAGTTCGACCCGCTGTGGCGGCTGCTGCTGGTCACGGGCTTTCTGGGCGCGCTGACCACCTTTTCCACCTTTTCCGCCGAAGTGGTGGGGCTGCTGACGCAGGGCCGTGTCGGGCTGGCGATGGTGGTGGCCCTGCTGCACGTGGCCGGGTCGCTGGCGATGACCTGGGCCGGCCTGGTCAGCGGCGCACGGCTGTGGCCGGGTGGCTGACTTACTATAAATTTCATAGCTGCCCGCGCTTGCCAGACAAGCGCCAGAGGCCGATTTCACTTAAATTCATCCCTATGGACGCCAACACCCAACTGCAAGACAGCCGCCTCGCCAACGCCTGGACCGAGCTGCACAATTTCGCTGTCACCGGCAACCCGCTGCACGCGGATTCTTACCGCCTGGCGTTCGCCGATCCCGAGTTCATGCTGCGCCGCGAAACGCGCGGCATCCGCTTCCAGCTCGAGCTGCTCAAGCCCGACCTGGGCCAGACCGCCCAGGGCATCGAGAGCACCATCGTCGTCTATGGCAGCGCGCGCTTCCTTGCGCCCGAGGACGCCGAGCGGCTGCTCGCCGACGCGCGCGCCAGCGGCGACGCCGAGCGCATCGCGCTGGCCGAGCGCGCGGTGAAGAACGCCGCCTACTACGACGCCGCGCGCCGCTTCGCCGCGCTGGTGGCCGAGTACAGCGAGTCCCGTCCGCCGGCCGAGCGCATGTACATCTGCACCGGCGGGGGGCCCGGCATCATGGAGGCGGCCAACCGCGGCGCCTTCGAAGTCGGCGCGCCCAATGTCGGGCTGAACATCACGCTGCCGCACGAGCAAAGCGGCAACCGCTACATCACGCCGACGCTCTCGTACAAGTTCCATTACTTCGCCATGCGCAAGATGCACTTCATGATGCGCGCCAAGGCGTTGGTGGTGTTTCCTGGCGGATTCGGCACCATGGACGAGCTCTTCGAGGTGCTGACGCTGGTGCAGACCACCAAGGCCAAGCCGGTGCCCATCGTGCTGTTCGGCAGTGCCTTCTGGCGTGCGCTGGTCAACTTCGACGTGATGCTGGAGCACGGCACCATCTCCCCGGCCGACTTGGCGCTGTTTCGCATCACCGACGACCCGGCCGAAGCCTGGGACATCGTGCGCACGTTCTACAAGCTGTAGCCGCCCTGCTGGGCTCAGGCGCGCAGGCGCCGCGCCATGCCCGAGCCCAGCCCCACGCTCGCGCCGACGATCCAGAACAGCCCGGCCACCCCGATCGCCGCGCCCACGCTGCCGAACAGCAGCGGCATCGCGACGCTGGAGGCGTTGATGGCCATCACCCGCAGGCCCAGCGCTTCGCCGTGGCGGTGCTCCGGGGTGATCTGGTGCAGCAGGCTCATGACCATGGGCTGCACCGACCCCAGCGCCAGCCCCAGCAGCACCGAGCAGGCGCCCATCGTCCAGGCGGTGGGCATCAGCGGATAGGCGCCGAACAGCAGCGCCGCCGCCACCATGGCGCCGGCCACCACGGTGGCCTCGCGCAGCCGTTCGGCCACCAGCGGAATCACCAGGCGAATGGCCGCCGCCGCCACCGCGAACGCGCCCAGGATGGTGCCGATGCTGGACGCGGACAGCCCGCGTTCATGGCCGAGCAGCGGCACCACGAAGGTGTGTACGTCCCAGCACGAGGACAGCAGCCAGTTCACCACCAGCAGGCGGCGAAAGCGCTCGTCCGCCAGCAGGTCCCAGGTGCGCGGACGCGGGCCGCCGGCCGGCGCCACCACCGCCGGCAGGTCGCGCACCGCGCGCACCAGCAGCCAGGCGCACAAGGGAAACAGCGCCATCAGCGCAAACGACGTGCGAAAGCCCAGGAGAGTGCCAGGTTCGCGCCCGGCATGGTCGATCAGCAGCCCGGCGCTGAAGGGCCCGATGAAGTTGGAGATTGCCGGCCCCAGGGCCAGCCAGCTGAACACGCTGCG
Source organism: Burkholderiaceae bacterium (assembly GCA_032059585.1). Taxonomy (GTDB): domain Bacteria; phylum Pseudomonadota; class Gammaproteobacteria; order Burkholderiales; family Burkholderiaceae_C; genus Melaminivora. The sequence goes on from DAMCAL010000074.1 coordinate 3,451, forward strand.
CAACTGCGCTGCCCCGTGCACGGCCCGCCCCACATGGCGCTGCACGGCGATGGTCGCCACGCCGCTTGCCCCGCCGGTCAGCAGCGCCGCCACGCACAGCGCCGCGTACGCCGGGTGCACCAGCGCCACGGCCGCGCCGGCACTGGCCGCCACCACCGACAGCAGCACCGGTCGCCGCAGGCCATGGCGGTCGGCATAACGCCCGGCGGGCAGCGCCAAAAACACCTGCGTCAGGGCAAACAGCGCAAGCAGGAACCCCACCGACGCCGGTCCATGGCCGGCACGCAGCGCCAGCAGCGGCGCGGCCATGCGCATGCCGGTCATCGCAGCGTGGATGCACACCTGCGCGGCGATCAGGCGCGCCAGCGTGCGCAGCGTGGCGGGCGCGCCGCCTGCGCTGCCGCCGCTCATGCGGAGCGCAGGCGCCCGTTCACGCGTCCTCGGCCTCGGCCTCGGCGGACTGCAGGTCGATTTCCTCCTGCACCAGCGCGGCGGTCAGCACTGCCTGGGCGGCGGCGGTCTGCTCCGGGGCGGGCAACGCCTGCACATCGCGCAGGCGCCGCTCGATCGCGCGCGTGCGCACCCCCACCTGGTCGAACTTCTTGGCCGCCGCGTCGATGGACTTGCGCGCGGCCTCGACCACTTCGCCGAACTTTGCGAACTCGGTCTTGACCTGCCCGAGCACGCCCCAGACCTCGGACGAGCGCTTCTCGATGGCCAGCGTCTTGAAGCCCATCTGAAGGCTGTTGAGCATGGCCGCCAGGTTGGCCGGGCCGGTGATCATGACGCGGCACTCGTTTTGCACCGCCTCCACCAGGCCCGGGCGGCGCATCACCTCGGCGAACAGCCCTTCAGTGGGCAGGTACAGCACGGCAAAGTCGGTGGTGTGCGGCGGCGAGACGTACTTGGCCGAGATCTTCTTGGCCTCCAGGCGGATCGAGGTCTCGAACGCATTGCCGGCCGACAGCATCAGCGCCTTGTCGGCCGCGTCGTGCGCGTCGAGCAGGCGCTGGTAGTGCTCCACCGGGTACTTGGAGTCGATGGGCAGCCACACCGGGTGCTCGTCGTTCCTGCCGGGCAGGCGGATGGCGAATTCGACCAGGTCCTCGCTGCCGGGCATGGTCTTGACGTTCTTGGCGTACTGCTCGGGCGTGAGCACGTTGTCGATGATCAGCCCCAGCTGCATCTCGCCCCAGGTGCCGCGCGACTTCACGTTGGTCATGACGCGCTTGAGGTCGCCCACGCTGCCGGCCAGGGTCTGCATCTCGCCCAGGCCCTTGTGCACCTGCTCCAGCCGGTCGCTGACCAGCTTGAAGGACTCGCCCAGGCGCTGCTCCAGGGTGGACTGCAGCTTTTCGTCCACGGTGCGGCGCATTTCCTCCAGCCGCGCCGCGTTGTCGGTCTGGATGGCCGCCAGCCGCTCGTTGAGCGCGCTGCGCAGCGCCTCGGCGCTCGCCTGGCTGCTGGCGGCCAGCTCGCCGAGCTGGCGGGTGTTGCCCGCCAACTGGTCCTTGAGTGCCTCGGACATGGACGAGAGCTGGGTGTGGATGTCGCCCTTGAGCGAGTCCAGCGTCGCGTGGGTGGCAAGGCTGAGGGCGTCGAAGCGCTCCTGGATGCGCTGGCCGAAGACCTGCGTGCTCTGGCCGATGGCCTCGCGCGACTGCACGCTGCCCTCGGCGAGCGTGCGCGTGGTTTGCGACAGCTCGGTGCGAAACGCCGCCAGCGCCTCCGACAGCTCCTTGCGTCCTGCCGCCGCGTCCACGCGGGCCTGCGCCAGGCGCTCGTCGAGCAGCGTGTGCGTGGCCTGGGTGAAGCCGCGCAGCTGCTGGTCCATGGCGGCCAGCGCACCGTCGTTGCGCGCCACGGCCAGCTGCGTGGCCTGCACCGCGCCTTCCAGCGCCTTCATCTGCTGCAGCCATTCGGCGGGCAGCTCCAGGCGCGGCGCGCGCAGCAGCAGCGCCCCCACCGAGAGCGCGATCACCACCAGCAGGGCCAGCGCGACATACATTTCCATGGCCACCTCGTACTATCGATTTCATAGCTGCCAGCGCTTGTCCAACAAGCGCTGGAGCCCTATTTTGCGCTTAACCGCTCAGCGTGTTGACCGGCGTGAGCGGCCGACCCGACTCGAAGAACGCGATCAGATTGTCCGCCGCCAGGTTGGCCATGGCCAGGCGCGTGGGCACCGTGGCGCTGGCGATGTGCGGGGTGAGCACCACGTTGGGCACCTCCAGCAGGCCGGGGTGCACCTGGGGCTCGCCCTCGAACACGTCCAGGCCGGCGGCGGCGATGCGCCGCTCCTTCAAGGCCTGCGCCAGCGCCGCGTCGTCGACGATGCCGCCGCGCGCGATGTTGACGAGCGTTGCGGTGGGTTTCATCTGCGCCAGCTCGGGCGCGCCGATGGCGTGGTGCGACGCGGGCGTGTAGGGCAGCACCAGCACCAGGTGGTCGGCCTCGCGCAGCAGCTCATCCTTGGAGACGTACGTGGCGCGGCACTGCGCTTCCAGCTCGGGCGAGAGGCGCGAGCGGTTGTGGTAGATCACGCGCATGCCGAAGCCGTGGGCGCCGCGCCGCGCGATGCCCTGGCCGATCCGGCCCATGCCCAGGATGCCGAGCGTGCTGCCATGCACGTCGGAGCCGGCGAACATGTCGTAGCTCCAGTTCTTCCATCGGCCGGCGCGCAGGTAGTGCTCGCTTTCGGTCATGCGGCGCGCCGTGGCCATCAGCAGCGCAAAACCGAAGTCCGCCGTGGTCTCGGTCAGCACGTCCGGGGTGTTGGTGCCCTGCACCCCCGCGGCCGTCATGGCCTGCACGTCGAAGTTGTTGTAGCCCACCGCCATGTTGGCCACCACCTTCAGGCGCGGGCAGGCCGCCAGCAGGGCGGCGTCGATGCGCTGGCTGCCGGTGGTCAGCGCGCCGTCCTTGTCGGCCAGTTGCGCGGCCAGCTCGGCGGGCGTCCAGGCCGTGTCTGCCTCGTTGGCCTGCACGTCGAAGTGCCGCGACAGGCGTTCGACCACCTCGGGAAAAATGCGACGTGCGACCAGGATGCGCGGCTTCGAAGTCATAAAAACAGGTCTTTCTCGGGACGGCTGCAACGCTCAGCGCAGCCAGATGAAGGTGATGACGATGAACAGCGGCATCAGGATGCCGAACGACCACACCATGTAGCCGAAGAAGCTGGGCATCTTCACGCCGCGGTCTTCCGCGATGGCCTTGACCATCAGGTTGGGCGCGTTGCCGATGTAGGTATTGGCTCCCATGAACACCGAGCCGGCGGAGATGGCCGCCAGCGTCGCCGCCTGGGCGGTCATCAGGGTGACGGGGTCACCGCCGGCGGTGTTGAAGAACACCAGGTAGGTCGGCGCGTTGTCCAGGAAGGACGACAGCAGGCCCGAAGCCCAGAAATACATCGCCGGGTCGGGCGAGCCGTCGGGCCGGGTGACGGCGGCGACGATCGCGCCGAACGGCCCGTTCACTCCGGCCTTGAGCATCGCGATCACGGGAATGATGGTCAGGAAGATGCCGGCGAACAGCTTGGCCACCTCCTGCATCGGCGCCCAGTTGAACTGGTTGTCCTCGTGCACCTGGCGCGGCGTCACCGCCAGGGACACCAGGGTGACGAGCACCAGCCCCACATCGCGCGCCAGGCCCGGCAGGCCGACCATGGTGCCCATCAGGTCCCACTGCACGTCGGTCTTCCACAGACCGCTCATCAGCACCAGGCCCACCACCACCGCCAGCAGCGCAAAGTTCACCTTGCCGTCGAAGCCGAACACTTCGGGCGCGGTGTCGGGCGTGGGATCGGGCAGGCTGCGCTCGCCGCTCTGGCGCCAGAACCACGCGTCCAGCACAAAGAACAGCGCCAGCAGCACGCCGACGACGAACAGGGTTTCGGGCCAGATGTGCTGCAGCGTCCAGAAGAAGTCGACGCCCTTGAGGAAGCCCAGGAACAGCGGCGGGTCGCCCAGCGGCGTGAGGGAGCCGCCCGCGTTGGAGACGATGAAGATGAAGAACACCACCACGTGGGTGATGTGCCGGCGGCCGTCGTTGGCGCGTATCAGCGGCCGGATCAGCAGCATGGACGCGCCGGTAGTGCCCATGAAGCTGGCCAGCACCGCGCCGATCGCCAGCAGCCCCGTGTTCAGCGCCGCGCTGCCGTGCAGATTGCCGCGGATGTAGATGCCCCCTGCCACCGTGAACAGCGCCGTGAGCAGGATCACGAAAGGCAGGTACTCGGCCACCAGCGCATGCACCAGCCCGCCCGCCGCGACCCCCGGGCCGAACACCACCGCGAAGGGCAGCAAAAAGGCCAGCGCCCATGCGGCCGTCACCTTGCCGAAGTGGTGGTGCCAAAAACGCGGCGCGAACAGCGGCAGCAGCGCGATCGACAGCAGCACCCCGGCGAACGGCACCCCCCACAGCACCGACAGGCGGCTGCCATCGATATCGGCCGCCGCCGCGATCGTGGGGAACAAAAAGGACGCGGCCAGGGCCATTGCGCGCGTGGTTTTCATGGGGTCTCCTCGGATATCGTTTCTTGCTCTGCAAGGGCAGCGGCTGTCCACTGCCCGCCGTCCCGTCAGGGGGGGCTGGTGATGTCGAACACCTGCCGCAGGTAGGCCAGGTATTTTTCGTCGTCGCACATGCTTTTGCCCGGCGCGTCCGACAGCTTGGCCACCGGCTGGCCGTTGCACCGGGTCATCTTGATCACCACCTGCAGGGGCTCGTAGCCCAGGTCGTTGGTCAGGTTGGTGCCGATGCCGAAGGCGAGCGTGCAGCGGCCGTGGAACTGGCGGTGCAGCTCCACGATGCGCGGCACCGTGAGGCCGTCGCTGAAGATCAGCGTCTTGGTGAGCGGGTCGACCCGGTTGTCGCGGTAGTGCTGCAGCATGCGCTCGCCCCAGGCGAACGGGTCGCCCGAGTCGTGTCGTGCACCGTCGAAGAGCTTGCAGAAGTACAGGTCGAAGTCGCGCAGGAAGGCGTTCATGCCGTACACGTCGGACAGCGCGATGCCCAGATCGCCCCGGTATTCCTTGGCCCACATCTCGAAGCCGAAGACCTGCGTGTCGCGCAGGCGCGGGCCCAGCGCCTGGCAGGCCTGCAGGTACTCGTGCGCCATGGTGCCCAGTGGAACCAGGCCGAGCTTCATCGCGTACAGCACATTGCTGGTGCCCGCGAGCTGCCCCGCCGCGCGCGCCCCGAGCACGCGCAGCACCTCTTCGTGCCAGGCGCGCGAGAACCGCCGGCGCGTGCCGTAGTCGGCGATCTTCAGCCCTTCCAGGCCGCTTTCCTGCAGCTGCGCGATCTTGGTGTCGAGCCGGCGGCGGCCTTCCGGGTAGTCCGGCACCTTGTGCGCGTTGCGGAAGTACACCTCGTTGACGATGGCCAGCACCGGGATCTCGAACAGGATGGTGTGCAGCCAGGGGCCGGTGATGGTGATGTCGATTTCGCCCGATGGCAGCGCCGTGACGCGGATGTATTTCTCGTTCAGCCGGAACAGCCCGAGGAAGTCGACGAAGTCGCTCTTGATGAAACGCAGCGAGCGCAGGTAGGCAAGCTCGGCGTCCTGGAAGCGCAGGCTGCACAGGGCGCGGATTTCCTCGCGGATCTCGCTGACGTGGGGTGCCAGGTCCACGCCCGGGTTGCGGCACTTGAAGCGGTATTCGACCTGGGCACCCGGAAACTGGTGCAGCACCACCTGCATCATCGTGAACTTGTACAGGTCGGTGTCGAGCAGGCTGGTGATGATCATGGAGGCATGCGGCGCTGCGGAAGGCGAAGGAAAGTCGGCGCGGCGCCGGACAGGCGCGTCAGGCAAACGCAGGTCGGACCGGCGATTGTTGCATCGATGCCCGGGCCCGCGACGGCTTGGGGCCTGCCCGCCGGCGGGTATGGGTGGTTCAGGCAGGCGGGCACAAGGCCTGCACAGCGTCACGCAGACGCTGCGGCAACGGGCGTGGGCGGCGGTCGCCACGGCCTACATAGACGTGCACGAAGTGCCCGGCCGCTGCGCTCAGGGGCTCGCGCTGGGCAAACAGCCCGACCTCGTAGCGCACGCTGCTGCGTCCCACGTGCGCGACGCGCAGCCCCGCTTCGACCGTCTGTGGAAATGCCAGCGGGGCGAAATAGTGACACTGGGTTTCCACCACCAGCCCGATCGTGTCGCCGTGGTGGATGTCGAGCGCGCCCTGCTCTATCAGGTAGCCGTTCACCGCCGTGTCGAACCACGCGTAGTACACGACGTTGTTGACGTGCCCATACAGGTCGTTGTCGGCCCAGCGGGTTCCGATGGGGCGAAAGACCGCAAAGTCGCCGCGGGGCCGCGGCGCAGGCCGGAAGGGGACTGCGGCCGCGGCCGGCCGAGAAGGAGAAAGGGAGTCGCTCATGCCGTGAGGATTGTGCCAGCGCCTCGCCCGAGCAGCAGTCGCCTTGGCTAACACGTTGATACCATTGAAATGCTGCACTGCAACAAAAATTCTTGCGCACTGCTGGAAAACCCGTAGAATTCGCTTTATGCTGCACTGCAACATAAGTTCCGGAGTTCCCGGTTCGTCAGCGCAGCCGTCTCAACCGGCCCTTTGTGGGCCACCACCCGGAGAGAAGACATGACACTGACCCAGGAACAAATGATCGCATCGCACAAGGCCAACCTCGAAACCCTGTTCGGCTTGACCAACAAGGCTTTCGCCGGCATGGAAAAGCTGGTGGAACTGAACGTGGCTGCCTCGCGTGCCGCGCTGAACGAGGCTTCTTCGCACGCCCAGGCCGTGCTGTCGGCCAAGGACGTCCAGCAACTGATGGCCGTGCAGGCCAGCCAGTTCCAGCCGCTGGCAGAAAAGGCCGTGGCCTATAGCCGCCACCTGTACGACATCGCTTCGGGCACCGGCGCCGAGTTCGGCAAGGCCTTCGAAGCGCAGGCTGCCGAAGTGCAGCGCAACTTCAGCAACCTGGTGGACACCGCTGCCAGCAACGCACCGGCCGGCACGGAGACCTCGGTCGCCGTTTTCAAGAGTGCCGTGTCCGCCGCGAACAACGCTTTCGAATCGGTGCAAAAGGCCGTGAAGCAGGCCAGCGACGTCGCCGAAGCCAACTTCAACGCCATGGCCAACAAGGCCGCACGCGCACCGTCGGCTACCACCGCGACCGCTGCCGCTGCAGCCGATGTGGCAAACGCGCAACCCAAGCGTTAATTCTCGGGTTTACCCGTATAATCAACTTCGTCGACCTGGTCACGCCAGGTCCTCCAGTTGTCTCCTTGGATCCTCTCGAAACTTCCGTTTCCGGATCCTTTCAAGCCCAGTCTCTGACTGGGCTTTTTTTTGCCTGCACCACAGGACAGGCCGGGCCCGCGGCCCTGGACGTGAAATCAACCGCGCTGTCAGGAACGATTCTCGTTTGCTTTATCATCCGCGGCATTTCCCCAACTGAAAGATTCCCGGTCCATGTCCCTCCGCCTCAAGTCCCTGCTGTTCGCCTGCGCCCTCGGAGCCGCCGCCAGTGCGGCCAACGCCCAGGAGGAAAAAGTCCTGAACCTGTACTCGGCGCGCCACTACGCGACCGACGAGGCGTTATACGAAGGGTTCACCAAAACCACCGGCATCAAGATCAACCGCGTGGATTCGGACGACGCCGGGATCATGGCCCGTCTGAAGGCCGAGGGCGCCGCCTCGCCCGCCGATGTCATCCTGCTCGTGGACGCGGCGCGTTTTTACCGCGGCGAGGCCGATGGGCTGTTCCAGCCCGTGCGCTCAAAGCTGCTGGAAGACGTCATCCCTGCCAATTTGCGCGCCAAGCCCGCGCAGGACGGCGGTATCGCGTGGTTTGGCCTGTCCACGCGCGCGCGGGTGATCGTCTACAACAAGGCCAAGGTCAAGCCTGAAGATGTGGACACCTACGAGGAGCTGGGCGATCCCAAGAACCGCGACAAGGTGTGCATCCGCTCCGGGTCGCATCCCTACAACCTGAGCCTGTTCGGCGCCGTGATGGAGCACATGGGGGAGCAAAAGACCCAGGCATGGCTCAAGGGCATCGTGGACAACATGGCGCGCTGGCCCAAGGGCGGCGACACCGACCAGATCAAGGCGGTGGCCACAGGCGAGTGCGAGATCGCCGTCACCAACAGCTACTACCTCGCGCGCATCATGCGCTCGGACAAGGCTGACGACAAAACCATCCTGCAAAAGGTGGGCGTGGTGTTTCCCAACCAGGATTCGTGGGGCACGCACCTGAACATCGCGGGCGGCGGCGTGGCGCGCCATGCCAAGCACAAGGACAACGCGGTGCGGTTCCTGGAGTATCTGGCCAGCCCCGAGGCGCAGAACTACTTCGCCAACGCCAACAACGAATGGCCCGCGGCCAAGGGCGTCGAATTCGACAACCCGGCCTTGAAGGCCATGACCGGTGGCCAGCCCTTCAAGAGCGAGACCATCCCCATCAGCGCGGTCGGTGCCAACACCGTCAAGGTGCAGCAGATGCTCGACCGCGTGGGCTTTCGCTGATCGCCCGAACGCATGTTCCCTGCCCGGCCCCGCCGGGCTTTTTTGCGCTTGCCTGGGTGGTAGATAATTGACGTTTACGTCAACGGCACCAAGGGAGAGCGGCAATGGACATCAAGGGCAAGGTTTTTATCGTCACCGGCGGCGCGTCGGGTCTGGGCGAAGGCACGGCGCGCATGTTCGCCCAGGCGGGCGGCACGGTGGTCATTGCCGACATGCAGGCGGACAAGGGCGAGGCGGTTGCGCGCGACATCGGTGGCACCTTCGTGCGCTGCGACGTGGGCAGCGAGACCGATGGCCAGGCGGTGGTGGCCAAGGCCGTGTCGCTGGGCAAGCTGGTCGGACTGGTGAATTGCGCCGGCATTGCGCCAGCTGAAAAGACCGTGGGCAAGAACGGCGCCCACGCGCTGGCCACGTTTGCCAAGACCATCACCGTGAACCTGGTCGGCAGCTTCAACATGATCCGCCTGGCTGCCGAGGCGATGGGCAAGAACGAGCCGGAACCCACGGGCGAGCGCGGCGTGCTGATCTCGACCGCCAGCGTGGCCGCGTATGACGGGCAGATCGGGCAGGCAGCCTACGCTGCCTCCAAGGGGGGCGTGGTCGGCATGACGCTGCCGATCGCCCGCGACCTGGCGCGCAGCGGCATCCGCAACATGACCATCGCCCCCGGCATTTTCGGCACGCCCATGCTGTTCGGAATGCCCCAGGAGGTACAGGAAGCACTCGCCGCCGGCGTGCCCTTTCCGAGCCGCCTGGGAACGCCCGAGGACTATGCCAAGCTGGTGCGCCACATTGTCGAGAACGACATGCTCAACGGCGAGGTGATCCGCCTGGACGGCGCCATTCGCCTGGCTCCGAAATAACGCAGTCGTCGCCGCTACAGCGACTGCCGCGTTCCACGCCTGCCCTGCAGGCGTTTTTGCTGCGCCGTGCAGCGCCACGGCAAAAGCAAAACGGGCCGCACCTTGCGATGCGACCCGTTTCATTTTTCTTCAAAACCGTTGGCGGAGTGGACGGGACTCGAACCCGCGACCCCCGGCGTGACAGGCC
>DAMCAL010000075.1:0-12697 GCA_032059585.1 Burkholderiaceae bacterium
GCGCCGCCAGCAGGTCGATGCCGGCCTGCGCCAGGAGATCACGCCCAAGAACATCTTGATGATCGGCCCGACCGGGGTCGGCAAGACGGAGATCGCCCGCCGCCTGGCGCGGCTGGCCGACGCGCCGTTCATCAAGGTGGAGGCGACCAAGTTCACCGAGGTCGGCTACGTGGGCAAGGACGTGGACGCGATCATCCGCGACCTGGTGGAGGTGGCCGTGAAGCAAACGCGCGAGGCCGACATGAAGAAGGTGCGCGCCCGCGCCGAGGATGCCGCCGAGGAGCGCATCCTGGACGTGCTGCTGCCGCCCGCACGCGGCGCCGAAGGCACGGAGGGCAACGCCACGCGCCAGGCGTTTCGCAAAAAGCTGCGCGAGGGGCAGCTGGACGACAAGGACATCGAGATCGACCTGGCCGACGCCCGGCCCACCATGGAGATCATGGGTCCGCAGGGCATGGAGGAGATGGCCGAGCAGCTGCGCGGCATGTTCAGCCAGATGGGCCAGGCGCGGCGCCACACGCGCAAGCTCAAGATCGCCGAGGCGCTGCGCCTCTTGACCGACGAGGAAGCCGCCAAGCTGGTCAACGAGGAAGAAGTGCGCGCGCGGGCCCTGGCCAGCGCCGAGCAAAACGGCATTGTCTTCATCGACGAGATCGACAAGGTCGCGACGCGCCAGGAGACCAGCGGCGCCGATGTCTCACGCCAGGGCGTGCAGCGCGACCTGCTGCCGCTGGTGGAGGGCACCTCGGTGTCGACCAAGTACGGCATGGTCAAGACCGACCACATGCTGTTCATCGCGTCCGGCGCGTTCCATTTGTCCAAGCCGAGCGACCTGATCCCCGAGCTGCAGGGGCGCTTTCCCATCCGGGTGGAGCTGTCGTCGCTGTCGGTGCAGGACTTCGAGGCCATCCTGACGCAGACGCATGCCTCGCTGACGCGCCAGTACCAGGCGCTGCTGGCGACCGAAGGCGTCACGCTGGCCTTCACGCCCGAGGGCATCACCCGGCTGGCGCTCATCGCCTGCCAGGTGAACGAGCGCACCGAGAACATCGGCGCGCGCCGCCTGTCCACGGTGATGGAGCGGCTGCTCGACGAGGTCAGCTTCGATGCGGCCCGCCTGTCCGGGCAAACCGTGACCATCGACGCGGCCTACGTGGACACCCGCCTGGCCGATGTGAGCCAGGATGAGGACTTGTCCCGATACATCCTGTGATGCGCGCCGCGCGGTAACAGTCTGCGCTTCACAAAACACTTGCATAGCCCCTGCTAAGTGCTTGGCCGACAAGGATTTTCCTTGTCGGTTTTGCTTTCGCTTGTGGATTTAAGTCTTTGATTTCATTGGCAAAGCGTCCGGGTTGCGGCGCATTGTCCCCCTGGCGTTTCCTGCTACAGTGCAAGAAAGTGCCAAAAAGTGGTGAAAAGTGCCTTCGGCGCGTCCGTTTTCCTGTCCATGCCGAGCCGGCCACATCTGACCGAGGGGATCCATTTCCGTGTTTCAAGGGGCGTCATCGCTGAGTCTGGATGCCAAGGGACGGCTGTCCGTTCCGACCCGGCATCGTGACGCCCTGGGCGCGCGGCTGACCCTCACCAAGCACCCGGACGGCTGCCTGATGGTGTTCCCGGAGGCCGAGTGGGAGCGCTTTCGCGACCGCATCGCCCAGTTGCCGATGTCGGCGCAGTGGTGGAAGCGGATTTTCCTGGGCAATGCCATGGACGTGGAGATGGACGGCACCGGCCGCGTGCTGGTCTCGCCCGAGCTGCGCGCGGCCGCCGGCCTGGCACGCGAGGCGGTGCTGCTGGGCATGGGCACCCACCTGGAGCTGTGGGACCGGGCGACGTACGAGGCCAAGGAGGCCGAGGCCATGCAGGCCTCGATGCCGGATGTCCTCAAGGACTTTTCTTTCTGAACGGGGCACTGCGCATGAATGGGCCCCTGGGGCACACCACGGTCCTGCTGCACGAGGCGGTCGACGCACTGCTCGGCGGCCCGCGGGGTGCGCGCGGCTGTTTTGTCGACGGCACCTTCGGCCGGGGCGGGCACTCGCGCCTGATCCTCTCGCGGCTGGAGGCGGACGCGCGCCTGGTCGCCTTCGACCGGGACCCGCAAGCCATCGCCGAAGCCGCGGCGCTGCACGACCCGCGTTTCGCCATCCGGCACGAGGCCTTCTCGCACCTGCACGCGCTGCCCGAGGCCAGCGCCAGCGGCGTGCTGCTGGACCTGGGCGTCAGCTCGCCGCAGATCGACGCGCCCGAGCGCGGCTTCAGTTTTCGTTTCGACGGTCCGCTGGACATGCGCATGGACACCACGCGCGGCCAGAGCGTGGCCGATTGGCTGGCAACCGCCGAACAGGCATCGATTGCGGAGGTGGTACGTGACTACGGCGAAGAACGGTTTGCTGGCCCCATTGCAAAGGCGATTGTTGCTTGGCGCGAGAAGCAGGGCCCGCTCACGCGAACTGCCGAGCTGGCCGACCTCGTGGCTGGCACGGTCAAGACCCGCGAGCCTGGCCAACACCCCGCCACACGCACCTTTCAAGCTCTTCGGATTTACATCAACGCCGAGCTGGAGGAGCTGCGCCAGGCGCTGACTGCCAGCCTGCGGGTGCTGGCTCCGGGCGGGCGGCTGGTGGTGATCAGCTTCCATTCGCTGGAAGACCGCATCGTCAAGCAGTTCATCGCGCAGCACGCCAAGGAGGTCTATGACCGGCGGGCGCCGTTCGCACAGCCGCAGCCCATGCGGCTGTCGGCCGTGGCGCGCGTCAAGCCGGGGGCGGCCGAGGTGGCTGCCAACCCGCGCGCGCGCAGCGCCGTGATGCGCGTGGCCGAACGCACCGAGGCCGCGGCATGAGCGCGCGTCCCCAATCCGCGGTCGCGTGCAGCGCGGCAGACAGGGGGCTGCCCGCATGACCCGCGTCAGCGTGCTGCTGCTGCTGGCCGTCATGGCCAGCGCCATGGTCATGGTGCACTCGCAGTACGAGTCGCGGCGCCTGTACACGGCGCTGCACCGCGCGCTGGCCGAGGCGCGGCAGCTCGAGACCGAGCACCAGCGCCTGCAGGTCGAGCGCCGCGCCCAGGCCACGCCGCTGCGCGTGGAGCGCCTGGCGCGCGACCGCCTGCACATGCGCATGGCCACGCCGGCGATCACGCAGTGGGTGACGGACGACGGCCGGCCCGTGCCGGCGGGCGCCGCCGCAGGGGGCGCGCCATGAACGGCAGCCGCAGCCTCGCCTACACCTCCAGCCCATTGCTGGCTGCCAAGACACCGGTCTGGCGCAGCCGCTTCATCGTGGCCCTGGTGGCGCTGGGCTTTTGCGGCCTGGCGGCCCGCGCCGCCTATGTGCAGGTCATCGGCAACGACTTCTTCCAGCGCCAGGGCGAGGTGCGTTTTGCGCGCACGCTGGAGCTGCCCGCCAACCGCGGGCGCATCCTGGACAGGAACGGCCTGATCCTGGCCTCCAGCGTGCCGGCGGCCAGCATCTGGGCCATTCCCGAGGATGTGGACACGGACAGCGCCGACGGTCGCGCGCGGCTGAAGGAGCTGGCGCGCCTGCTGGAGATGCCCCTGCCCCAGCTCATGGCCAAGCTGGCCGACGAGGACAAGACCTTCGTCTGGATCAAGCGCCAGCTCGACTGGGACGTGGGCCAGCAGATCCAGGCGCTGGGCCTCAAGGGCATTTATCTGCGCAAGGAATACAAGCGCCAGTACCCCGAGGGCGAAGCGGCGGCGCACATCGTCGGCTTCACCAACGTCGAAGACCACGGCCAGGAGGGCATGGAGCTTGCCTTCGACAAGGAGCTGGCCGGCAAGCCCGGCTCCATGCGCGTCATCAAGGACCGCCTGGGCCGCGTGGTCGAGGGCGTGGGCGCCGAGGTGCCGCCCGTGGACGGGCGCGACATGCAGCTGTCGGTGGACAGCAAGGTGCAGTTCTTCGCCTACCAGAAGCTGCGCGACACGGTGGTCCAGCACAAGGCCAAGGCGGGCAGCGTGGTGGTGCTGGACGCCCACACCGGCGAGGTGCTGGCGCTGGCCAACTACCCAAGCTACGTGCCCGACCAGCGGCGCAACCTGACCGGCGAGCAGCTGCGCAACCGCGCGCTGACCGACACCTTCGAGCCCGGCTCGACCATGAAACCCATCACCGTGGCGCTGGCGCTGGAGTCGGGCCGCGTGCGCCCCGAGACGCTGATCGACACCACGCCCGGGCGCATCACCATCACCGGCTCGACCATCAACGACACGCACAACTACGGCGTGCTCACGGTGGAGGGCGTGGTGCAGAAGTCCAGCAACGTCGGCACCACCAAGCTGGCCATGCAGATGCCGGCACGCGAGATGTGGGAGACCTTCTCCGCCCTGGGCTTCGGGCAAAAGCCCCAGATCACCTTCCCCGGCACCGTCAGCGGGCGGCTGCGTCCCTACAAGAGCTGGCGCCCGATCGAACAGGCCACGATGAGCTACGGCTACGGCCTGTCGGCCAGCCTGTTCCAGATGGCGCGCTCGTACACGGTCTTCGCCAACCAGGGCCGCATCATCCCGGCCACCATGCTCAAGAGCGACCACCCGCCGGTGGGCGCGCCGGTGTTTTCCGAGCGCACTGCCAACCAGGTGCGCCGCATGCTGCAGATGGCCGCCGGCCCGGGCGGCACGGGGCAAAAGGCGCAGACCGTGGGCTACTCCGTGGGCGGCAAATCCGGCACCGCGCGCAAGCAGGTGGGCAAAAGCTACGCCTCGGGCAAGTACCGCGCCTGGTTCACCGGCCTGGCGCCCGTGGACAACCCGCGCATCATCGTCGCCGTCATGGTCGACGAGCCGAGCAACGGCGTCATCTACGGCGGGGCGGTGGCCGCGCCCGTGTTCAGCGAGGTGGTGCAGCAGACGCTGCGCCTGATGGGCGTGCAGCCGGACATGGCGGTGCAGCCCCTGATCGCAGCCAATCCGGTGGAGGAGTCGCTGTGACGCAGGGGCAGGCCTCCGTGCAGGTTCTTGCATCGCTGCAGCAGGCCAGCGCCTGGCTGCGCGCGCGCGTGCCCGGCGCGCTGCGCACCGACAGCCGCCAGGTTAGGCCGGGCGATGCCTTCATCGCCTGGCCCGGCGCGGCCACCGACGGCCGCGCGCACGTGGCCCAGGCGCTGCAGCGCGGCGCCGAGGCCTGCCTGGTGGAAGGCGAGGGCGTGCAGGCGTTCGACTTCGGTGCCGATGCGCGCATCGCCGCGCTGCACGGCCTGAAGGCGGCCACCGGCCCCCTGGCGGCCGACTGGTTCGGCCACCCCAGCGGGCGGCTGCAGGTGCTGGCCGTCACCGGCACCAACGGCAAGACCAGCAGCGCCTGGTGGCTGGCAGAAGCACTGAATGTGCTATCGAAAGAAGAGCTGCTGGCGCAACGTGGGTGCGGCCTGGTGGGCACTCTGGGCATCGGCGTGCCGCCCGGGCTGGTGCCGACCGGCCTGACCACGCCCGACCCGGTGCAGCTGCAGCAGGCGTTCGCCCGTTTTGCCGACGATGGCCTGTCGGCCTGCGCCATCGAGGCCTCGTCCATCGGCCTGGCCGAGCAGCGCCTGGCCGGCACGCGCATCCGCGTGGCGCTGTTCACCAATTTCACCCAGGACCACCTGGACTACCACCCGAGCATGGCCGCCTACTGGCAGGCCAAGAGCATGCTGTTCGACTGGCCCGGGCTGCAGGCGGCGGTGGTCAACATCGACGATCCGCGCGGCGCCGAGCTGCATGCCGCGCTGCAGGGGCGCGCCCTGGACCTGTGGAGCGTGTCCCTGCAGATGCCCGCGCGGCTGCAGGCGCGGGACATCGCCGCCACCGAGGCCGGCCTGGCCTTCACCGTCTGCGAGGGCGCGCACGCCGTGCCCCTGCAGACCCGCCTGGTGGGCCTGTTCAACGTGTCCAACCTGCTGGGCGTGATCGCCGGCCTGCGCGCGCTGGGGATGCCGCTGGCGCAGGCGGTGCATGCCTGCGCGCAGCTCGACCCCGTGCCCGGGCGCATGCAGCAGTTCGGCGCGCCGGGCCAGCCGTTGGTGGCGGTGGACTACGCCCACACCCCCGACGCGCTGGCGCAGGCCCTGGCCGCGCTGGCCCCCATGGCGGCGCAGCGCGGCGGGCAGCTGTGGTGTGTGTTCGGCTGTGGCGGCAACCGCGATGCGGGCAAACGCCCGCTGATGGGCGCAGCCGCCCAGAAGGGCGCCGACCGCGTCATCGTCACCAGCGACAACCCGCGCGGTGAGGACCCGGCCGCCATCATCCACCAGATCCTGGCCGGCACGCTCGCCAGCACGCAGGTGCGCGCCGAGCCCGACCGCGCCGCCGCCATTGGCCAGGCGCTGGCCGAGGCCAGCGCGCGCGACGTGGTGCTGATCGCCGGCAAGGGCCACGAGGACTACCAGGAAACGGCCGGGGTGCGGCGGCCCTTTTCCGATCTGGAGCAGGCGCGCGCCGCCCTGGCACGGCGCGGCGAACCGGCATGACACCCCCAGAACGCGACCCCTGCCGCATGCACTCGACACTCCCGCCGACGATGACCCTGGCCCAGGCCTATGTGCTGGTGCGCGAACGCGTGCCGGCGGCGTGCCTGGTGGGCGACGGCAGCACGCCGATCACCCGCGTGCACACCGACACCCGCACCCTGGCCGCGGGTGACCTGTTCGTGGCCCTGGCAGGTGAGCGGTTCGACGCACATGACTTTTTGCCGCAGGCGCGTGCGGGTGGCGCCGTGGCGGCGCTGGCCATGCGTGGCCTGCGCGAGGCCGGGCTGCCCGGTATCGAAGCGCCGAACACCCTCGCCGCCCTGGGCGCTTTGGCCGCGGGCTGGCGTGCGCAGTTCGACCTGCCGTTGGTCGCCGTCACGGGCAGCAACGGCAAGACCACCGTGACGCAGATGGCCGCAGCCGTGCTGCAGGCCTGGTGCGGCGACGCGGCGCTGGCAACGCGCGGCAACTTCAACAACGAGATCGGCGTGCCGCTCACGCTGCTGCGCCTGGCGCCCGCCCACCGCGCGGCGGTGGTCGAGCTGGGCATGAACCATCCGGGCGAGATCGCCCGCCTGGCCGCCATGGCCCAGCCCACGGTGGCGCTGGTCAACAACGCGCAGCGCGAGCACCTGGAATTCATGCACACCGTCGAGGCCGTGGCACGCGAGAACGGCAGCGTGCTGGCCGCGCTGCCGGCCGAAGGCACCGCCGTGTTCCCGGCGGGCGACGCTTTCACGCCGCTGTGGGGCGCGCTGGCCGGCAGCCGCCGCTGCCTCACTTTCGGCGCGCAGGGGGACGTGCACGCGACGCAGACCGCTTGGCAGGGCGGGGCGTGGGACGTGCGCATCGCTACGCCCGCGGGCGCATTCGACACGCGGCTGCACATCGCCGGCCGGCACAACGTGGCCAATGCCCTGGCGGCCACCGCCTGCGCCCTCGCTGCAGGCGCACCGCTGGCCAGGATCGCCGAAGGCCTGGAGGCCTTTCGGCCGGTGACCGGCCGCTCACGGGCCTTCGCCGTGCACCGCGGCGGGCGCGCCATCACGGTGGTGGACGACAGCTACAACGCCAACCCCGACTCGGTGCACGCGGCGATCGAGGTGCTGGCCGAGCTGCCCGGGCCGCGCCTGCTGGTGCTGGGCGACATGGGAGAAGTGGGCGAGCAGGGCGCGCAACTGCACGCCGAAGCCGGCGCTCGGGCGCGGCAGGCGGGCATCGAGCAGGTCTATGCGCTGGGCCGCCTTTCGGCCCATGCCGTGGCCGCCTGCGATGGGCAGGCCCGGCATTTCGACGACATGGCAGCGCTCACGGCGGCGGTGCGCGCGGCGCTGCCCGCAGTGGGCAGCGTGCTGGTGAAAGGATCGCGTTTCATGAAGATGGAGCAGGTGGTGCAGGCCATCCAGGACGAGGGGGTGGCGGCATGCTCCTGATGCTTTCGCAATGGCTGCAGGGCCTGTCGCCGGACCTGGGTTTCCTGCGCGTCTTTCAGTATCTGACGCTGCGCGCGGTGATGGCGGCCATGACGGCGCTGCTGATCGGGCTGGTCGCCGGCCCGCGCGTGATCCGCCGGCTCACCGCGCTGAAGATCGGCCAGCCCGTGCGCGGCTACGGCATGCAGTCGCACCTGGCCAAGAGCGGCACGCCGACCATGGGCGGGGTGCTGATCCTGCTGTCCATCGCGGTCTCAACGCTGCTGTGGTTCGACCTGTCCAACCGCTTCGTCTGGATCGTGCTGGCCGTGACGCTGGGTTTTGGCGCCATCGGCTGGGTGGACGACTGGCGCAAGGTGGTCAACAAGGACCCCGAGGGCATGCGTTCGCGCGAAAAGTATTTCTGGCAGTCCGTGATCGGCCTGCTGGCGGCCTTGTACCTGGTGTTCTCGATTTCCGAGAACTCCAACGCCCGCGTCTTCGAGCTGTTCGTCACCTGGGTGCAGTCGGGCTTCTCGCTGGACCTGCCCCCGAAGGCCGGCCTGCTGCTGCCGTTCTTCAAGGAGGTGAGCTACCCCCTGGGCGTACTGGGCTTCGTCATCCTGACCTACCTGGTCATCGTGGGCTCCAGCAACGCCGTGAACCTGACCGACGGCCTGGACGGCCTGGCCATCATGCCGGTCATCATGGTCGGCTCGGCGCTGGGCATCTTTGCCTACGTCACGGGCAGCGCCAGCTATTCCAAATACCTGCTGTTCCCGCACATCCCTGGCTCGGGCGAGCTGCTGATCTTCTGCGCCGCCATGGCCGGCGCCGGCCTGGCCTTCCTGTGGTTCAACACCCACCCTGCCCAGGTCTTCATGGGCGACGTGGGCGCGCTGGCCCTGGGCGCGGCCCTGGGCACCATCGCCATCATCGTGCGCCAGGAGATCGTGCTGGCCATCATGGGCGGCATCTTCGTGGTTGAGGCCCTCTCGGTCATGCTGCAGGTGACCTGGTTCAAGTACACCAAGCGCCGCTACGGCGAGGGCCGGCGCCTGCTGAAGATGGCGCCGCTGCACCACCACTTCGAGAAAAGCGGCTGGAAGGAGACGCAGGTCGTCGTGCGCTTCTGGATCATCACCATGCTGCTGTGCCTGATCGGTCTGTCCACGCTGAAGCTGCGATGAACGACGAGCCTGTCCAGTCCTCCTTGCTACCGGACGCCGCCGCGCCCGCGCTGACCGCCGCCGCCGAGGCGGCGCAGTTCGTTGCGCGCATCTTCGCCGAGGTCGGCCAGGCGGACGACGAACAGCCGGCCGGCGTGCCGGCCACCCTCCAGGCAGAGCAGACGGCCGAGCCAGCCGCCGCTCCGCTGGACTACGCCGCCCCGCAGCAGGCCCTGGCCACGCTGCTGACCGGCCGGCGCGTGCTGGTGCTGGGCCTGGGCGCCTCGGGCCTGGCCATGGCGCGCTGGTGCGTGCGCTGCGGCGCCGAGGTCGCCGTGGCCGACACGCGCGAGCAGCCGCCGCAACTGGCCGCGCTGCGCGCCGAGCTGCCCCAGGTGCCGTTCACTGCAGGGCCCCTCGATGCGGCCCTGGTCGAGGGCCGGGGCCTGCATGCCGTGCTGCGCTCTCCGGGCCTCGGTCCCGCCGAGATTGCTCCTGTAGTGATAGCTGCCAGCGCTTGCGGTGCAAGCGTTTGGGGCGAATTGGACCTGTATTCCGAGGCGCTCGAGACGCTGCGCCCGCACGGCTATGCGCCGGCGGTGCTGGCTGTGACCGGCACCAACGGCAAGACCACCGTGACGTCGCTCACCGGCCAGCTCGTGCGGCATGCCGGGCAGGGCGTGGCCGTGGCCGGCAACATCGGGCCGTCGCTGCTCGACACGCTGGCCGCGCGGCTGGACGGGGGCGATCTGCCCCAGGTCTGGGCGCTGGAGCTGTCGAGCTTTCAGCTGGACGGTGCGCGCCGCTTCGAGCCCACCGCCGCCACGGTGCTGAACCTGTCGCAAGACCACCTGGACTGGCACGGGGACATGCAGGCCTATGGCGCCGCCAAGGCACGCGTGTTCGGCCAGCAGGCGCTGATGGTCCTCAACCGCGACGACCCGGCGGTGATGGCCATGCTGGCGCCCACGGGCCAGCCGCAAGCGGCAGCGGCCGTCGCCAGCGACGCCCCTGCAGGCGCGGGTGTGCGGGCGCCGTCCGGGCCGGTGCGCAAGAAGGCGCGGGGCGGGGCTGACACGCCGCGCCCGCGCGCCCACGTCACGTTCGGCGCCGACATGCCGCACCGCCCCGGCGACTTCGGCATCGAGGTGGTCAACGGCATGGCCTGGCTGGTGCGCGCGCACGAGGCCGACGAGACCGCGCGCCGCGGCCGCGCCGCCGCGCGCCAGGACGAAGAGCTGTACATCCAGCGCCTGATGCCGGAGGGCGCCCTGCGCATCCGCGGCCGCCACAACGCCACCAACGCCCTGGCGGCGCTGGCTCTGGCGCAGGCGGCGGGCTGTCCGCTGGCCCCCCTGCTGCACGGCCTGCGCGAGTACCGGGGCGAGCCACACCGGGTGGAACCCGTGGCCATCGTCCAGGACGTCGAGTATTTCGACGACAGCAAGGGCACCAACGTGGGCGCCACCGTCGCCGCGCTGGCCGGCCTGGGCGCCGAGCGGCGCCTGGTCGTCATCCTGGGCGGCGACGGCAAGGGCCAGGACTTTTCGCCGCTGGCCGCCCCCGTGGCCCGGCACGCGCGCGCGGTGGTGCTGATCGGGCGCGACGCGCCGCAGGTGCGCGCCGCGCTGCAGGGGGCCGGCGTGCCGCTGCTGGAAGCCGCGACGCTCGAACTCGCCGTGCGCCAGGCTGCGGCGCGCGCCCATGCGGGCGACGCGGTGCTGCTGTCGCCCGCCTGCGCCAGCTGGGACATGTTCAACGGCTACGAGCACCGGGCCGCGGTGTTTCGCGCAGCGGTGCGTTCCCTGGCCGAAGACGCGGGCCAGCCGATGGCCATCGGAGGGCTGGCATGACCGCTTCTGCCACCGCCGCCGTGCACGCCGGACGGCTGGCGCGCCTGCGCGCGCGGCTGGGCCGGCGCGAGCACGACGCGGTCGATGCGCTGCCGGTGCGCGTGGGCGGCACTGAATATCGCCGCACGGCCGCCACGCCGGCGCGGGTGCTGGGTTTCGACCAGGCGCTGCTGTGGGTGGTGGTGCTGCTGCTGGCCTTCAGCGTGGTGATGGTCTATTCGGCCTCGATCGCCATGCCGGACAACCCGCGGTTCGGCGCCATCGCGCCGACCCACTTCGTGGTGCGACATGCCATGGCCATCGGCATCGGGTTCGTGGCCGCGCTGTTGACTTTCCAGATTTCCATGAACACCTGGGAGCGCATGGCGCCGTGGCTGTTCGTGCTGTCGCTGGTGCTGCTGATCGTGGTGCTGATCCCGCACGTGGGCACGGTGGTCAACGGCGCGCGCCGCTGGCTCAGCCTGGGGCTGATGAACTTCCAGCCCTCGGAGCTCGCCAAGTTCGCCGTGCTGGTCTACGCGGCCGACTACATGGTGCGCAAGATGGATGTCAAGGAGCGGTTCTTCCGCGCCGTGCTGCCCATGGCCGCGGCGGTGGCCGTGGTCGGCGGGCTGTTGCTGGCCGAGCCCGACATGGGCGCCTTCATGGTGATCGCCGTGATCGCCATGGGCATCCTGTTCCTGGGCGGGGTGAACGCGCGCATGTTCTTCCTGATCGCGCTGATCCTGGTGCTGGCCTTCGCCGCCATGGTCTGGCTGTCGCCCTGGCGGCGCGAGCGCATCTTCGCCTACCTCGACCCGTTCAGCGAGGCGCACGCCCTGGGCAAGGGCTACCAGCTGTCGCACGCGCTGATCGCCATCGGCCGCGGCGAGATCTTCGGCGTGGGACTGGGCGGCAGCGTGGAGAAGCTGCACTGGCTGCCGGAGGCACACACGGATTTCCTGCTGGCGGTGATCGGCGAGGAGTTCGGCCTGGTGGGCGTGCTGGTGCTGATCGTGGCCTTCCTGTGGCTCACGCGCCGCATCATGCAGATCGGCCGCCAGGCCATCGCGCTGGACCGGGTGTTCTCCGGCCTGGTCGCCCAGGGGGTGGCGATCTGGATCGGTTTCCAGGCCTTCATCAACATGGGCGTGAACCTGGGCGCATTGCCGACCAAGGGGCTGACGCTGCCCCTGATGAGCTTCGGCGGCTCGGCCATCCTGATGAACCTGGTGGCCATCGCCGTGGTGCTGCGGGTGGACTACGAAAACAAGTTGCTCATGCGCGGAGGCCGCGCATGAGGAGCTTGTTTTGCCAAAACAAGTTGCGGCCGTGCGCCAGCACGACCAGGCGCGCAGCGTCGATGCGCGGAGGCTGCGCATGACCGGCAAAACCGCCCTCATCATGGCCGGCGGCACCGGCGGCCACATCTTCCCCGGCCTGGCCGTGGCCGAGGAGCTGGCCGCGCGCGGCTGGCGCGTGCACTGGCTGGGCACGCCCGGCAGCATGGAGTCGCGCATCGTGCCGCCGCACGGCTTCGCCTTCGAGGCCATCGACTTCTCCGGCGTGCGCGGCAAGGGCCTGCTGACACTGGCGCTGCTGCCGGTGCGGCTGCTGCGCGCCTTCGCGCAGGCCTGGGGCGTGCTGCGCCGGGTGCGGCCGGATGTGGTCGTGGGCCTGGGCGGCTACGTCACGTTCCCGGGCGGGCTGATGGCCACGGCAGCGGGCAGGCCGCTGGTGCTGCACGAGCAAAATTCCGTGGCCGGCATGGCCAACCGCGTGCTGTCCGTGGTGGCCGACCGCATCTTCA
>DAMCAL010000076.1:0-7945 GCA_032059585.1 Burkholderiaceae bacterium
CGTTCTACATGGTCGGCACCATCGACGAGGCCTTCGAGAAGGCCAAGAAGCTGGCCGCCTGATACCCTGATGGCCATGAACACCATCCATGTCGATGTGGTCAGTGCCGAGGAGTCGATCTTCTCCGGGGAAGCGCGCTTCGTCGCGCTGCCCGGGGAAGCCGGCGAGCTGGGCATCTACGCACGCCACACGCCGCTCATCACCCGCATCAAGCCGGGATCGGTGCGCATCGAACTGCCCGACGGCAGCGAAGAGTTCGTCTTCGTCGCCGGCGGCATCCTGGAAGTGCAGCCCGACCGCGTCACGGTGCTCTCCGACACCGCGATCCGCGGCAGGGACCTGGACGACCAGAAGGCCGAGGAGGCCAAGCGCGCCGCCGAGGATGCGCTGAAGAACGCCAAGAGCGAGCTGGACCTGGCCCGTGCCCAGTCCGAGCTGGCCATCATGGCCGCGCAACTCGCCGCGCTGCGGCGCTTTCGCGAAAAGCGCTGACCCGCGCAGCGTCTGTCGGCACATCCCCTGCCACCAGGAAAAAAACCGCCTCCGGGCGGTTTTTGCTTTTCGGGCGTGGCGGCGCAGCAGCCCATCCGGCGCCCCGGCGTAGGCCGTGCGCCGACACGCCGATGCGCCCTCGCCCAGGGCGTTTACCGGCCCCGCGGCCCTAGCATGGGCCATGCTTCCCCCCTGCCCGTCGATGAACGCCGCCCTGCCGTGCGGCCTGCCTTGTCCGCTGCAGCGGCGCGGGGCCTGACATGGCGCACGCAGAGCGTCCGGACCTGGTCGTCGCCCGTCCCGAGGGCCTGTACTGCCCGCCTGGCGGCTTCTACATCGACCCCTGGTGTCCGGTGGAGCGTGCCGTCATCACGCACGCGCATTCCGACCACGCCCGCGTGGGGCACGGGCACTACCTCGCGCACACCGACAGCGCCGGCACGCTGCGCGTGCGTCTGGGCGCGGACATCGCCTTGCAGACGCTCGAGTATGACCAGGCGATCGAACACCACGGCGTGCGCATCTCGCTGCACCCGGCCGGCCACGTGCTCGGCTCGGCCCAGGTGCGGCTGGAGCACGGCGGGCAGGTCTGGGTGGCCTCGGGCGACTACAAAACCGAAGCCGACGGCACCTGCGCGCCGTTCGAGCCGGTGCGCTGCGACACCTTCATCACCGAATCGACCTTCGGACTGCCGATCTACCGCTGGCCGACGCAGGCCGAGCTGTTCGCCGGCATCGACGCCTGGTGGCGCGCCAACGCCGCGGCGGGCCGGCCGTCGGTGCTGCTGTGCTACGCCTTCGGCAAGGCGCAGCGCATCCTGCACGGGGTGGACCGCAGCATCGGCCCCATCGTGGTGCACGGGGCCGTGGAGCCGCTCAACGCCGTGTACCGTGATGCGGGCGTCGACCTGGCGCCGACGCTGCGCGTGACCGATCCCGGCGTGGATGCGCAGCTGCTGCGCAGCGCCCTGGTGCTGGCGCCGCCCTCGGCCCAGGGCACCCCCTGGATGCGCCGCTTCCCGCGCCACTCCGACGCCTTCGCCAGTGGCTGGATGCAGCTGCGCGGCGCGCGCCGGCGCCGCGGGGTGGACCGCGGCTTCGTGATGTCCGACCACGCCGACTGGCCCGGGCTGCAGCAGGCCATCGGCGCGACCGGGGCCGAGCGGGTGTTCGTCACGCACGGCAGCGTCGCGACGCTGGTGCGCTGGCTGCGCGAGGAACGCGGCCTGGACGCGCAGGCCTTCCAGACCGAGTACGGCGAGGAGGACGAAGGCGCGCCGAACGGGACGGGCCAGCCCGGCGCCATGCCGGAACAGGCCGCAGCGCCGTCACCCGAGGACCACGGCGCATGAAACGCTTCGCCGCGCTGTACCAGGCGCTGGACGCCAGCACCTCGCTCCTGGCCAAGCAGGCGGCGCTGCGCGAGTACCTGGCCGATGCTCCCGCGCAGGACGCCGCCTGGGCGGTGTACTTCCTGGCCGGCGGCAAGCCGCGCCAGCTGGTGCCGGTGCGCGTGCTGCGCCAGTTGGCACGCGAGGCCGCGGGCCTGCCCGAATGGCTGTTCGACGAATGCCACCAGGCGGTGGGCGATCTGGCCGAAACCATCGCCCTGCTCCTGCCTCCGCCCGGCGACGCGCACGCCCTGTCGCTGGCCGAATGGATGGCCGGGCACCTGCTGCCCTTGCGCGGCCTGCCGCCCGAGGTGCTGGAGCCGCGCCTGCGGGCGCAGTGGGACATGCTCGCCCGCGACGAGCGGCTGGTGTACTTCAAGCTGATCACCGGCGCCTTTCGCGTCGGCGTGTCGCGCCTGCAGGTCACCCAAGCATTGGCCGCGGTCAGCGGCGTCGACCCCAAGCGCATCGCCCAGCGCCTGATGGGCTACACCCACATCGGCGCGCGGCCCACTGCGGACGACTACGCACGCCTGGTGCAACCCGACACCGAAGGCGCTGCCGAGCGCGAGGCCAGCGGCCACCCGTACCCGTTCTTTCTGGCGCACCCGCTGCAGCTGCCCGTGGCGCAGATGGAGGGCCTGCTCGGCAGCCCGGCCGGTTGGCAGGTGGAGTGGAAGTGGGACGGCATCCGCGCCCAGCTGGTGCGCCGCGCGGGCGCCACCTGGGTCTGGTCGCGCGGCGAGGAGCTGGTCAGTGACCGGTTTCCGGAATTGCAGGCGCTGGGCGACGCGTTGCCCGACGGCACCGTGCTCGACGGCGAGATCGTCGCCTGGGCGCCGGGGGCGGGCACGGGAGGAACCGCGGCCGGGCCGCTGGGCGGCGCGGGCCACGTGCGGCCGTTCGCCGACCTGCAAAAGCGCATCGGCCGCAAGACGCTGGGGCCGAAACTGTTGCGCGACCTGCCGGTGGCGCTGATCGCCTACGACCTGCTGGAGCAGGACGGCCACGACCTTCGGACCGTGCCCCAGCACGAGCGTCGCGCGCGGCTGCAGGCGCTGGTGGACGGGCTGGCGCATCCGACGCTGCTGGCCAGCCCGCTGCTGCAGGGCGAGCGCTGGGCGTCGCTGGCGACGCAGCGCGAGCAGGCGCGCGCGCTGGGAGTGGAGGGCATGATGCTCAAGGCCCGTGATGCGCACTACGGCGTCGGGCGCACCAAGGACGTCGGGGTCTGGTGGAAGTGGAAGATCGACCCGCTGTCGGTCGACGCGGTGCTGATCTACGCGCAGCGCGGCCACGGCCGGCGCGCAAGTCTCTACACCGACTACACCTTCGCCGTGTGGAACGGTCCCCCGGACCAGGAAGACCGCACGCTGGTGCCGTTCGCCAAGGCGTACTCGGGCCTGACCGATGCGGAGATCGCCCAGGTGGACGCGCTGATCCGCCGGCACACCGTGGAGACGTTCGGGCCGGTGCGCAGCGTGCGCCCGACGCTGGTGTTCGAGCTGGGCTTCGAGGGCATCGCGCGCAGCGCGCGGCACAAGAGCGGCATTGCCGTGCGCTTTCCGCGCATGCTGCGCTGGCGGCGCGACAAACCGGCCAGCGAGGCCGACACGCTGCAGACGCTGGCAGCGCTGTTGCCCAGGGACATGGCCGGGTCAAGCGCGCCATGACGCCCGAGCGCTCTTTTTTTCATAGCTGCCAGCGCTTGTCCAGCAAGCGCTGGAGCTGTTTTTCGCTGACAATCGCTGCCCGACGGCGCTCTGGGAGGCGCCATGGCTGAGCCCCGCCCGCGCCGCGCCGCCGCGTCCGTTGCCGTGCGTCAGGCGGTGGCCGACTGGCTGGCCGCGCGCGGCTGGCGTGCGTTCGCGTTCCAGCGCCAGGTCTGGCGTGCCATGGCCGCGGGCCGCTCGGGCCTGCTGCACGCCACCACCGGCGCCGGGAAGACCTACGCCGTGTGGCTGGGGGCCCTGCAGGCGCTGGCGGCACCGTCGCGTTCAGCGGTGAGCGTCGACGACGGCGGCGCAAAGCGCCCTGCGTCCGAACCGCTGACGGTGCTGTGGATCACCCCCATGCGCGCGCTGGCGGCCGACACCCTCAAGGCGCTGGCCGCGCCGCTGCCCGACCTTGCGCGCGCGCACCCCGCGCTGGCCCGCTGGACGCTGGCCGCGCGCACCGGCGACACGGCCGGCGCCGAGCGCAGCGCCCAGTCGCGCCGCCTGCCCACCGTGCTGGTGACCACGCCGGAGAGCCTGTCGCTGCTGCTGGCGCGCGCCGACGCGCGCGAGCAACTGGCGCATGTGCGGCTGGTGGTGGCCGACGAGTGGCACGAGTTGCTGGGCAACAAGCGCGGCGTGCAGCTGCAGCTGGCGCTGGCGCGCCTGGCGGGCTGGAGCCCGCAGCTCATGGTCTGGGGCATGTCCGCGACGCTGGGCAACCTGCCCGAGGCCATGGACACGCTGCTCGCGCCTTTGGGGCTGCAAGAGGCCGGCGAACTGGTGCAGGGCCGCGTCGACAAGGCCCTGGTCGTCGACACCCTGCTGCCCGAAGCGCCCGAGCGCTTTTCCTGGGCCGGCCACCTGGGCCTGCGGATGCTGCCGGCGGTGGTCCAGGAGCTGGCGCGCAGCGGAACCACGCTGGTGTTCGTCAACGTGCGCTCGCAGGCCGAGCGCTGGTACCAGGCGCTGCTGGACGCGCGGCCCGACTGGGCCGGGCAGATCGCCATCCACCACGGCTCGCTCGACCGCGCGGTGCGCGAGTGGGTCGAGGCCGGCCTGAAAAGCGGCAGCCTGCGCGCGGTGGTCGCCACCTCCAGCCTGGATCTGGGGGTGGACTTCGCGCCCGTGGAGCGGGTGCTGCAGATCGGCTCGCCCAAGGGGGTGGCGCGGCTGCTGCAGCGCGCCGGGCGCTCGGGTCACGCGCCGGGCCGGCCCTCGCGCATCACGCTGGTGCCCACGCACAGCCTGGAGATCGTCGAGGCGGCGGCCGCGCGCGCGGCGGTGCGTGCGGGCCAGGTCGAGTCGCGCGCCTCGCCGGAGCAGCCGGTCGACGTGCTGGTGCAGCACCTGGTCACGGTGGCGCTGGGCGGCGGCTTCACGCCCGAGGCGCTGTACCAGGAGGTGCGCCGCACCTGGGCCTACCGCGGCCTCACCCAGGCGATGTGGGACTGGTGCCTGGGCTTCGTGTCGGGCGGCGGCCAGGCGCTCGCGGCCTACCCGGACTACCGGCGCGTGGTGCAGGGCGAGGACGGTGTGTGGCACATGCCCGACGCGCGCCTGGCGCGGCGCCACCGGGCCAACATCGGCACCATCGTCAGCGACGCCAGCATGGCGGTGCAGATCCTGCACGGCGCGCGGCTGGGCAGCATGGAGGAGAGCTTCCTGTCCCGCCTGTCGCCGGGCGACTGCTTCGTCTTCGCCGGCCAGGTGCTGGAGCTGGTGCGCATCGAGCAGATGACGGCCTACGTGCGCCGCGCGCCGCGCACGCGCGCCACCGTGCCGCGCTGGGCCGGCTCGCGCATGCCGCTGTCCACCGTGCTGGCGGACTTCGTGGTGCAGCAGCTGGCGCAGGCCGCCGATGGCCGCTACACCAGTCCCGAGCTGCGCGCCGTGCGCGGCCTGCTGCAGCTGCAGCAGCGCTGGTCGCAGCTGCCCACGCCCGCCACGCTGCTGGCCGAGACGCTGCGCACGCGCGAGGGCTGGCACCTGTTTTTGTACCCCTTCGCCGGCCGGCACGCGCACATGGGCCTGGCCAGCCTGCTGGCCTGGCGCGCGGCGCAGCACGAGGCGGGCACGTTCTCCATCGCCGTGAACGACTACGGTCTGGAGCTGCTCAGCGCCACGCCGCGCGACTGGGCGGCGCTGCTGCCCGACCTGCTGCGCGCCGAACCCGACCCGGCCGCCGAAGCGGCTGCCGCGCCACCGCAGGACGCGGGCGAGATCGCCGTGCGCAACACCGCCAACGCGCAGAACGCGCCGGAGGATGGCACTGCCGACCCGGCGCGGCGCGCCCTGCTGCACGAGGTGCTGGCCAGTCTGAACGCCACCGAGATGGCACGCCGGCGCTTTCGCGAGATCGCCCGCGTGGCCGGGCTGATCTTCCAGAGCCACCCGGGCGAGCAGCGCAGCGCGCGCCAGCTGCAGGCCTCGGCGCAGCTGTTCTTCGAGGTCTTTCGCAAGTACGACAGCAGCAACCTGCTGCTGCGCCAGGCCGAGGGCGAGGTGCTCAGCCAGGAGCTGGACGTGCACGAACTGCTGGCCGCGCTGCGCCGCATGCAGTCCCAGCGGTTGTGCGTGCACGCGCTCGTGCGGCCGGGGCCGCTGGCGTTTCCGCTGATGGTCGAGCGCTTTCGCGAAAAGCTCAGCAACGAGGCCCTGGCCGACCGCATCGCGCGCATGCTGGGCGACTTGGAAGCGGCCGCCGACACGCGCGGCCCGCCGCCGCCGGTGCGCGTGCAGGACGTGGTGCCGCCCGACCCGCCCCTGCGCCGGACGCGGGCCCGGCGCGCAGCCGCCGACGCGCAGCAGGCCGGGCCCGACGGCGGCGCGCCGCCGTCCCCCGCACCGTCCATCGAGGCGTCGCTCGCTTTCGGCGCGCCGGCTGCAGGCGCCGAAGGGTCCAGCCGCCCCGCACGGGCACGCCGTGCGCGCCGCCCCTCGCGCCCGCTGCCGCCGCTGTAGCGCCCGAGACACACCTGCCGGAACTTCAACCCCGCCATGCCATTCCTACTGCCATTCCTCTTCCCGCTCACCCCGGGCGGGCCGCGCCCGCCGCGGCAGCCTGCCGCGGGGCCGTCCGGCCCACCCCCTTGGCCTGCGCGCCGGCCTGCCGCCGGCGCGCCCCGCCCACCTGCCATGAACGCCTATTCCTCTCCCTTGCGCCTCGCGCCGGGGCCCGGCCCGTCCGGCCCGTCCATCGACGCCGGGCCGGGCGTGCGCCTAGTGCCACTGGCCGAACACGCGCTGTGGTGGCCGCTGGCGCGCACCCTGTTCGTTGCCGACGTGCACCTCGGCAAGGCCGCCACCTTCCGCGCCCGCGGAGTGCCCGTGCCGTCCGGCACCACCCAGGACAACCTCCAACGGCTCAGCGCCCTGCTGGTGCGCACGCGCGCCGAGCGCCTGGTGGTGCTGGGTGACTTCCTGCACGCCGCCGAGGCGCAGACGCCGGAACTGCTGGCGCAACTGGCGCACTGGCGCGGCGCGCACGCCGCAGTCGCCATGACGCTGGTGCGCGGCAACCACGACCGCCATGCCGGCGAGCCGCCGGCGCACCTGGGCATCAGCGTGGTGGACGAGCCCTACGTGCCCTACACCGGCGTGCCGCTGGCGTGCTGCCACCACCCGCAGCAGCTCGCTGGCCACACCGTGCTGGCGGGCCACGTGCACCCGGCGGTGGTGCTGCGCGGCCGCGGGCACGACACGCTGCGCCTGCCCGTGTTCAGCCACGAGGCCGGCCTGGTGCTGTTGCCGTCGTTTGGCGACTTCACCGGCGCGCACACGCTGGCGCCTGCGCCGGGGCGCCAGCTCTACGCGGTGGGCGCCGGGCGGGTCTGGGAGGTGCCGGCCGGCGCTGCCTGAGGGGGGCCGCGGCAGGGGCGCAACGGCCGCGCTGCGCCCGGGTCAGCGCAGCGGCGGGCGGCCCGCCACGACGGGTGCGTCGGGCAGTTCATTGGGCGAGGGCGGCTCGCCCGGCACGGCAGGAAAATGCGCCACCAGCAGGGCCGACACCTCGCTCAGCGCCTGCGTCAGCCCGTCCTCGAAACGCCCGGCGCGAAACGCCTCGCCCATGTGCTCGGCCATGGCGCGCCAGGCTTCGGGCGGTACGCTGCGCGCCAGTGCCCGGTCGGCGACGATCTCGATGGCGCGCTCGGCCAGCAGCAGGTAAATCAGCACGCCGTTGTTGTACTCGGTGTCCCACACGCGCAGCTTGCCGAACTGGGTCACGGCGCGTTCGCGCACGCTGGCGGCTCGCCACAGGTACGACAGCGGCAGGCCGCCTTCCACGCAGATCAGCACCTGCCCGGTGTGGCGCCGCTCGCTGGCCGCCACGCGCGCGGCCAGCCG
>DAMCAL010000076.1:7955-12640 GCA_032059585.1 Burkholderiaceae bacterium
CGGCGGGCAGGTCGCGCTCGAGCGCCCCATCGGCCCAGCGGTGGCGCAGCACCCGGCCAATGCGCTGCCACAGCCCAGGGGGGCGGGCGCTGTCGGGCAAGGGGGGAAGGGTGGAAGCCATGGCGCTGTGCCTCACCAGCGGCCCGAGGCGCCGCCGCCGCCGAAGCTGCCGCCGCCGCCCGAACTGAACCCGCCGCCACCGCCAAAACCGCCGCCGCCACCAAAGCCTCCACCGAAGCCGCCGCCACCGAAACCACCCCCGCCCCGGCCATTGCGGCCGATGGGAGCGCGGCGCCCGGCGAAGATCCAGGTGTACAGCAGCGCGGCGACGCCGGCGCCCAGTGCCAGCAGCACGCTGGTGGTGACCATGAAGGCCAAGGCGCCCGCGCCCGCGCCCGTCACCAGCCCGCCTGCGCGCTGGCCGAAGACGGAGCGCAGCACCGGACCGACCACCATCACGGCAAAAAACAGGAAGATGGCCAGGTCGTCCAGCCCGGCGCCGCCGCCGCCGCGCGCACTGCGGGCGGTCGCCGGCGGCTCGGGCAGCGGCAGTGCCTCGCCGGCGATGCGCGCGCCGATCTGCTGCACGGCGGCCTGCAGGCCGCCTGCGTAGTCGCCCTCGCGAAAGCGCGGCGCCATCACCGCATCGATGATGCGGGCGGCCGCGATGTCGGGAATCGCGCCCTCCAGGGTCCGCGCCACCTCGATGCGCATGCGCCGGTCGTCCTTGGCCACGACCACCAGCACGCCGTCGCCCACCTCGCGCCGGCCGATCTTCCAGGTGTCGGCCACGCGGTGGGCGAAGGCGGCGATGTCCTCGGGCGCCGTGGTGGACACCAGCAGCAGCACCACCTGCGAGCCGTGCGTGCGCTCGATCTCGGCCAGCTGCGCCTGCAGGTTCTGGCGCTGCGCGGGCTCCAGCGTGGCGGTCTCGTCGATGACGCGCGAGGTGAGCACCGGCACGGCGCGCAGCGGCTGGGCGATGGCCGCGCCGCCGGCCAGGCTCGAAGCTATTAAAATAATAGCTGCCAGCGCACGCAGGATAAGGGCCAGGGGCATATTTGGCTTGAAATTCAGGGCTTGGCGGCAGGTGCGGGGCGGGAGAAGTCGACCTGCGGCGGCGCGCTGATCTGCGCCTCGTTGGCCACGCTGAAGGTGGGTTTGGGCTCGTAGCTGAAGACCTTGGCCGTCAGGTTGGTGGGGAAGCTGCGCGCCAGCACGTTGTACTGCTGCACGGTGTCGATGTAGCGGTTGCGCGCCACGGTGATGCGGTTTTCCGTGCCCTCCAGCGTCACGCGCAGGTCGCGAAAGCCCTGGTTGGCCTGCAGCTGCGGGTAGCGCTCGGACACCGCCATCAGGCGCGACAGCGCGCTGGACAGCTCGCCCTGCGCCTGCTGGAACTTGTTGAACGCTTCGGGGTTGTCCAGCAGCTCCGGCGTGACCTGGATGGAGGTGGCCTTGGCGCGGGCCTCGATCACGCGCGTCAGCGTGTCCTGCTCGAACTGCGCTTCGCCCTTGACGGTGGCGACGATGTTGGGCACCAGGTCGGCGCGGCGCTGGTACTGGTTGAGCACCTCGCTCCAGGCGGACTTGGTCTGCTCGTCCAGGCGCTGGAAGTCGTTGTAGCCGCAGCCCGTGAGGGCGGCAGCGGCGGCAAGGGTGGCGATGAGTCGTTTCATGGTGCAGCGGGCGTGTAGGTGGTTGTTCGTTGTGGACGGGCCCCTCGGGCCCGGCAAAGTATGTACCGGCCGCAGGCGTGCTCCGCGTCGGCGGAGGGCGACAGATGAGACACGGCCGGGACGGCCACCGGATGTGACAGCGGTATCAAAGTGGCGACGCGCGGCGCTCCTACAGCCAGGCGCACAGGGCCTGCGAGCATGGAGGGTCGTTGTTTCACAGAACATTGGAGGACCGCACCATGGCTTTTTTCCGTCTTCAGCGCACCGCGGCCACGCTGGCCGCCGCCGGTCTGGCCCTGAGCGGGGCCGTCTGGGCCCAGGGCTCGCCGCCCGATGTGGCGCCGCCCACCTCGGCCGTCACCTCGCCCAACACGCCGCCGGCCACCGGCAGCAGCGGCAGCCAGAGCGGCGGCACGCCGGCCACCAACCGCACCGCACCCGCACCCTCTGGCGCTACAGGCGCGGCACCGGCCGCCCCGGCGGCCAGCGCGTCCAAGCCGGCGCATGCCGATGCGTCCTTCATGGATGACGCGGCCCACGCCGGCCACTACGAAGTCGAGGCCGCCAAGCTGGCGCTGCAAAAGGGCCAGAGCGACGCCGTCAAGAGCTTTGCCCAACGCATGATCGATGACCACACGGCCACCGCGCAGCAGCTGCAGGCCCTGGCTTCGGCCAAGAACCACAAGCTGCCCGACGGCCCGTCGATGGTGCAAAAGGGCAAGCTCAAGCTGCTGTCGACGCACGATGGCGTGAAGTTCGACCAGAACTACATCGACAGCCTGGGCCCCAAGGCGCACCGCGACACCATCAAGCTGTTCGAGAAGGCCTCCACCAACGCCAAGGACCCGGACGTGAAGGCGTTTGCCGACAAGACGCTTCCCACGCTGCGCGAGCACCTGGCGATGGCCGAGAAGATCGACCGCGATGTGAAAGGCAAGAACGCCAAGAAGAACGCCACGTACGATGCGCCCCTGCGCAACAACGCGGGCGATGCGCAAAAGAAGTAAGCCCGCGCGGCTGAAATGCGGGGCGGCGCGGGGCGTCTGAACGCCCTGCGGGTCACGCCGCCAGGCGCAGCCGCTGGCCCTGCACGAACACCGCCAGTTCGCCGGGCGCAAACGCCGTCCACTGCTCGTTGGTCGTCAGCGGCGTGGTGGCGATCACCGCCACGCGGTCGCTGGGCGTGGTGAGCGGCTCGAAATCCACCTTCAGGTCCTCATCGGACAGGTGCGCCACTGCAAAGGGATGGCACCGCTCGATGTAGTGCAGGTGCGTGCTGGCATGCGCCCACAGCGCGTGGCCGTTGGACAGCAGCAGATTGAAGGTGCCGTGCGGCGCGATCGCCGCCGCCAGGTCGCGCAGCGTGAGCGTGAGTTCCGCCACCGGCGGCATGGCGGCGTGCGCCTTCGACAGCTCCTGCATCATCCAGCAAAACGCATGCTCGCTGTCGGTGTCGCCCACCGGCCGAAAGTGCGCGTGCAGGCGCGGGCGAAAGTCCTTCAGGTCGCCGTTGTGCGCGAACACCCAGTAGTGGCCCCACAGCTCGCGGATGAACGGGTGGCAGTTGGACAGCTGCACGGGCCCCTGCGTGGCCTTGCGGATGTGCGAGATGACGTTGCAGCTCTTGATGGGATAGCGCCGGATCAGCTCGGCCACGGGCGAGTCCAGCGCCCGGGCATGGTCGACGAAATGGCGCACGCCCTTGCCCTCGAAGAAGGCGATGCCCCAGCCGTCGGTATGGTCGGCGGTGCGTCCGGCGCGTTGCGCGAAGCCGGTGAAGCTGAAGGTCACGTCCGTGGGCGTGTTGGCGTTCATGCCCAGGAGCTGGCACATCGGCGCGTTCCAGGAATCAGTTTTGTGGGTTACTGCCGGTCCAGCCAGAGCTTGCCGCCCGTGGCCCAGTTCTCGCGCTTCACGTCGGTGATCAGGATGTCGACCGACTCGGGCGAGCCACCCAGCACTTCCACCGACACGCGGGTGATCTCCTCGGCCAGCTTGCGCTTTTGCTCGGTGGTGCGGCCTTCCATCATTTCGATGTGGTACGTGGGCATGGGGTCTCCTGGCTGAAAGGGGGAAAAAGCGGCGGGGTGCAAGGCACCCGCGGCCTGCCATCTTATCGGCGCCCGGCCGCAGGCCGCGGCGCGCAAAACACCGCCGCCTATACTGGTCCGCACACCCGCAAAGGAGGCGAGAGCGACATGCAACCAGGCATTTGGGGACGAACGAGGGCGATGGCGGCCGTGCTGGCGTTGGGCCTTGCGGCTGGCGCCTGCAGCAACGAGGCCGAACCGCCCCCGGTGGTGGCTGCCAGCGGCAGCGCCGCTGCCGCGCCCAGTGGCAGCCAGGTGCGCGAGGCCATCCAGGACAAGATGCTGCCCGCCATCGAAGCGACCTATGCGTCGCGCAATGCCAAAGTCAGCCTGCAGGGCAGCGTGGTGCACGTGCGCATGGACGGCGACGCCAGTGCGCCCAATGCCGGCTGGACCGACTGCCGCGTCATCAGCCAGGCCATCCGCAAGGAGCAGAGCGCCGTGCTGGAATTCCCGAACGGCACCATCGACTGCCCGGCGCTGTTCAAGCAGATGGAGTAGCCGCCCCGTCGGCGGGCTGGCCGCCTGCGGGCGGCAGCGGCTCGCCGGCGGCGCAGCGTGCGCACAGGCACGCCCGCCCGCGCAGCGCGTCGGGCAGGCGCTGCAGCGCCGCAGGCGAGACATGCGCAGCCATGCACCAGCAATCTTCGGGCGGCAGGCCGGCTGCCATGGCGCAGGCGTTGGCCTGGCCGCACAGCGGGCAGCGGGCAGTGGCAAAGGCATCCATCCGCCAGAGTGTAGGCGCACCAACAACCACGGCACCCGCAGGTGCCGTTGTGCATGAAAAGTGCCTGCAGCGCCCGTCGGGCAAGCGCCGGCAGCTACTGTTTCAATAGCGCATCAGCGCTGCGCCTCGCCCGACTTCACCTTCAGGCGCCAGGCGTGCAGCAGCGGCTCGGTGTAGCCGCTGGGCTGC
>DAMCAL010000077.1:0-12396 GCA_032059585.1 Burkholderiaceae bacterium
GCATCACGCGCGACGAGGTCTACATCGCCGACGAGGCCTTCTTCACCGGCACGGCCGCCGAGGTCACGCCGATCCGCGAACTCGACCGCATCCAGATCGGCGAAGGCCGCCGCGGCCCCATCACCGAGAAGATCCAGACCGCGTTCTTCGACATCGTGAACGGCCGCAACCCGAAGTACGCCCACTGGCTCACCCAGGTTTGAGGAAGAAGACCATCGCCATGACCCAAGCCGTCGTCGAAGTGCTGGCCCGCGACCTGAACCGCCAGGGCGGCCTGTACTGCCCCAACCCCAAGGCCAACATGCCGCTGTGGAGCGCCCACCCGCGCATCTTCCTGGACATGGCGCACACGGGCGAAGCCAAGTGCCCGTATTGCGGAACCGTGTACCGGCTGAAGGCCGGCGAGGTGGTGCAGACCGGGCACTGAGCCTGGACGCCGGCCCTGCACGGGCCGGGCCGGGCGGCACGCATGGCAATTACCACGGTTCCCTGCAGGCCGGCTGGCAGGGCGGAGCGGCCGCTGCGGGTGCTGCATTTCGTCACCGGCGGGTTCTCGGGCGCCACCCAGGTGGCGGTGGACCTGTGCCTGGCTGCGCAGGACGATCCGCAACTGCAGACGCTGCTGGTGCTGCGGCGCAAACGCAACACGTCCCCGGAACGCGTGCAGGCCTTGCGCGACCAGGGCCTGCAGGTGCAGGTGGTTTCCAACTGGTTGCACGCGCTGACCGTGTGGGAACTGCGCCGCGTCATGCGTGCGTGGAAGCCCGACGTGGTGTTCGCGCACGGCTTCAGTGACCATATCTGGGGCCGCCAGGCGGCGGTCGCGGAAGGCGTGCCGCGCATCTTCCATGTCGAGCACAACGCGCGCGAGCGCTACACGCCCCGGCGCCTCGCGCAGACCCTCGCGCTGGCACCGCACACTCAGGCCAGCATTGGCGTGTCTGAAGGTGTGCGCAGCAGCCTGGTCGCGCTGGGCTTGCCTGCCGCGCAGTGCCTGGCCATTCCCAACGGCATCGCACTGGAGCGCTTTCCCGACAGCCTGCCGCCGGCGCGCTGGCAGGACCGCGCGCCCGCTTTGCTGATGGCCTCGCGCTTCGCACGCCAAAAGGACCATGCCACGCTGCTGCGCGCCCTGGCAGTGCTGCGCGAGCGGGGCCTGGTGCCGGCCCTGTACCTGGCCGGCACCGGCAGCGCGCGGCTCGAACGCCACGCACGTGCCCTGGTCCAGCGCCTGGGCCTGCAGGGCCAGGTGCATTTCCTGGGCAGCGTCGACGACCTGCCCCGTCGGTTGGCATCGGTGCAGCTGTTCGTGCTCTCCACGCACTGGGAAGGCATGCCGCTGGCGCTGGCCGAAGCCATGGCCGCGGGCTGCGCCTGCGTCGCCAGCGACGTGGTGGGCGTGCGCGAGCTTCTGGACCATGGCCACACCGGCTGGCTGGTGCCAGAGCACGACGCAGCGGCCCTGGCCGACGCCTTGCAGCACCTGCTGCAAAGGCCCGCGCTGGCGCAGCAACTGGGCGCCGCCGCCCGCCTGCGCGCGCTGGCAGAGCACGGGCGCGAGCGCATGTGGCACCGCTACCGCCAACTGCTGCAGCCGCAGCCGTCCGCCCTGTGAGCGCAGGACTGCAGTCAACGTCCCTGGCGCACCGCACCACCACGCTCGCGGCGTTCCTGCTGCCGGCGCTGGCGCTGTGGGTGCCCTCGGGGTATTCGTACGCCGCCGTGCTGCTGCTGTTGGGCGCACTGGGCACGGCACCCCAGTGGCTGCGGCGCCGTCCCGACCCGGCCACGGCGACCCTCGCGCTGCTGCTGTGCGCCATGGGCGGGATGTGGTTCCTGCTGTCGCTGGACACCGGCGCCGGCCGCTGGGACAAGGGGCTCAAATGGCTGCTGGGCGTGCCCTGTCTGCTGTTCGCCGTGGCGTTTCCGCCGAGGCCGGAGGCGTTTCGGCGTGGCCTGCCCATCGGCTGCGCGGGCATGGGCCTGCTGGCGCTGTGGCAGGTGGCCGGGCAGGGGCTGGAGCGGGCCACCGGCTACACCAATGCGATCCAGTGGGGCAACCTGGCGCTGCTGCTGGGCTGCCTCCACGCCGTGCAACTGGCGCTGTTTTGGCGCGAGCACCGCTGGCCCTGGCGCATCGCCCTGGTGCTGGCTGCAGTGCTCGCGCTGGTGGCGTCGCTGCTGTCGCAGTCGCGTGGCGGCTGGCTGGCGCTGTGCGCGCTGGTGCCCGTGCTGCTGGTGCTGGCGTGGCGCATCGACCGGCATGCGTTCGGCCGGCTGCTGCTGGGCGCGGGGCTGGGGCTGGCAGCGCTGGTGCTGGTGCTGGCCACGGCGCCGCCGCTGCGCGACCGGGTCGACCTGGCCGCCAGCGAAATCAGTGGCTTCCTGACCGAAGGCAAGGGCGACAACTCGGTCGGCCTGCGCCTGGTGCAATACCAGCTGGTGGCCGAGCTGATCCCGCAAAAGCCCTGGCTCGGCTGGGGAGCGCACGGATTTGTCCAGGAGATGCAGCGCCGGGTGGACCAGGGCACGCTGCCGCCGGTCATCATGGGCTATCCCCAGGTACACAACGATCTGCTGGACGTCTGGGTCAAGGTCGGCGTAGGGGGACTGCTACTGCAAATGGCGCTATACGGCTGGGTGTTCGCGATGTTCTGGCCGCGGGGGCGCAGGCTGCAGCGACTGGTGCCCGGGTCCCCGGCCTGGCGCGAGGCACTGGCGCTGCGTACCATGGGTTGCCTGGTGCCCGTGGCCTATTTCGTCTTCGGCCTGTCCCAGCCCTTCTTCAATCACAACAGCGGCATCATGGGTTTCGTGTTCTACGTGACCGTTCTCTGGGGCGCCTTACGGGGCGTAGAGCAGGCACACGCATGACCTGGCTCAGCGTCCTGGTGCCGGTCTACAACGTGTTGCCGTGGCTGGAGGAATGCCTCGCTTCGGTCCTCGAGCAAGGCAAGGGCGGCGACGGCGTTCAGGTGGTGGCCTTGGACGATTGCTCCACCGATGGTTGCTGGGCGTTGCTGCAAAGGCTGGCCGCTCGCTGGCCCGGCCGGCTGCAGTTGCTGCAGCATGAGCGCAACGGCGGCCTGAGCGCGGCGCGCAACAGCCTCATCGACGCGGCCCGCGGTGACTACCTGTGGTTTCTGGACTCGGACGACCGCCTGCTGCCGGGTGCACTCGACAGCTTGCGCGCCATCGTGGAAACCCACCAGCCCGACGTGGTGCTGTGCGACTTCACCGTGCAGCGCGAACGCACCCGCCTGAAGCACCGGCTGCGCGGCGAGGGCCACAAGCGCACCTTTGCCGGGCCCGCGCGACACCTGGTACACGACCGGTGCGCGCTGCTGGCGGGCCTGCTGTCCACGGGCCAACTGCATGCCTGGTCGAAGATTTCGCGCCGCGCGCTGTGGCAGGCGGACCTGCGCTTTCCGCCCGGGCGCTATTTCGAGGACATGGCGACCATGCCGCGCATGGCGCTGCGGGCGCAGAGTTTCTACTACGAGCCGCGCCCCTGGGTGGCCTACCGGCAGCGCGACAGCAGCATCCTGGCGCGCATGAACCCGGCCAAGGCGCTGGACCAGTCGGGCGCGTTGGCCACGTTTGCGCAGGAGCTGGCGCAGTCGCCGTGCGCGCAGCACCCCGGCCTGCGGCTGGCGCTGGCGCAGCAGGCCGCGCGCTGCCTTGCCGGGGCCATGCACCAGGTGCGCCAGCCGGGCGCCGCGCCGGCCGAGGCGGAGGCGGAGGCGGAGGCCAAGGCGCCGTCGGTCCTGGCGGCCCGGTTGCGGGAGAATTTCTGCCGCATCTCCCCGCTCACGCCGCAGCAGCTGGCGCACGCCTTGTTGCTGCGCGGGTGGTGGCTGCGGCGCGGCAAGTTCCTGCGCGCTTGGCGCGCGGCCGGCGCCGTGAGCCGCGCCCGCTGAGCCCGATGGCCGGATCGCCGAAGGAGACATGCTTGACATGAAGCGCCGCAAGACACCCTTCGAGAAGTGGTTTTCCCTCAGCCGCCACCGCCGCCGCCGCGGCGCCGGGGCCCTGGCCGAGGACCTGCAGGGCGAGGACTGGCAGGCCCTGAAGGCGTTGCAGGTGCCGGGCGACCCGGACGCTCCACGCCACCACGTGCACGGTGCCTCGGAGGACCTGGCCGAGCACCTGAACCGGCTGCGCAGCGAATTCGCCGGGCAAGCGCAGCTGCTGCTGCGCCACGCCCAGCTGATCGTGCTGATCCGGCGCGAAGCCGACACGCAGGCCAACTACGGCCGGCTGGAGCGCATGTGGCGCGCCGAAACCGCGTTCCTGTGCAGCCAGCTGGACCTGCGCTGGCTGGTCGCAGCCTGCGACACCTTTGCCGACCATGCGCCCGATCCGGTGCTGCGCGCCCTGGCCGTGAGCGGCCCGCTGCTGGTCAACACCGTCAAGCTGCAGGAGACCGAGCGCTTCCTGCAGCCCGCGCTCACGGCATCGGTGGACGACGCGGACGCGCTGCAGGCCCTGCAAAGCCGCCGCGTGGGCCTGTTCGACGGCCTCACGGCCTTCATCGCCGGCACCGACGACACCCTGCGCAACATGCGCTGGCGGCTGGGCGACGTGTGCGCGCTGCATCCGCTGGGGGCAGTGGTGCTGGAGATCTTCGAGCGCCTGCAGCGCGAGGGCCACGACAACGTCTACCTGCGCTTTCGCCAGCGCCACACGCGCGAACGCACGCGCTGGTGGTAGGGTCTGTTTAGGGGTAAAAACAGGCTTCGGCGCTTATCCAGCAAGCGCTAGCAGCTATAAAAATAATAGCAAATGGCCTGTGGAGTGCCCAGGCTGGCGTGGCCGCGGGTGCGCGGCCCGTGCGTCCTTGATGCCGGCAACGTGCCCTTCCGGCCCGCTTCACCCCGCCAGCGCAGCGCGCGCGACGCGCCATTCGCGGGCCAGCGTGGCGACCAGTTCGCCGGCAGGCAGGGCCCGTGCCAGCGCCACGCCCTGCCCGGCCCACAGCGCCAGGTAGTCGGCGCGCCCCTGCGCGGCCGCCGCGCGGCGCAGCGGGCCGGTCAGGGCGTTCTGTACCGGGTAGGCGGGGATGTCCGCAGCGCAGGCATCGAGTTGCTCCATCATCGCGTTCACGATGCCGCGCGCCGGCCGGCCCGAGTACGCCCGGGTGATGCGCGTGTCGGTGGCCTGTGCCTGCGCCATGGCCGCGCGCTGGGCCGCGCCGATCGCCGATTCCGGGCAGGCCAGGAAGGCGGTGCCCAGCTGCGCGGCCTGCGCGCCCAGGGCCTGCGCCGCGGCGATGCCGCGCCCGTCCATGATGCCGCCGGCGGCGATCACCGGAATGGAGAGCGCGTCCACGCAGGCCGGCACCAGCGCCATGGCGCCGATCTGGCTGGCCACCGACAGGTCCAGGAAGCTGCCCCGGTGCCCGCCGGCCTCCATGCCCGAGGCGCACACGGCGTCGGCGCCGGCGTCCTGCCAGGCGCGTGCTTCAGCCACGGTGGTGGCGGTGCCGATCACCAGGCTGCCGGCCTCGTCCTGCACGCGGCGCACCTGCGCGCGCGTCAGCAGCCCGAAGGTGAAACTGGCCACCGCCGGGCGGGCGGCCATGAGCGCGTCGAGCTGGGCGTCGAAGTCCTCGCACCAGCGCGCCGGCGCCTCGGGCGGCGGCAGGCCCAGCGCGGCGTGCAGGGGCGCCAGGCGCTCGAGGGCGGCGCGCACCGCGGCCGGATCGGGCGACGGGGTGCGCAGCACGAAAAGGTTCATGCCGAAGGGCCGGTCGGTGGCGGCGCGCACGGCGGCGGCGGCCTCGGCCATGGCCTCGGGGGCGCGCATGCCGCAGCCGAGCATGCCCAGGCCGCCGGCGGCCGAGACCGCGGCCGCCAGCCGCGGCGTGTCCGAGCCGGTCATGGGGCCCTGGACGATGGGCAGTTCGACGCCCAGGCGGGCGAGCAGGGTCGGGGTGGCGGGGGGCATTGGCGCAAGTCTCCGGGTGGGGAATCGGTCAGGCAGGAAGGGTGGCAGCGGCGGGTGCGGCGGGTGCGGCCTCGCGCAGGGCCTGCAACAGCGCGGCCAGCGCCGGCGTGTCGTAGCCCGTGCGGTGCACCAGCACCGTCGGGCACTCACCCAGTTCCAACCATTGCAGGGGCGGCGGCGCGCGCAGCAGTTCCAGTACCGAGCGCGGCAGCACGCCGGCGCAGCGCCCGGCCGCGACGCAGGCGAGGATGGTCGCGTACGAGGCGAGTTCCAGCACCTGCGGCGGGCGGCCCAGGGCCCGGTGCATCCAGTCCTCGCCGATGCGCCGGTAGGTGCAGCCGCGCGCAAAGGCGGCCAGGGTGTCCAGTTGCAGATCGCCGGGCTGGCGCACGGGCGGGTGGCTGGCGGGCAGCGCCAGCAGCAGTTGCTCAGTAAAGACGGGGGTGCGCACCAGCGGCGCGCCCTCGTCCAGGCCAGTGGGAGGCCACGCCAGCAGCGCGCAGTCCAGCCGGTGGGCCAGCACGTCCTCGGCCAGGGGCAGCGAGGCGCCGGTGCGCAGCTCCAGCCGCAGTTGCGGGTGCCGTGCATGCAACTGCGCGAGCGGCCCGGGCAGGCGCGCTGCCGCCGCGCTTTCCATCGCGCCCAGGCGCAGGCGACCCTGGGGTTGGCCACCGCACACCGCCTGGCGCGCCTCCTCGGCGAGCGCGAGCAGGCGCTCGGCATAGCCGACCAGCCGCTCGCCGGCGCCCGTGAGCACCATGCCGCGGCCTTCGCGCACGAACAGCGCGCAGCCCAGTGATTCTTCGAGCTGCTGCACGCGCGTGGTCACGTTGGACTGCGCGCGCCCCAGCGCTTCGGCGGCGCGCGTCACGCTGCCGGCATGCGCCACGGCGCAGAAAATCTCCAGGGCGACCAAGTCCATCGCGAGACATCCCTTTGTGGGATGATTTGCAAAAAAGCCATCTTAGAACAGTATGCATAACGTGACGATGGAGGGCGCATCCCCGGGGTGCCAGCCCGCGCGGGTGGCGCTGGCGGGCCTGCTGGCGCTGGCCGTGGCCATGGGGGTGGGGCGCTTCGCCTTCACCCCGCTGCTGCCCCTGATGCTGGCCGACGGCGTGGTCACCCTGGCCGGCGGCAGCTGGCTGGCCACGGCCAACTACATCGGCTACCTCGTCGGCGCGCTGGCGTGCATGGCGCTGCCCTGGTTGGCGCGCGGGTGGTACGGGCGCTGGCACCCGGCGCGGCTGGCGCGCGCGGGCCTGGCCGCCACGGTGCTGCTCACCGTGGCCATGGCGCTGCCGCTGCCAGCCACCTGGCCGCTGCTGCGCTTCGCCGCGGGCGTGGCCAGCGCCATCGTGCTGCTCAACATCTCCTCGTGGTGCATGGTGCGGTTGACCGTGCTGGGCCGGCCGGCGCTGGGCGCGCTGATCTTCTGCGGGCCGGGCGTGGGCATTGCGCTCACCGGCTTCATGACCAGCGCCATGGTCGCGGCCCACTGGCGCGCGGCGGCGGGCTGGGCGGCGTTCGCGCTGCTGGCGGCGCTCTTGTGCACGCTGGTGCTGCCGGTGGTGCGGGGGCGCGCGGCGCAGGCGGTCAACCTGCAGGGGGGCGCGGCCGAAGGGGCGCCGGCAGCGCCGGCCAGCGCCACGGCGCGCACGCTGCACGCCATCGCCTACGGCTTCGCCGGCCTGGGCTACATCGTCACCGCCACCTTCCTGCCCGTGATCGCGCGCGGCGCGCTGCCGCCAGGCTCGCCCTGGCCCGACCTGTTCTGGCCGACCTTCGGCGTGGCCGCAACGCTGGGCGCGGTGCTGGGCACGCGCGCGCGCGCCGCGTGGGACCGCCGCTGGCTGCTCGCGGCGTGCTACGCCATGCAGGCCGCGGGCATCGCGCTGGGGCTGCACTGGCCCACGCCGGCGGGCTTCGCGCTGGGCAGCGCGCTGCTGGGCCTGCCGTTCACGGTGATCACGTTCTTCGGCTTCCAGGAGGCGCGGCGCCTGTGGCCTGCGGCGGTGGACAGCTTCGCCGGCCTGATCACGGCCACCTTCGGCCTGGGGCAGATCGCGGGCCCGCCCCTGGCGGCCGCGCTGGTCGCCGCCAGCGGGCAGGCGAGCGGCTTTGCGCGCGCGTTGGCGGCGGCCG
Source organism: Burkholderiaceae bacterium (assembly GCA_032059585.1). Taxonomy (GTDB): domain Bacteria; phylum Pseudomonadota; class Gammaproteobacteria; order Burkholderiales; family Burkholderiaceae_C; genus Melaminivora. Next base: position 8,095 of record DAMCAL010000077.1, read on the forward strand.
CTGCGGTGCTGGTGACGGGCGCTGCCATGTATGCGTTTTCGGCTTGGCGCTGGCCGCAGGGGTCAGTGGCCTGAGCAAAAGAATTGGGATCCGACCCCAATTTCTCTCTCTGGGTTTAACGTCCAAGTTCGGCCGACGCCGTAGTCGGTCGGCTGCAATGACTGGTTAGGCGCCGTTAGAACTCGAAGGCATCATCGTAGATCGGCTGCCAATGCCCACACATACGGCACGCATTTGAAACAGGGTCAACTGCCTTTGCACGGCAAGCGGTACACAAGGTCGGCTCTTGTTCGGATACAAGCTGACTGGCTTTCTTGCGACTTTCAATCGCTGTGGCGAAGTGGATATTAGAAGCCAAGAGCGTTTGATATGTGCCGTCCTTAAACGCGCTGTTGTCCATATACTCATGATCCAATTCAGATCGTGAGAAGAAAAAGGAAAACTCTAACGCGCGCCCGACGGTGGCATCGGCTTCCTCTTTGGTCGTGGTCCATGCAAGGTGCTCAATCGAATTTCTCGTATTTCGAAGTGAGCGCAGAAGCTCGACATCTCGAATAGTGAATTCAACATTTCCGATATTTTGCAACCTTGATAGGGCGCCTTCGGCGTTCACCGTTCGAGCACCAATACTTGGGTACCTATCGACGTTTTCCCATATCAGGGACGGATGGATACGCTTAAGGCGCTCCTTCAAAAGTAATTCGATGCCGTGAGCAACGGCTTGTACGGCCTGCTTCAACCGGCGTGCTTCCCCTTGTTGATCCCCCCAAGCGACTAGCTCGATAGCTCGTTCTATTGAGTCGCTAGCGTTGCTGAGTAGATTGAAATCGATCTTCATGGTTGCAAATCCATGCCTAACGAACAAGCTCAGCGGGCGGCGAAGCCGTCCGCTGGAGCGATCTGTTAGGCATCTGCAATATGGCGGAGGCGGTCATTTACGCTTCCGCAAAGAAACCCGAACCGTTCGGATTGCCATTCTTCATAAAAAAAGATCCCTTTGCTTCGCCTCGGCGCCTCGACCGTAGCAGCTACCGCTGATTTCATTGCATCAATCATCGTTGCTCGCTCAATGGAATAGACGCCAGTATTGAAATGAATCAGTCCGTTTCTTGTGTCGTTCAGCCAACTAATCAAGTCCCGGTCGATTCCCGAATCATTTTGGAAAAGCCGATCCACGAGGTCCATGAAATAGTCCAACTTTGGGATAGGAAAGTCCTCTCCTATGTCGTAGGCGGCTTTCCACCTCTGGAATTCCTTCGGTTTCCATGTGTCGAATCCCGCGCCTCCCCGAAGCGCCATGCATACAGCTCCCTGAAGTGCAGCATGAGCCGAAATGAGACCCCACTTCCAAGAAGAAGGCGTCATAGGCTCCTTGTGAATCTGAACCTGGAGCAATTCAAGCGAGGCCGCAAGATCAGTGAAGCGGTCGAACTCGACATAGCCTTGCATGTGATATCCGTATCAAAGATGCCTAACGAACAAGGTAAGCGGATGGCCGAAGGCCAGTCCGCTTGACCGCTTGGTTAGCCTTTGCATATGAATACATAGGTTTTCGTGCGTTTCATGAAGCCGCCTGCAATTTTTTGGTCAGAGTTCGGGTCGTGGACGAATTCGAAAGAACTAGGGCAAGTTTTCGCGGCAAACCTATTTGCGGAGATGTGAATTCGCTGAGCAATAGAGCCTTCGGTTTCCATTACTCCAGGAGCAGCAGTCACCGTAAGTAGATGCTTGTTGGCCCCTAGTGATTCGTGTGAAAGCCCGACATCGCCGGTGCCACCAACTTCAGAACCAGCCTCAACTGCGCTGGGTGGCCTTGTGTAAGAACAGCCCAGCAAAGAAATTGATCCAGTGACAGCAAGGATGCACAGTGATCTCTTTAGCATTTTCTGATTGCCTGAAGGTTAACGCCCGGATTAAGTCGTGCCGCGAAGCGTGATCGGCTTGAATGAGTTGTTAGCCGCCTAGCAAACGATCTTGTTTGGATAGCGGTAGTCAAAGACGATCCAGCTCTTTTGTTTTTCGTCCCAGTGGGTGATGTAAGAGATGACGCAGCCACTCGAAACAATTGCACTACCACTGGATTCAATCTGGGCTTTTCCAAGCCAGTTGCTATTGATCTGAGTGGAGCTATTCGAAGCAACAGCGGTTTGAGAGGTCCCGCCCCACATGAACTGAAATGCTCTGGATCCATCGCCCATATCTATTACGCCCATGGGCTGACCATTTGTAAGAATGACCTCTCGGATGTCCTTACCCACGTAGCCCTTCATTTCGGTAGAAACGCAGCCGCTCAACAACAAGAGCAGGATTGAAATGAGTCGCTTCACGATGTTCACCTTTGTGGCAGCTAACTAGATTTAGACGACCAAACAACGCGCGACTTTAGTCTGCCAATCCCCCGCCGCGCGCTTCTCATGCCTCACATCCGCTGCCCCTACCGTCATTTAGGCAAACCTAAAGATTTACGGTAGAACCTCCGTTTGTGAGGCGTTGCAATTGTGCGTGCCAGCACTTGCGAGCCACACAAACCCCTGTGCCTGAGTACCAGTGATAAGTGCCCCCAAGCCGCCGCTTGGAAGTCGATACGTTTCTCTTTGTATCACAGCTCACCCGTAAAAAACGCAGCGTGAAGCTGCCGCCACACCGTTGCCCGCCCCTGTATCCTGCTTCGACCCCTCCACCTCCAAAGCCCCGGCATGAACCCGTCAGCCCCTACTCCTGGCCCACTCTTCACCGGCCCCTTCTTCGAAAACTTCCTCGTCCTCACCCGCTGGCAGACGTTGGTCTGGGTGGCGCTGCTGCTGCTGGCCTTCTGGTGGCTGGCGCGGCTGAAGAAGGCCGGCAAGAGCTTTTCGCTGCGCATGATGGTTGCCCTCGGCCTGGGCCTGCTGCTCGGCCTGTCGCTGCAAGGGCTGGAGGGCATGCCGCCCGAGGCCAGCGCAGCGCTGCGCGAATCGGCCACGTGGTACGGCCTGTTCGGGCGCGGCTTCGTGGCGCTGATCCGCATGCTGGTCATCCCGCTGGTGTTCGTCTCCATCGTCAAGGTGGTGCTCGACCATTCAGGCGAGGAATACCTGTCGAAGGTGGCGGTGCGCGGCATCTTCTGGCTGCTGGCGACGACGGCCATCGCGGCGCTGGTGGGCATTGCGCTGGCCAATGCGTTCGGCCTGGGGCAGGGCACGGTGTACCAGGCGGGCAAGGCGGCGCTGCGCGAGCAGACCACCCTGGTCAACATCCTGGTCAACCAGATCCCGGCCAACATCGTCTCGGCCATGAACGGCAACAACGTGGTCGGGCTGGTCATCTTCTCTGCCCTCCTGGGCGTAGGCGCGCAGCGGGCGGCGGCGCGCTTTCCGGCGCCGGTGGCGGCATTCCGCGGCTTCATCGACGGGCTGCACGCGGTGGTCATGAGCGTGACGACCATGGTCATCCGGCTGCTGCCCTACGGCGTGACGGCGCTGATGGGCGGCACCCTCATGAGCAACGGCGTGCCGGCCATCCTGGATGTGTCGGGCTTCATCGTGGCGATCTACGTGGCGTCGGTGGTGATGGTGGCGGTGCACCTGCTGCTGGTGGCGGCCAACGGGCTGTCGCCGCTGACCTACCTGGCCAAGGCGCGCGAGGCGCTGGTCATGGCGTTTTCCAGCCGCTCGTCGCTGGGCACGCTGCCGCTCACCATCGCCACGCTGACCGGGCGCATGGGCGTGTCGGCGGGCTCGGCCAATCTGGTCGGGTCGCTGGGCGCCACCATGGGCATGAACGGCTGCGCGGGGTTCTTCCCGGCCATGCTGGTGGTGATGGTCGGGCACATGGTGGGGCTGGAGCTGAACCTGCAGTTCTACCTGATGACGCTGATCGTGGTCATCGTGGGCTCCATCGGCGTGGCGGGCATTCCGGGCACGGCCACCATCGCCGCGACCATCGCGCTGTCGGGCATGGGGCTGGGCGAGCATTTCGCGCTGATCGGCATGGTGCTGGCCATCGACCCGATCATCGACATGGCGCGCACGCTGACCAACGTCTCGGGCGCCATGACGGCGGCGCTGATCACCGACAAGCAGGTGGGCAGCTTCGACCGGCAGGTCTATGCCGACCCGGGCGCGGGGGCCGGCGCGGCGGCGCTCGACCTGGAGGCGCTGTAGCCGCCACCGCGGCCCGCCAGCGCGGCGGCGGCCAGCCAGCCGGCGCGCTTCAGCGTATGTCAGGCCGGCGGGCCGTCCAGGCGCGCGCGCCAGTCCTCGACCTGCCCGCTGTCCAGCCGGCGCTGGAACAGCCGTTGCCAGTTGGGCGGCAGCGGCAGCG
>DAMCAL010000078.1:0-12365 GCA_032059585.1 Burkholderiaceae bacterium
AGGCGCCCGACGTGATCCTGATGGGTGAAATCCGCGACCGCGAGACCATGGAGCATGCGGTGGCGTTCTCCGAGACCGGCCACCTGTGCCTGGCCACGCTGCACGCCAACAGCGCCAACCAGGCGCTGGACCGGATCGTGAACTTCTTTCCCGAGGAGCGCCGCGGCCAGTTGCTGATGGACCTGTCGCTGAACCTGCGCGCCATGGTCTCGCAGCGGCTCATTCCCCACCAAAATGGCAAGGGCCGGGCGGCGGCGGTGGAGGTCATGCTCAACACGCCCTTGATTGCCGACCTGATCTTCAAGAACGAGGTGGTGGAGATCAAGGAGATCATGAAGAAAAGCCGCAACCTCGGTATGCAGACCTTCGACCAGTCGCTGTTCGACCTGTTCGAGGCCAACGTCATCACCTACGAGGACGCGCTGCGCAACGCCGACTCGGTCAACGACCTGCGGCTGCAGATCAAGCTCAGCAGCCAGCGCGCCAAGACCACCGACCTGGCAGCGGGCACCGAACACCTCACCATCGTCTGAACCGGGACCGGCGCATGGCCAGGACGCGCTGCGGCGTGCCTGGTGCATGGCCTGCCCGTCCCCTTGGAGCACACCGCACATGAGCAGCATTTCCACCCGCGCCTATGCGCCCACGCCCGCCCTGCGTGTGGCTTTTCTCGGCCTGGGCGTCATGGGGTATCCCATGGCCGGGCACCTGGCGCACGCCGGGCACACCGTCACCGTCTACAACCGCACGGCCGCAAAAGCGGCAGCGTGGTGCGAAGAGTTTGCCGGCAGCCTGGCGGCGACCCCGGCCGAGGCGGCACGCGGCGCGGACGTGGTGCTGTGCTGCGTGGGCAACGACGACGACCTGCGCAGCGTGGTGCTCGGATCCGATGGCGCGTTTGCCGGCATGCGATCGGGCGCCACGTTCGTGGACCACACCACCGCCTCCGCCACCGTGGCGCGCGAGCTGCACCAGGTGGCGCACGCGCGTGCGCTGCAGTTCGTCGATGCACCGGTCTCGGGCGGTCAGGCTGGCGCGCAAAACGGCCAGCTCACCGTGATGTGCGGCGGCGACCAGGCAGCATTCGACGCGGTACAGCCGGTGGTGTTGGCATTTGCGCGCGCGTGCACCCGCGTGGGCGAGGCCGGCGCCGGCCAGCTGGCCAAGATGGTCAACCAGATCTGTATCGCCGGTCTGGTCCAGGGGCTGGCCGAAGCGGTCGCGTTCGGGCAACAGGCCGGGCTGGACATGCCCTTGGTGCTGGAGGTGATCGGCAAGGGCGCGGCGCAGAGCTGGCAGATGGACAACCGCGGCAAGACCATGGTCGAAGGCCGGTTCGACTTCGGCTTCGCGGTGGACTGGATGCGCAAGGACCTGGGCCTGGTGCTGCAAGAGGCGCGCAGCAACGGGGCGCGCCTGCCGGTCACCGCCCTGGTGGACCAGTTCTACGCCGATGTGCAGCGCGCGGGCGGTGGACGGTGGGACACGTCCAGCCTCGTGACGCGCCTGGTTTCCGGCAACTCGTAGCCGCGGCCGCCGCGTTACAGCGGCCGGTTTCGGCAGCGGGTCAGAGTTTTGCCGGCGTGATCGGCGTCAGGGGCGCGACCGGATCGCGCGTGACCGGGGCCGCAGGCTGGCGGCTGAGCTCTTCCTCGGTCACCACCTCGAACACCCGCACCACCTTGCGCACGCCGTTCACGCCCCGTGCGATCTCGGCGGCGCGCTTGGCCTCGCGCTGCGTCACACGCCCCATCAGGTAGACCACGTTGCGCTCGGTCACCACCTTGAACGCGGGCGCCGACAAATCCTTCGCGTCCACCAGGCTGGCGCGCACCTTGCCGGTGATGAAGGTGTCGTTGGAGCGTTGCGTGAACGAGGTCGGCGGCATCACCGCCAGATCGTTGACGACCGACAGGACGTTCTCCACGCTGCGGGCGATTTGCTCGGCCTTCTGGCCGGCCTCGGCCGTCGGCACCTCGCCGGTCAGGAGCACCTGGCGGTTATAGCTGGTCACGTTGATGTGCGACTGCTCTCCCAGCGCTTCGCGCAGCCGGCTGTTCGTGCGCAACTCGATGCCTTCGTCCTCCACCTGGGACCCAGCCGTGCGCCGGTCGACGGCCATCAGCGTTCCGACAGCCGCAGCGCCGCCGATCACCAGCGGCGCACACGCGCCCAGGGTGCCGGCCAGGGTGGCAATGGCAAGCGTGGCGCCTGCGGCGCGCAGCAACGGGTTCTTCATAGCAAAATCTCCTGGTCTCCGAGCAATAGGGTATCCATGCTGTCGCTCAGGCAGTGCAGCACCAGTGCCTGCACCTCGCGCACGCGTGCCGCGCGCTCATGGGGGATGTTGATCTGGACGTCGGTCTCCCGCAGCGCCGCGGTCGTGCCGGTACCGTCGCGGCCAAGCACGGCGATCACCGTCATGTCGCGCTCGTGCGCAGCCTGCACCGCCTCGAGCAGCGCGGGCTCCTGGCCGCTGATGGCCAGCGCCAGCAACACGTCGCCTGCTTGGCCCAAGGCGCGCACGTAGCGCGCCAGCCGTCCCGCCTCTGCCGGGAAGGTCTCCGCCCCCCCGGGCATCCACGTGGCATCTGGCACGAGCGCGATCGCGGCGAGCTCGGGCCGCTCCCGCTCGAAACCCGTCACGCACAAGGCCGCGAATTGCTGGGCCAGCGCGCTGCAGTGTCCCGTGCCGCAGGCCAGTACGCGCGCCCCGCTGGTGATCGAAGCGACCATGGCTTGAGCTGCGGCGGCGATGGGTTGGCTGAGAGCTTGCGCCGACTGGTACTTGAGGTCGGCACTGTCGATGAAATGCTGTTGGATGCGTTGCTCGAGCATGGGCTGCGGATCATACCCGTGGCCCTTGTTGCAAAGCACAACAGCTGCGAAGCTGCGGGCTTGCGCACGGATGGGGGCTCAGCCTGTGCCCTCGGCATCGAACGCCGCCTGCAGCCACTGCAGGCGGTCGTGATCGATCAGCACAGCGTCGAAACGGCACGGTGGCAGGTCTGCACGGGCGGAGAGAAAACAGCGGGCCGCAAACACGATGCGGCGCCGCTTGGCGGCGCCGATGCTGGCGGCAGCGCCGCCGTGCAAGCCACTTTCGCGACTGCGCACCTCGACAAACACCAGGGTTCCGTCGGGTTCGCGCATGACCAGGTCAATCTCGCCGCCACCGCGCCCTGCGGTCCGATAATTGCGTTGAACCAGAGACAGCCCTGCCGCGCGCAGGTGGGCGAGCGCCCGGTCTTCGGCCTCTTGCCCGGCCACCCGCGTGGTCGTCACGCCGCGCGCGGCGCTTTTGTGAAGGAATCCCATTGAGCCCCTCCTTTGCCTTGGCCCTCGACGCGGCGCGTGACGCAGCAGGCGGCCAGGATTATCCCCTGGGCACCCTGTTCGTGGTGGCCACACCCATTGGCAACCTTGCCGACATTTCGCTGCGGGCGCTGCACGTTCTGCAGTTGGTGGATGTCGTCGCTTGCGAGGACACCCGGCACACGCGGAGCCTGCTGCGCGCCTACGGCATCGACAAGAGCCACCAGGAACTGGTCGCAGTGCACCAGCACAACGAGGCGCAGGCAGCGCAGCACATCGTCGAGCGCCTGCGGACCGGCCAGCGGGTGGCGTATGTGAGCGATGCCGGAACGCCCGGAGTGAGCGACCCTGGCGCCCGGCTCGTACAGGAGGTCAGCGCTTGCGGCCTGCGCTGCATACCCCTGCCGGGCGCGAGCAGCGTGACCAGCGCCGTGAGCATTGCGGGGCTGGTTGCCACGGCGGCTGGCGACCGCGGGTTCATCTTCGCCGGCTTCTTGCCGGCCAAAGCGGGCGAGCGGCAGACTGCGGTCAACGCGCTTGTTGACGAACCTCGGGCCGTCGTGCTGCTGGAGGCGCCCCATCGCATCGCGGACCTGGCCGCAGCGCTTGCGGTACTGGGGCCACGGCGCGTCACCCTGGCGCGGGAACTGACCAAGCAGTTCGAGGAGGTCTCGACCCATCCGGCACAAGAGCTCGCAGCCTGGCTGGACGCAATGCCGCACCGCGCAAAGGGCGAATTCGTGGTGGTGCTTCACCCGGCGGAGGTGGTGGGCAACCTCGACCATGAAGGACAGCGGGTGCTGGCGCTGCTGATGAAGGAACTCCCCACCAAGACGGCGGTGCGGCTGGCGGCAGAGATCACGGGAGCGGCGCGCAACCGCCTGTACGACCTGGCCATCGCCACAAAAGACGGCTGAATGTGGGGGGTACGAGCGCCACCCCTGCCCGACAAGCACAAAAAAGCCCGCCGAAGTGGCGGGCTTTGTGCGACAAGGACAAGGTCCCCGTCGAAATATTGGTTGCGCGAGGAGGATTTGAACCTCCGACCTTTGGGTTATGAGCCCAACGAGCTACCAGGCTGCTCCATCGCGCGTCAGAAATGAGAGTATACCCTACTTTTATGCCTTGACCGAAGATTCAGCGGCTTCGCCAGCATTTTCTTCGGCGCGCTCGACAAACTCCACATAGGCCATGGGTGCGTTGTCGCCCACGCGGAAGCCCATCTTCAGGATGCGCGTATAGCCACCGGGACGGGTCTTGAAGCGCGGACCCAGTTCGTTGAACAGCTTGGTCACGCTGTCGCGGTCGCGCAGGCGGTTGAAGGCCAGCCGGCGGTTGGCGACGGAGTCCTCCTTGGCCAGGGTGATCATGGGTTCGATCACGCGGCGCAGTTCCTTGGCCTTGGGAACGGTGGTTTTGATGGCCTCGTGCTCGATGAGCGAGTTCATCATGTTCTGCAGCATCGCAAGGCGGTGCGATGTCGTGCGGTTGAGTTTGCGCAGGCCGTGTCCGTGACGCATGGTGCTTTCCTTATCAATCAATTCAAACGGGCAGCCGTATCAGGTACTGCCCGGAGCACTCCCCAGGTGGGGACAAATGGCAGATCAGCGCTTGTCCAGGCCGGCGGGCGGCCAGTTCTCGAGCTTCATGCCCAGGGTCAGGCCGCGCGAAGCGAGCACTTCCTTGATTTCGTTGAGCGACTTGCGGCCCAGGTTGGGCGTCTTCAGCAGCTCGTTTTCCGTGCGCTGGATCAAATCGCCGATGTAGTAGATGTTCTCGGCCTTCAGGCAGTTGGCCGAACGCACCGTAAGTTCCAGTTCGTCCACGGGACGCAGCAGGATCGGGTCGAAGGTCGCGGCACTGCGCGAGCTTGCCGGCGCATCGAATGCCGCCAGCTCACCACCCTCGAGCTGCGCAAACACCGCCAGCTGCTCGACCAGGATCTTGGCGGAAGCGCGCACTGCGTCCTCTGCCGAGATGGCTCCGTTGGTCTCGATCTCCATGACCAGCTTGTCCAGATCGGTGCGCTGCTCGACGCGCGCGCTCTCGACGGTATAGCTGACGCGGCGGATCGGCGAAAACGAAGCGTCCAGCACGATGCGACCGATGGATTTCGTCGACTCGTCGGCATACCGCCGCAGGTTGCCGGGCACATAGCCACGGCCTTTTTCAACCTTGATCTGCATGTCCAGCTTGCCGCCGGCAGACAGGTTGGCGATGACGTGGTCCGGGTTGACGATTTCCACGTCATGCGGGGTCTGGATGTCGCGTGCGGTGACGACGCCTTCGCCATCCTTGCGCAACGACAGCGTCACCTCGTCGCGGTTGAGCAGTTTGAACACCACTCCCTTGAGGTTCAGCAGGATGTTGACCACATCTTCCTGGACGCCGTCGATGGACGAGTACTCGTGCACCACCCCGGCGATCGTGACCTCGGTCGCTGCATAGCCCAGCATGGACGACAGCAACACCCGGCGCAGGGCATTGCCCAGCGTGTGCCCATAGCCACGTTCGAACGGTTCGAGTTCGACCTTGGCACGGTTGGGCCCGAGCTGCTCGACGTTGATGGCCTTGGGCTTCAGCAAATTGGTTTGCATGCAGACTTCCTCTCAATACCCCCAGCTCGTTACACCGGTAAGGCTGGTGAAGCGCCCAAACCGCGATGCCTCGCGGTACGGGGGACGGTTTTTGCGTACGGCGCCGCAGGCGCCGCCGCGATCAACGCGAGTACAACTCGACGATGAGCGATTCGTTGATGTCCGCACCGAACTCATCGCGGTCGGGAACCTTCTTGAAGGTGCCTTCCGCTTTGTCGGCATTGACTTCGACCCAGGCGGGAATGCCCACCTGCTGTGCCAGCTGCATCGCCTCGGCGATGCGTGCCTGCTTCTTGGACTTTTCGCGCACCGCGACCACATCGCCTGCCTTGACCAGATAGGAGGCGATGTTCACCAGCTGCCCGTTCACCGTGATGGCCTTGTGCGACACGAGCTGACGCGCCTCGGCCCGGGTGGAACCGAAACCCATGCGGTACACGACGTTGTCCAGGCGGCACTCCAGAAGACCCAGCAGGTTGGCACCGGTATTGCCGCGGCGGCGCTCGGCCTCAGCGAAGTAGCGGCGGAATTGCTTTTCCAGCACGCCGTACATGCGCTTGACCTTCTGCTTTTCGCGCAGTTGCAGGCCGTAATCGGACGTGCGCGAACCGGAGGTGCGGCCGTGTTGGCCAGGCTTGGAATCGAACTTGGCCTTGTCCGCGATGGAGCGGCGTGCGCTCTTGAGAAACAGATCGGTGCCTTCACGGCGGGAGAGCTTGGCCTTTGGGCCGAGATAACGTGCCACTTGATTTTCCTTGGATTTTCAGCTGCCGCAGGAACGCTCCTGCGGGAGCCACCGGGTTGCCCGGGAAGGGCCAAACGCGGTGGCGGTGGGCTTCAACGACAGTGAATAACGATCAGATGCGGCGGCGCTTTTGCGGGCGGCAGCCGTTGTGCGGCACCGGCGTCACATCGGAGATCGACGTGATGCGGATACCCAGAGCGCCGAGGGCGCGCACCGAAGACTCGCGACCGGGACCGGGGCCCTTGATCTCGACGTCCAGATTCTTGATGCCTTGCTCCATGGCGGCGCGGCCAGCCATCTCCGACGCGACCTGGGCAGCGAAGGGAGTCGACTTGCGCGAGCCCTTGAAGCCCTGGCCACCCGAAGACGCCCACGACAATGCATTGCCCTGGCGATCGGTGATGGTGATGATGGTGTTGTTGAAGGACGCGTGCACGTGGGCGATGCCGTCGGAGACGTTCTTGCGGACCTTCTTGCGCACGCGCTGGGCGGCGTTGTTGGCGGGAGACTTAGCCATAGGGTTCTTTCAGTCCTTACTTCTTCAGTGCCGCTGCGCCCTTGCGCGGACCCTTGCGGGTGCGTGCATTGGTACGGGTGCGCTGACCGCGCATCGGCAGGCCGCGGCGATGACGGAAGCCCCGGTAGCAGCCGATGTCCATCAGGCGCTTGATGTTCATCGTCGTCTCGCGACGCAGGTCACCTTCGATGGTGAACTGGGCGATTTGGTCGCGGATCTTTTCCAGATCTGCGTCGGTCAATTCCTTGACCTTCTTGGAGTAGTCGATGCCGCATGCATCGCAGATCTTGCGAGCACGGGTGCGCCCAATGCCGTAGATGGCCGTCAGACCAATTTCGGCATGCTGATGGGGCGGAATGTTGATACCAGCGATACGAGCCATGTGCGTCCTCTAATGATCGTTAAGCCATCAGCCCTGGCGCTGCTTGTGACGCTGATCTGTGCAGATCACGCGCACCACACCCTTGCGGCGGATGATTTTGCAGTTGCGGCAGATCTTCTTTACCGAAGCCGAAACTCTCATTGCATTCTCCTAAACTTGTCCAATCGTTCCTTCCCTTACGGGATACAGCGGAACACAAAAATCAGCCCGCGAGCGAACGTTGGGCATCAATGAAAATTGCCGCAATTCTGGCGAACCCGCCACTATAGCGGATTCACCAAAACCAGGCCAGTGGGTCAGGCGCCAGCCGTCGTCTTGAAGTTCGCCTTCTTGAGCAGCGACTCGTACTGCTGGCTCATCAGGTAGTTCTGCACCTGGGCCATGAAATCCATGGTCACCACCACGATGATCAGCAGCGAGGTGCCGCCAAAATAGAACGGCACGTTGTACTTCAGGATCAGGAACTCCGGCAGCAAGCACACGAAGGTGATATAGATCGCCCCCGCCAGCGTCAGCCGAACCAGGATCTTGTCGATGTAGCGTGCCGTGTGCTCACCCGGACGAATCCCGGGGATGAACGCCCCGCTCTTCTTCAGGTTGTCTGCCGTCTCCCGGCTGTTGAAAACCAGCGCGGTATAGAAGAAGCAGAAGAACACGATGGCGGTTGCATACAGCAGCACGTAGATCGGCTGACCAGGCGTGAGCGTGCCTGCGATATCGCGCAGCCAGCGCATGGACTCACCGGCACTGAACCAGTTCACGATGGTCGCGGGCAGCAGGATGATCGACGAGGCGAAGATCGGCGGGATCACGCCAGCCATGTTCAGCTTGAGCGGCAGGTGCGAGGACTGCCCCCCATACACCTTGTTGCCCACCTGACGGCGTGCGTAATTCACCAGGATCTTGCGCTGGCCGCGCTCCACATACACCACGAAGTACGTGACCAAGCCCACGATTGCCACGATGAAGATGGCGGCGGGGATGCCCATGGCACCAGTACGCACCAACTCCAGCAGGCCACCCAAGGCGCTGGGCAGGCCGGCAGCGATGCCGGCGAAGATCAGGATCGAGATCCCGTTGCCCAGACCACGCTCAGTGATCTGCTCGCCCAGCCACATCAGGAACATGGTGCCTGCAGTGAGACTGACCACGGCCGTCATGCGGAAGCCAAAGCCCGGATCGAGCACCAGCCCCGCCTGGCTTTCCAGTGCCACGGCGATGCCCAGCGACTGGAAAACGGCCAGGCCGACGGTCCCGTAACGGGTGTACTGCGTGATCTTGCGGCGACCGGCCTCCCCTTCCTTCTTCATCTGCTCGAACGTGGGAACCACGTAGGTCATCAGCTGCATGATGATCGATGCCGAGATGTACGGCATGATCCCCAGCGCGAAGACCGTGAAGCGCGAAAGCGCTCCACCCGAGAACATGTTGAACAGGTTGAGGATGCCGCCCTGCTGGCTGTTGAACAGCTGCTGCAGCTGCGCGGGGTCAATCCCAGGAACGGGAATGTGCGCGCCCACGCGGTACACGACCAGCGCGAGCAGCAAAAACACCAGGCGTCGGCGAAGATCGCCGAACTTGCCGGTTTTCGCCAGTTGGGCTGCGTTCGTTGCCACGGATGCCTTTCCTGTCTTCGGGCCGGTCAGGCCACGCTGCCGCCGGCCGCCTCGATGGCAGCCTTGGCGCCTGCCGTGGCAATGACGCCCGACAGCTTCACGGCACGGGTGATCTCGCCACTCTTGATGACCTTCACCACCTTGGCCATCTCATCGACCAGGCCGGCCTGCTTCAGAGCCAGCACGTCGATCTCGTCGGCGTCCAGGCGGCCCAGGGCTGCCAGCGTCACTTCGGCGTTGTACTTGAGCAGGTGCGACTTGAAGCCGCGCTTGGGCAGGCGGCGCTGCAGGGGCATTTGACCGCCCTCGAAGCCGACCTTGTGGTAGCCGCCCGAGCGCGACTTCTGGCCCTTGTGGCCGCGACCGGCCGTCTTTCCCAGGCCGGAGCCGATGCCGCGGCCTACGCGGCGCGCGGCGTGCTTGGCTCCTGCTGCGGGCTGGATGCTGTTGAGTTCCATCATCGACCTCTTACAGGACTTTGACCAGATAGCTGATCTTGTTGATCATGCCGCGCACCTCGGGCGTGTCCTGCAGCTCGCTCACACTGTTGAGCTTGCGCAGGCCCAGGCCGCGGATCGTGGCACGGTGCGATTCCTTGGTGCCGATAGGGCTGCGCACCAGTTGAATCTTCACGGTTTGTTGCGTTGTCATGGCAGTCGACTCCTGGCTCACGCCGCGAACAGATCCTCGACCGACTTGCCACGCTTGGCGGCGACTTCGGCCGGCGTGGTGGAGTTGGCGAGGGCGTCCAGCGTGGCACGCACCATGTTGTAGGGATTGGACGAGCCGTGGCTCTTGGCCACGATGTCGGTGACACCCATGACCTCGAACACTGCACGCATCGGGCCGCCGGCGATGATGCCGGTACCCTTGGGGGCGGGTGCCATCATCACCACGGCAGCACCGTGGTGGCCCGTGACGTTGTGGTAGATCGTGCCCTCCTTGAGGGACACCTTGAACATCTTGCGGCGGGCCTCTTCCATGGCCTTTTGCACGGCAGCCGGCACTTCCTTCGACTTGCCCTTGCCCATGCCGATACGGCCATCGCCATCGCCCACCACGGTCAATGCTGCGAAACCGAGGATACGGCCGCCCTTGACGACCTTGGTCACGCGGTTCACCGCGATCATCTTCTCGCGCAGACCGTCGTCGCGACCTTCGTCCTGCACTCGGGGTTGAAATTTAGCCATTGTTATCTCGCTTGAGCTTTAGAACTGCAGGCCGGCTTCACGGGCCGCTTCGGCCAGGGCCTTGACGCGACCGTGGAAGGCAAAGCCTGAACGGTCGAACGCCACACGCTCGACGCCGGCAGCCTTGGCCTTTTCGGCGATGCGCTTGCCCACGGCTTGCGCTGCAGCGGCGTTGCCACCCTTGCCGGCGCCGCCCAGCGACTGGCGCATTTCCGCTTCGAGCGTCGATGCCGTGGCGAGCACGCGGCCGCCATCCTCGGAGATGACGCTGGCGTAGATGTGGAGATTGGTGCGGTGCACCGTCAGACGCGCCACACCCTGCTGGGCAATGCGGATACGGGTCTGGCGGGCACGGCGGAGACGCTGCTCTTTCTTGGTCAACATGTTGCAGCTCCTTATTTCTTCTTGGTCTCTTTGATCACGACCTTTTCGTCCGCGTAGCGGATGCCCTTGCCCTTGTAGGGCTCGGGCGGACGAACGGCGCGGATCTCGGCGGCCAGCTGGCCCACCACCTGGCGGTCGGCACCCTTGATCACGACTTCGGTCGGGGTCGGGGTAGCCACCGTGATGCCGGCGGGCATGTCGAAGTTGACGGGGTGGGAATAGCCGATGTTCAGGTTCAGCTTGGAGCCGGAAGCAGAGGCCTTGAAGCCCACGCCCATCAGGGTCAGCTTCTTCTCGAAGCCGCGGCTCACGCCGACCACCATGTTGTTCACCAACTGGCGGATGGTGCCGCTCATGGCATTGGCTTCGCGCGAGGCGTCGGCAGGCTCGAAGCTGAGCTTGCCGTCGGCCTGCGAAATCTTCACCAGACCGCTTTGGGCCATGGACAGCGAGCCGCCTGCGCCCTTGACGCTGATCTGCTCTGGGCTGACGGACACATCCACGCCTTGCGGGATGGTCACCGGGGATTTGCCTACTCGGGACATTTCAATGTTCTCCTCGATGCCGGCGTCAGGCGACGTAGCACAGCACTTCGCCGCCGACACCGGTGGCGCGCGCCTTGCGATCGGTCATCACGCCCTTCGGAGTGGTGACGATGGCCACGCCCAGACCGTTCATGACGTGGGGGATGGCGGCCGAGCCCTTGTAGACGCGCAGGCCGGGACGGCTCACGCGCTCGATGCGCTCGATCACGGGGCGACCGGCGTAGTACTTCAGGACGATCTGCAGCTCGGACTTGCCGGCTTCGGTCTTGACCTCGAAGCTGTCGATGTAGCCTTCGTCCTTGAGCACCTGGGCGATGGCGATCTTCACTTTGGAAGACGGCACCGACACGGTGGACTTGGAGACCATCTGCGCATTGCGGATGCGGGTCAGCAAGTCAGCGATGGGATCACTCATGCTCATGTTGTATCTCTCCTGGCTGCTTACCAGCTGGCCTTGGTGACACCGGGGATGTCACCGGCAAAGGCCAGTTCACGGATCTTGGCGCGGGCCAGGCCGAACTGGCGGAACACGCCGCGCGGGCGACCGGTCATCTCGCAGCGGTTGCGCTGGCGCGTGGGGTTGGCGTTGCGCGGCAACTTCTGCAGGCCCAGACGGGCCGCATCGCGCTCCTCGTCGGAGCGCTTGGCGTCACCGGCGATCGCCTTCAATTCGGCATACTTGGCAGCGTACTTGGCGGCCAGTTTTTCGCGCTTGAGTTCGCGCTCGATCAAAGCTTTCTTAGCCATGGCGCCACCTTTAGTTCTTGAAGGGGAAACGGAAGCCGGTCAAGAGTGCCTTGGCTTCTTCGTCGGTCTTGGCCGTCGTCGTGATGCTGATGTTCAGACCACGCAGCGCATCCACCTTGTCGTACTCGATCTCGGGGAAGATGATCTGCTCTTTGACGCCGATGTTGTAGTTGCCGCGACCGTCGAATGCACGACCCGAAATACCGCGGAAGTCGCGCACGCGCGGCAGGGCCACGGTGACGAAACGGTCCAGGAATTCGTACATGCGCACACCGCGCAGCGTGACCATGCAGCCGATGGCCTGGCCTTCGCGGATCTTGAAGCCGG
>DAMCAL010000079.1:0-2208 GCA_032059585.1 Burkholderiaceae bacterium
GCGGTGGCGGTGGCGGTGGCGGTGGCGGTGGCGGTGGCGGTGGCAGCAGGCGGGTGTCGAACGCCAGGGCGGGCGGGCGGCTGCGGGCCGGATCGCTGCCGGCGCCCAGCGGCAGCCCGGCCAGGACCACCCAGTGCCCGGCCAGCACCAGCACGGCCAGCGCCAGCAGGGCGCGACGGGACACGGGGCGCAGCCTGCGCTTCACGGCCGCCGCGGCTGCGGAGCGCCGTCCCGCCACGGTCCGGTGAGGGCCCGGCGCTCTAGAATTTTGGGTTTTCTCGTTCTCATCGAACTGCTGGACTGCGCTGCGCGGGCGGCGGTTCCCGCCCAAGGCCCCATGAAACTTGCCACTTACCAGGACGGATCGCGCGACGGGCAGTTGGTCGTGGTCGCACGCGACCTGGGCCAGGCCCATTATGCGACCGGCATCGCCAACCGCCTGCAGCAGGTGCTGGACGACTGGAACTTCCTCGCGCCGCAGCTGACCGACCTCTACACGGACCTGAACGCCGGCCGCGCGCCCCACCCGTTTCCCTTCGAGCCGGCGCGCTGCATGGCGCCGCTGCCGCGCGCCGGCCAGTGGGTGAGCGGGACCGCCTACCCGCAGCACGCCCAGCGGCTGGGAGGCGCGCTTTGGCACCAGGGTGCCAGCGACGACTTCCGGGGGCCCTGCGAGCCCATCACCGTGCCCAGCGAGGACATGGACATCGACTTCGAGGCCGGCCTGGCCGCCATCACCGGCGACGTGCCCATGGGCGCCGCGCCGCACGAGGCCCTGGCGGGCGTGCGCCTGCTGATGCTGGCCCATGCGGTGGTGCTGCGCCGCGTGGCCGAGGGCGAGCAGGCCGCGGGCCGGAGCCTGCTGCGCGCCCGGCCGGCCGCCGCGTTCAGCCCGGTGGCCGCCACGCCCGACGAACTGGGCGAGGCCTGGCAGGGCGGGCGCGTGCACCTGACGCTGCAGTGCACGCTCAACGGGCGGCGGTTCGGCCTGTGCGAGGCCGGGCCGGAGATGGCCATGCCCTTCGGCGAGCTGATCGCGCACCTGGCGGCCACGCGCAACCTGCGCGCGGGGGCCATCGTCGGCAGCGGGCCGGTGAGCAACCAGGACAGCGCGCGCGGCTACGCCTGCATCGCCGAAAAGCGCGCCGCCGAGGCGCAGGACGGCGGCCAGGCGGTGACGGGCTACCTGCGCTACGGCGACAGCGTGCGCATCGAGATGAAGAACCGGGCGGGTCAGAGCGTGTTTGGCGCCCTGGACCAGGAGGTGGCGCCGCCCGCCTGAGTGGATTTTCAGGTCAAAACAGGCTGTAGCGCGCTGCCGTATTGCGCAAGCAGCTCACCTTTTCATAGCGGTGGCAGGGTCGGTGCCGCGGCCGGGCCGGCGCGCTCCACCTCCACCAGGCAGTCGTAGAAGGTGGGGCCGCCGCCCAGGTCCGTGAGCGCCTGGCTGGTCAGTTCGTTCACGTTGGTGCCGTCCGGCCCCAGCTTGCGCCACCAGATGCCCAAACTGTTGACCACGCCGGGACGCGCGCGGTCGCTCACGCTGGCGTGGCACTGGTAGCTGCCGCGGCCGTTGAACACGCGCACCAGCACGCCGTCGTCGATTCCGCGCGCAGCGGCGTCCTGCGGGTGGATCTCCAACAGCGGCCGGCCCTCGATGTCGCGCAGGCTCTGGAGGTTGACGAAGGTGGAGTTGAGGAAGTTGCGCGCCGGCGGCGAGATCATCGCCAGCGGATACAGCGGCGAGCTGCCCGGCACCTCGTGGTTGGGCACGTAGGCGGGCAGGGGGTCCAGACCGCGCGCGGCCAGCCGGTCGCTCCAGAACTCGCACTTGCCCGAGGGCGTGGGAAAGCCGCCGTGGGCGAACGGCGCATCCAGCACCGGCAGCGGGGCGAAGCCCTGCTCCAGCAACTGCTCGAAGTCCACCGCGCTGCCGTAGGCCTGGCGGCACAGCGCCTCGTCGCTGTCGGCAAAGCACGGCTCGGTGAAGCCCATGCGCGCGGCCAGGTCGCGAAAGATCTGCGTGTTGCTGCGCGACAGGCCCTGCGGCGCAATCGCCGGGCGGTTGAGCAGCACGTCGGTATGGCCGTAGGACAGGTGCACGTCCCAGTGCTCGAGCTGGGTGGTGGCGGGCAGGAGGTAGTCGGCCCAGTCGGCGGTGTCGGTGTGGAAGTGCTCCAGCACCACGGTGAACAGGTCCTCGCGCGC
>DAMCAL010000079.1:2308-12171 GCA_032059585.1 Burkholderiaceae bacterium
CGGCGGTGTCGGTGTGGAAGTGCTCCAGCACCACGGTGAACAGGTCCTCGCGCGCAAAGCCCTGCACCACCCGGCTGGAGTCGGGCGCCACGGCCACCGGGTTGGTGTTGTAGACCACCAGCGCCTCGATCTTCGGGCCGAAGGCGGCGCTGGACTCGCGCAGCAGGTCGTCGCCCAGCTGCACCATGTTCAGCGTGCGCGGCGCGCGCCCGGCCAGCAGATCGGGGCGCTGCAGCGCCGCGCGCTGCACGGGGAAGTTGCCGGAGCTGGACATCAGCAGGCCGCCCGCGCGCTCGCGCCAGGCGCCGGTGAGCGCCGGCAGGCAGGCGATGGCGCGCACCGCGTTGGCGCCGCCGTGCGCGCGCTGCACCCCGTAGTTCAGCCGGATCGCCGCCGGCCGCGTGGTGCCCCAGTCGCGCGCCAGGCGGCGGATCTGCGCGGCCGGCACGCCGCAGATGGCGGCGGCGCGCTCGGGCGTGAAGGCCAGCGCCCGCTCGCGCAGCTGTGGCCAGCCGTGCGTGTGGCGCTCCAGGTAGTCGTGGTCCAGCCAGTCGTGCTCGATCAGCTCGTGCATCAGCGCCAGGGCCAGCGCCGCGTCGGTGCCGGGCAGCAGCTGCACGTGCTCGTGGCACTTCTCGGCCGTTTCGGTGCGGCGTGGGTCGATGCACACCAGGCGCGCGCCCTGGCGCTTGGCTTCCTGCGCCCTGCGCCAGAAGTGCAGGTTGCTGGCAATCGAGTTGCTGCCCCAGATGAGGATCAGCCGGCTCTCGGCGAAGAACTCGGTCTTCATGCCCATCTTGGCGCCCAGCGTGTGGACCAGCCCTTCGACGCCGGCCGACGAGCAGATGGTGCGCTCCAGGCGCGAGGCGCCCAGGCGGTGGAAGAAGCGGTGGTCCATGCTCTCGCCCTGCACCAGGCCCATGGTGCCGGCAAAGCTGTAGGGCAGGATGGCTTCGGGCTCGCGCGCGGCAATCGCCGACAGGCGCGCGGCGATGTCCTGCAGCGCCTCGTCCCAGGACACCGGTGCAAACTGGCCGCTGCCCTTGGGGCCGGTGCGCTTGAGCGGGGTGAGGATGCGCTCGGGGTGGTGCGTGCGCTCGGCGTAACGCGAGACCTTGGTGCACAGCACGCCGCCCGTGGCCGGGTGCGCGGGGTTGCCCTGCACGCGCACGGCGCGCCCGTCCTGCACGGTGGTCAGCAGCGCGCAGGTATCCGGGCAGTCGTGGGGACAGGCGCCGCGCACGGTGGTCACGCCGGCGGGGCTGGCGGCGTCGGCGCGCACGAGGGCGACAGGGGTCATGGCAGGCAGGCGGGCAAGGGCGGTTCAAGGGCCACGCCGCGCCCCAAGGCGCGGCCGGCAGCAGCGCCGCGCGGCGGCCGGCCGGGCCTTGCGTGCGGCACGCGATTTCATCACGAACGGCCACCGCGCGTGCGCCGTGCGCCGGCGCTGCGGCGCGCACGCCACAAGTCCGCCGCCGGGGCAGGGTCGCCCGCGCGCGGCTAGACTGGCCGGCTCCAAGGACGACACTGCGGACACCACCATGAAAGTCATCGATTCCATCGTTGCCGACGCGGCCGCCATCGCCGCCGTGCGGCGTGACATCCACGCCCATCCCGAGCTGTGCTTTCAGGAAGAGCGCACGGCCGACGTGATCGCGGCCAAGCTCACCGAATGGGGCATCCCCATCCACCGGGGCCTGGGCACCACCGGCGTGGTCGGCATCGTGCACGGCCGCGACGGCGGCGCCTGCGGGCGCGCCGTGGGGCTGCGCGCCGACATCGACGCGCTGCCCATGCAGGAGTTCAACACCTTCGAGCACGCCAGCCGCCACGCCGGCAAGATGCACGCCTGCGGACACGACGGCCACACGGCCATGCTGCTGGCCGCGGCCAAGTATTTCTCGCAGCCCGCGCACCGCGACTTCGACGGCACGGTCTACCTGATCTTCCAGCCGGCCGAGGAGGGCGGCGGCGGTGCGCGCGAGATGATCAAGGACGGGCTGTTCGAGCAGTTCCCCATGCAGGCCGTGTTCGGCATGCACAACTGGCCGGGCCTGCCGGTGGGCAGCTTCGCCGTCAGCGCCGGGCCGGTGATGGCGTCCTCCAACGAATTCAAGATCACCATCCGCGGCAAGGGCGCGCACGGCGCCATGCCGCATCTGGGCATCGACCCCGTGCCCGTGGCCTGCCAGATGGTGCAGGCCTTCCAGAACATCATCAGCCGCAACAAGAAGCCGGTGGAGGCGGGCGTGATCTCGGTCACCATGATCCACGCCGGCGAGGCGACCAACGTGGTGCCGGACTCGTGCGAGCTGCAGGGCACGGTGCGCACCTTTTCCATCGAGCTGCTGGACCTGATCGAGCGGCGCATGCGCGAGGTGGCCGAGCACACCTGCGCGGCGTTCGAGGCCGGGTGCGAGTTCGAGTTCGTGCGCAACTACCCCCCCACCGTGAACACGCCGGCGGAAGCCGAGTTCGCCGCGCGCGTCATGGCCGGCATCGTGGGCGAAGGCAACGTGCGCCCGCAGGAGCCGACCATGGGCGCGGAGGACTTCGCCTACATGCTCCAGGCCAAGCCCGGCGCCTACGTCTTCATCGCCAACGGCGACGGCGACCACCGCGCTGTGGGCCACGGCGGCGGGCCGTGCACGCTGCACAACCCCAGCTACGACTTCAACGACGACCTGATCCCGCTGGGCGGCACCTTCTGGGTGCAGCTGGCGCGCCAGTGGCTGGCCCAGGCGCAGGCGGCCTGAGCCCGGCGCCGCACGCGGCCGCGCGGCACTGACCGACCCCGCCCGCGTGGCGGGGTTTTTGTTGCGCGTGAAAAAGCACGACCGTTCGCGTTTTGACTACACTGCGCCCTTTCCCGGTTCCCCGATCACCCCCACTTCTTGCACCCAGGAGACGCGCATGTCCGATCTGAACGCCACCTTCGAAGCCGCGGTGGCCAACTCCAAGAACCTGAGCGAGCGCCCGGACAACCCGACGCTGCTGAAGATCTACGCGCTGTACAAGCAGGCCACGGCGGGTGACAACCAGGACAAGAAGCCGAGCTTCTCCGACATCGTCGGCCGCGCCAAGTGGGACGCCTGGGAAAAGCTCAAGGGCACGGACCAGGACGCTGCCCGGCAGCAGTACATCGACCTCATCGAGTCGCTGCGCGGCTGAGCTGCGCGAGCTGCCCGTCGCGCTCGGCCTGCGGCAGGGCGGCGAGTGCCCGCACCGCCGCGTGAAAGCGCGGCCAGTCGCGCCCCTCGCGCTGGAACAGCTGCGTGAACGCCGGCACCAGGTCGTCGTAGACGCCCTGCGCGGCGAAGCTGGCGTTGTTGGCGCCCTGTACCCAGCGGTCCAGCGCCGCGAGCTGGGCGGGTGCCACGCCGGCGGCCACCCAGCCGGCGCGCAGCCGCGCGTAGTCCGCGGCAAACGCCTCCATTGCTTCTCTTTTCATAGCTGCCAGCGCTTGCCAGTCCTGCGCTTGGGCCGCTTTTGACTCATAAATTTCCACCAGGCGGGCGCGCGTGGCGCGGGTGAGTTCGCGCCACTGGCGCCGCCGCACTTCGCTGCGCTGGTAGCCGGCGCGCAGGGCCGCATCGCCGCGTTCGGCCAGCCACGCCTGCACGCCCAGGCGCTCGACGGCGGTGGCATACGACTCGTTGAAGCGCGTGTCGCCAGCGGCGTACACCTGCTGGTGCGCCAGCTCATGGAACAGCAGGCGCACGAAGTCGCCCTCGGGCCAGCCGATGAAGGTCGACAGCAGCGGATCCCCGCCCAGCCAGTTGCTGTAGCCGAGCGTGGAGTACGCCGGCACAGGGTACACGCTCACTTCCAGGCCTTCGAGCGCCAGCCGCTCGCCCTCGGCGCGGGCATCCGCCTCGTCGAAATAGCCGCGGTAGCCGATGCAGCCGGTGATGGGAAAGCACCAGGTGTGCAGCGCGAGCGACCACGGCGGCGCTGCGACCACGTTCCACACGGCGGCGGGGCGCTGCAGGCGGGCGTAGCGGCGGTAGCTGGCGTTGTCGGGCAGGGCCAGCGTGTCGCTCGCGAACGTGCGGGCGCGGGCGGCCAGCGCCAGGCGCTCGCGCAGCGGCGCAGGAGTGTCGGCGCGCTCGATCCACGTGGACAGGGGTTCGGCCGCGTGCAGGATCTCCAGGTGCCCGCGCAGGGACTGCCAGTAGTAGCCCAGCGTGTCGGCCGGCTGGGCACAGGCGCCCAGCAGCAGCAGGGCAGCCGCGGCGGCGGCGAGGCGGGACGGAAAGAAGCGGGGTGTCGGCATGCCAGCCGCCAGGATAGCCCGGGGCGGACAGGCCGGGAGGTCAGGGCGCGCCGCTCAGGCCGCGCCGTCCGAGCAGATGGTGATGCGCTGAAAGCCCAGCGCCTGCATGCCGCCGCGCAGGATCGCCAGGCAGGCGGCGAACCGCCCTTCGGCCGGCAGCGGCGGTGCGCCGCGCTCGGGCGCCGCGCCCAGCAGGCGCGCGAACACCTGCTCGACGGCGGCGAGGGTCAGCTCCATCTCCGGCTGGGCTTCCAGCCCGGCCGCCAGTGCGATGTGGCGCACGCCCGCGTCGGCGGTGTACAGGGCGCCGCCCGCATCGACCGCCTCGCGCAGCGGCGCGAACGCTTCCTGGGCGGCCTGCGCGGCAGCCTGCAGTTCTTCGGGGTGGGGCACGTCCTGCGCAAAGCAGGTGGTGGCAGTGACGCGCGCCCCTACGTCCAGGGTGCGCAGCAGCGCGGGCGCGCTGCCGGCCACACCGCTGGCCACCGTGGTGTGCGAGCCGCCGATGTGCAACGTGGTCAGTGCAGCGCCGGCCGGCGCCTCGTCGGACAGGGCCGTGTACAGCGCGGGCGCGTCTTGCGCGAGGGGAGGAGCGGGCGTTTCGGTCATGGCTGGCGCGATTGTGCAGCAACGCGTGCGCTGGCCGGCGCGCCCAAAAAAACAGGCCCTCACGCGGAGGGCCTGGGAGCGTCGGGCGGGTGCCGCCGCGCGCTCAGCGATGGCGCTTGCCGGGGTTCTTCTTGTAGTGCGTGTTCACGCCGCGCTCCAGGCTGATGCGCTGGCCACGGCCGTGCTGCACGCGGGGCATGCCGGGCATCGGCGTGGGGCGGGGGGTGGCCTTGCGGTCGGCCTCGGTGACGATCTTGTTGCCCATGGTGGCTCCTGTGGTCGAAAAGGAAAAACGAAAGGAAAAGCCCGCTATTAGGCCATAGCTGGCCACGTCCGTTCCCGCCCTCGGGATTGCGGCGCACTGCACGCGGGCACGCCGCAGCGGTCTTTGCTATCGCAGTCATAGCGCCACGCGCAGGCGCAATCGGGGCTGGCAGCATTTGGCTCGCCATGGAGCGAGTTGCGTGCCATGCCAGCCCGTGTCAGCCGACAGCCCGCGCACCCGTCGGACCGGCGGCCTTGACCCTGTGCGCCCGCCTGCCAAGAATCGGGCTTGTCGCGGGCGCCGCGTGGCAGGAGGGTGTGGTGATGAAAAAGTTGCTCAACTCGCTGGAGGAAAGCCTGGCCCTGTCGCCGGTCGGGGTGGCCGTGGAGCTGCCCGACGGCGCCCGCCTGGGGCGCGCCGATGCCGACGTGCGCCTGCGCGTGTCCGACCGCATGGCGCTGGTGTCGCTGGCCATGGGCGAGATCGGCAACGTCGGCGCGGCGATCGTCGAGGGGCGCGTGGCGCTGGAAGGCAGCATGCGCGCGCTGATGGCGGCCGCGGCCGCGCTGCTGCGCGCCGATCCGGCGAGGGACGAGCAGATGCGCTGGTGGCAGCGCGTGCTGGTGCGCGCGCGCTCCATGGCCGCGCATACGCTCAGCGGCGACGCGCAGAACATCCGGTTCCACTACGACCTGTCCGACGACTTCTACGCGCTGTGGCTCGATCCGCGGCGCGTGTATTCGTGCGCCTACTTTCGCGATGCCGAGATGTCGCTGGCGCAGGCGCAGGAGGCCAAGCTCGACCACATCTGCAGGAAGCTGCTGCTGCGCCCGGGCGAGCGCTTCCTGGACATCGGCGCCGGCTGGGGCGGCCTGCTGCTATGGGCCGCCGAGCACTACGGCGTGGATGCCACGGGCATCACCCTCTCGCGCAACCAGCACGCGCACGTGCAGCGGCTGATCGACGAGCGCGGCCTGGCGGGCCGGGTGCGCATGCAGCTGCTGGACTACCGCGAGCTGCACAGCGCCGAGCCGTTCGACAAGATCGCCTCGGTGGGCATGTTCGAGCACGTGGGCCGGGCGCAGATGGAGCGCTACTTCGCCACCGTGCACCGCCTGCTGCACCCGGGCGGGCTGTTGATGAACCACGGCATCACCGCCGGGGGCGTGGACAACGCGGCGCTGGGCGCCGGCATGGGCGACTTCATCGAGCGCTACATCTTTCCCGGCGGCGAGCTGCTGCACGTGAGCGCCGCGCTGCACCACCTGGCGCGCACGGGCCTGGAGATGGTGGACACGGAAAACCTGCGCCCGCACTACGCCCGCACGCTGTGGGCCTGGTCGGATGCGCTGGAGGCGCGCCAGGACGAGGCCCTGGCGGTGCTGGTGGCGCAGCACGGCCCGGAACGCGGCGCGCGCGCCCTGCGCGCCTACCGGCTGTACCTGGCGGGCTGCGCGCTGGCCTTCGAGCGCGGCTGGATCGCACTGCACCAGGTGCTGGCGCTGCGCCCGAGCGGGCGGGTCGAGGACAGCGCGCTCAAGGGCGCGCAGGGCGCCTACCCCTTCAACCGTTCCTACATGTACGAAGGCCCTGCGGCCGCAGCCGCGTGAGCGGGGCCGCCTTATCCTTCCGAGGTCGACCGCACTACCGCACTACCGCACCACCACGGCATCACCCCCTTTTTGGAAAGCCCATGCTCTACAAATTCAAGTCCCGCGCCACCGCCGACGTCATCATGCTCGAGCCCAACGGCCGGCAGTTGCTGCACATCGTCGGCAAGGGCGACCAGCCGCACGGCATCATCACCGCCGAACAGATCCCGGCGGCCATCGAGGCGCTGCAGGCCGCGGTGGCGGCCGAGGAAGCTGGCGAGCGCGACGCAGCGCAGACGCCGTCGGCCGATGCCGGCGACGAGCAGCAGGCGCAGCAGGACGAGCAGCCGCGCGAGCCGGTGCGCCTGCGCCAGCGCGCTGCGCCGTTCATCGACATGCTGCGGCGCAGCGCCGCGGAAGGCCACGACGTCGTCTGGTGAGGGTGCCCGCCCCGCACCGCGGGGCCGGGCGGCGCGCGCTCAGGCGTAGCTGCGCGCGTCCTCGATGACCTTGCCGTCGTTGGGCAGCGAGCCGGGCGGCAGCATCTGCACCTCGCCGCGCAGCTTGGTGACTTCGCGCAGCGCTTCCTCGAGCTGCTGGGCCAGCCCGGCGGCGGTCTCGGTGGTTTCCACCTGCAGCAGCATCCGGTCGTTGGCCATCTCGCCGCTGACCACCAGGCGCGCGCGCTGCACCTGCGGAAAACGCTTGGCGACGCTGGCCACCTGGCCGGGGTGCACGAACATGCCGCGCACCTTGGTGGTCTGGTCGGCGCGCCCCATCCAGCCCTTGATGCGGGTATTGGTGCGCCCGGTCGGGCAGGGGCCGGCCAGCACCGCCGACAGGTCGCCGGTGCCGAAACGGATCAGCGGGTAGTCCGGGTTGAGCGTGGTCACCACCAGTTCGCCCACCTCGCCCTCGGGCACCGGGTCGCCCGTGCCGGGGCGCACGATCTCCACGATCACGCCCTCGTCCAGCACCAGGCCCTCGCGCGCCGACGTCTCGTAGGCGATCAGGCCCAGGTCGGCGGTGGCGTAGCACTGGTAGCCGTCGATGCCGCGCGCGGCGAACCAGTCGCGCAGCGACGGCGGAAACGCCTCGGCCGAGACCATCGCCTTGGTAACGCTGGACAGCGGCACGCCCATCTCCTGCGCCTTGTCCACGATCAGCTTCAGGAAGCTGGGCGTGCCGATGTAGCCGGCGGGCCGCAGCTGCGCCATGGCCTGCACCTGCTGCTCGGTCTGGCCCGTGCCGCCGGGAAACACCGTGCAGCCCAGCGCGTGCGCGCCCGATTCCATCATCGCGCCGGCCGGCACGAAGTGGTAGGAAAAGCAGTTGTGGATCAGCTCGCCCGGCCGAAAGCCGGCTGCGTGGATGGCGCGCGCCATGCGCCAGTAGTCGCGCTGCACGCCTTCGGGCTCGTAGATGGGACCGGGGCTGGCGAACACGCGTGGCATGTTGGCGCCGAAGCCCTGGGTGGCAAAGCCGCCGAAGGGCGTGCCTGCCTGCTGCGACT
Organism: Burkholderiaceae bacterium; assembly: GCA_032059585.1. Classification (GTDB taxonomy): domain Bacteria; phylum Pseudomonadota; class Gammaproteobacteria; order Burkholderiales; family Burkholderiaceae_C; genus Melaminivora. Next base: position 10,564 of record DAMCAL010000079.1, read on the forward strand.
GCTGGCGCGCCGCCAGCTCGTGCTTGCGCGTGACCGGCAGGCGCGCCAGCGCCTCGCGGCTGTCGATGGACGCGGCCTCGACGCCGGCCAGGATCTCGCCAAACGCGCCCGAGGCCTGCTGTGCGTGCGCCACCTGCCGGGCCAGCGCCGCCATCAGGGCGGCCTCGCGTTCGGCGTGCGGGCGCGTTTCCAGTGCGTCGTAAAACTTGCTCATGCCGTGGCTCCCGTAGACGTCTTTTGGGTCAAAAAGGCTCCCGGCGCAAGCAGGGCCTGCGCAAGCAGCTATGAAAATGTGAGTGCCGCGCCGGCCTCAGGCCAGCCAGCGCTTGCGGCGCTTGTAGCTCTTGACGTCGCGGAAGCTCTTCCTCTCGCCGCCGCCCACGCCCAGGTAGAACTCCTTGACGTCCTCGTTGCTGGCCAGCTCCTGCGCCGGGCCGTCCATGACGATGCGCCCGCTTTCCATGATGTAGCCGTAGTCGGAATATTTGAGCGCCATGTTGGTGTTCTGCTCGGCCAGCAGGAAGGTGGTGCCTTCCTTGTCGTTCAGGTCTTTGACGATGTTGAACACCTCTTCGACGATCTGCGGCGCCAGGCCCATGGAGGGCTCGTCCAGCAGCACGATGGAGGGGTTGCTCATCAGCGCGCGGCCGATGGCGCACATCTGCTGCTCGCCGCCCGAGGTGTAGGCCGCCTGGCTGGTGCGGCGGGTCTTCAGGCGCGGGAAATAGGCGTAGACCTTCTCCAGGTTGGCGGCGATTTCCCCCTTGTCGGTGCGTGTGTAGGCGCCGGTGAGCAGGTTTTCCTCGATGGTCAGGTGCGCGAAGCAGTGGCGGCCTTCCATCACCTGCACCACGCCGCGCTTGACCAGGTCGGCCGGCGACAGGTTCTCGATGCGCTCGCCGCGCAGCTCGATGGAGCCCTTGGTGACCTCGCCGCGCTCGCCGCGCAGCAGGTTGGAAATTGCCCGCAGGGTGGTCGTCTTGCCGGCGCCGTTGCCGCCCAGCAGCGCGACGATGCCTTTTTCAGGCAGGTGCAGCGACACACCCTTGAGCACCAGGATCACGTGGTTGTAGATGACCTCGATGCCGTTGACCACGATCAGCGGCTGCCCGGCGGCAGGCGCCACGGTCGATGCGAGGGGAAGCGAAGGATCGGTCATGCCGTCACCTGGAGTTGTCGTGTCGTGTCGTGTCGTGTCGGTTCGGAGAAGCGCCGCACGGCCGGTCAGGCAGGCCGTGCGGCGGTGAGAGGGCGCGGTGCCGGAGGAGGCCGCCGCGCCCTGCACGTCAGTTGCAGCTACGCACCTTGACGTTTTTCTCCTTGGCGTACTTCTCGCCGTACTCCTTGATCAGCGGGTCGACCATGGACTTGTCGGCCTGGTACCAGTCGGAGACCACCTTGAACTGGCTGCCGTCCCACTGCGCGATGCGCGACCAGTCGGTGCCCAGGTGGTTCTCGCAGCTGGTCTTGATCGGCCGCAGGATCTTGCCGAAGCCCAGCTCGTTCAGGCGCTCCTGCGTCAGGTCGAGGTTCTCCAGGCCCCAGCGCACCTGCTCGGGCGTCATGATCTTGCCCTTGCCGTACTTTTCCTGCGCGGTGCGGATGGCC
>DAMCAL010000080.1:0-12099 GCA_032059585.1 Burkholderiaceae bacterium
GGACGAACGCGAAAACGCTTCTTCGCGCTGCTCTTGGTCTTCATTTTGGGCATGTAAATGCTCCTTGTGATTGTGCTCGTGAGGCGTTTGCACACCGCTGTGCAACCTTGCTGGCCCCGAGCCACTTGTAAACGGAGGCACGGGCCTCCGGGCGGCGGCGCCTTGCGGCGCCACCTGCCAGCCTGCTGCCTCCTTGCGAAGGCCGCCTGCCGGTGTTCTGTGGCGCGCCCTGCCGGGCGCGCGCGTCAGGCCTGTCCGCTCGCCTGCGCCGCCTCGGCCGCCGGCTTGCCCGAACCGGGCTTCTTGCGGGCCGGTGCGATCATCATGATCATCTGCCGCCCTTCCAGCTTCGGGAATTGCTCGACCAGGATGCTGTCCGCCAGCTCGTCGCGCAAGCGGTTGAGCAGCGCCAGGCCGATTTCCTGGTGCGTGATCTCGCGGCCGCGAAAGCGCAGCGTGACCTTGACCTTGTCGCCCTCCGCCAGGAAGCGGCGGATGTTGCGCATCTTGATGTTGTAGTCGCCGTCGTCGGTGCCGGGGCGGAACTTCACTTCCTTGATTTCGATGACCGTCTGCTTGGCCTTGGCCTCGGCCGCCTTCTTCTGCTCCTGGTACTTGAACTTGCCATAGTCCATCAGGCGGCAGACGGGCGGATTGGCCGTGGCGGCAATTTCCACCAAGTCCACATCCAGCTCGCCAGCCATGCGCAGGGCGTCCTGCAAGCTGACGATGCCCAGGGGCTCGTTCTCGGGGCCGGACAGGCGCACTTCAGGCGCCATGATTTCCCGGTTCAGGCGGTGCTTGCGCTCCTCGCGGTGGCGGCGGTCACGAAATTCGGTAGCGATGGTTCTCACCCTTAATCAAAAAAGCTACGAAAAGCATAGCTGCTTACGCACAACCCGTGCGCTTCCAAGCGGTATTTGACCCAAAAAGAATCAGGCTTTGGAGGCGATGTCCCGTGCGATCAGTTCGACGAATGCGTCGAAGGACATCACACCGAGGTCTTTGCCACCCCGGGCACGCACCGCCACCGTTCCGGCCGCCTTTTCCTTGTCGCCGGCGACGAGGATATAGGGCAGCTTTTGCAGCGAATGCTCGCGTATTTTATACGTGATCTTTTCGTTGCGCAGATCCGTCACCACCCTAAGGTCTTGATTCGGCAATGCTTTTTGCAGCTTTGCGGCTATTTCGCGACAGTAATCCTGTTGCGCATCGGTGATGTTCAGCACCGCCACCTGCACCGGCGCCAACCAGGTGGGCATGGCGCCGGCGTGCTGCTCGATCAGGATGCCGATGAAGCGTTCCAGGCTGCCGACGATGGCGCGGTGCAGCATGACCGGGCGGTGGCGCGCGCCGTCCTCGCCGACGTACTCGGCCTCCAGCCGCTCGGGCATGGAAAAGTCCACCTGGATGGTGCCGCACTGCCACTGCCGGCCGATAGCGTCCTTCAGCGTGTACTCGATCTTGGGGCCATAGAAGGCGCCCTCGCCCGGCGACAACTCGTAGGCGCAGCCCGATGCCTCCAGGCTGTGGATCAGCGCCGCCTCGGCCTTGTCCCAGCTTTCGTCGGAGCCGATGCGCGCCTCGGGCCGCGTGGCGACCTTGTAGATGATGTCGGTGAAGCCGAAGTCGGCGTAGACCTTCTGCAGCAGGCGCGTGAAGGCCAGCACCTCGGGCTGGATCTGGTCTTCGGTGCAGAAGATGTGGCCGTCGTCCTGCGTGAAGCCGCGCACGCGCATGATGCCGTGCAGCCCGCCCGTGGGCTCGTTGCGGTGGCAGTTGCCGAACTCGCCGTAGCGCAGCGGCAGGTCGCGGTAGCTCTTGATGCCCTGCTTGAAGATCAGGATGTGGCCCGGGCAGTTCATCGGCTTGAGCGCGTAGTCGCGCTTTTCGCTTTCGGTGACGAACATGTTCTCGCGGTACTTGTCCCAGTGCCCGGTCTTCTCCCACAGCGACTTGTCCAGGATCTGCGGGGCCTTGACCTCCTGGTAGCCGTTGTCGTTGTACACGCGGCGCATGTACTGCTCGACCTGCTGCCACAGCTGCCAGCCCTTGGGGTGCCAGAACACGGTACCGGGCGAGTGCTCGTCGATGTGGAACAAATCCAGCTCGCGGCCCAGCCTGCGGTGGTCGCGCTTTTCGGCCTCCTCCAGCATGGTCAGGTACTGCTGCAGCTCGTCCTTGCTGGCCCAGGCCGTGCCGTAGATGCGCTGCAGCATCTCGTTGCGGTGGTCGCCGCGCCAGTAGGCGCCCGCGACCTTCATCAGCTTGAAGTGCCTGAGCTTTCCGGTACTGGGCACGTGGGGGCCGCGGCACAGGTCCTCGAAGCCGCCTTCGCGGTACAGGCTCACATCCTCGCCGGCCGGAATGCTGGCGATGATCTCGGCCTTGTAGTGCTCGCCCAGCCCCTTGAAATGCTCCACCGCCGCGTCGCGCGGCAGCACGCGGCGCGTCACCGGCTCGTCCTTGGCCGCCAGCTCGGCCATGCGCTTTTCGATCGCCGCCAGGTCGTCGGGCGTGAAGGGGCGCTTGTACGAGAAGTCGTAGTAGAAGCCGTTTTCGATCACCGGGCCGATGGTCACCTGGGCATCGGGAAACAGGTCCTTGACCGCGTAGGCCAGCAGGTGCGCCGTGGAGTGCCGGATCAAATCCAGGCCTTCGGCGTCCTTGGCGGTGACGATGCTCAAGGGAGTGTCCTGCGTGATCTGGTAGCTGGTGTCGACCACCTGGTCCCCGACCCTGCCTGCCAGGGCGGCCTTGGCCAGGCCGCTGCCGATGGAGGCGGCCACTTCGGCCACCGTCACCGGGCCGGGAAATTCACGTTGCGAGCCGTCGGGAAGCGTGATCTGGATCATGGAAGAGGTCCTGTGCTGTCGTGGTGCAGGGGATAAGCGCCGCGCCCGGGGTGCCGGAGAAACGCAAAAGCGCGGAACGAAGTCCGCGCTTTTTTCGAGGGAGAGAAGGAAAGGGTCAGGTCTCGTGCAGGCGCGAACGGCCAGCCCATCAAAGGCTGGTGGAGATCCCCGTTGTAGTTCGCGGTGTCATAACCCGGTGTGCCTTTCTCGCCCTTGTATGGTGTTGTCCAATCCTGCGATTGTAGCGGCTCGGGGCTACGCGCGCTGTGCCTGGTCCCCCACGCGACAATCATCCGCGATCCAGTCACGCATAAGACAGACCATGCACGAACCCATTCTTACGATCGAAGAACGTGAGGCGATCAATTCCGGTCGCTGGTTCTCTTCCCTCTCCCCATCGCTGCGCCACGACATTCTCCGATGCTCCTACGTCAAACGCTTCAAGGACGGTGCGCTGATCGCGGCGCGGGGCGATCCGCCCGAGGAGTGGATTGCCTGTGCCCGTGGCGCGGTGCGGGTGAGCTCGACCTCGATCTCGGGCAAGCAGATCACGCTGACCTACGTCGAGCCGGGGATCTGGTTTGGCGATGTGGCGTTCTTCGACGGCGAGCAGCGCACCCACGACGCCTATGCCCACGGCGACACCACCATCGTCTGCGTGGCGCGCGGAGACTTCAAGAAGATCCTTGCGCAGCATGTGGAACTGTACGAGGCCTTGCTGCGCCTGCATGCGCGGCGCATCCGCCAGTTGTTCGGCCTGGTGGAAGATCTGAACACCCTGCCCTTGCGCGCCCGGCTGGCCAAACAGTTGTTGCACCTGGTGCGCAGCTACGGCGTGCCGAGTCTGGCCAATGGCGACGAGCTGCGCATCAGCCTGCAGCTGGCGCAGGAGGAGCTGGCCCAGCTGCTGGGAGCCTCGCGCCAGCGCGTCAACCAGGAGCTCAAGGCCATGGAGCGCGAGGACATCATCCGCATCGAGCCAGCGGGCCTGGTGGTGCGCGACCGGCCGGCGCTGCTGCGCCTGACGGAATCGATGCAGTGAACCGCGGCCCGGCCATGCACGGCCTCGTTCGTGGCTCGCCGCGCCGCGCGCCGGGGCGCTCGCCCACCTTTCCCCTCTTCCCTGCAGGCCATGAGCAATTTTGATCACTTTGTCGGGACGCGCGCCGTCTCCGACCAGCACGCTTTCGATGTCGACGCCCTGACCGCGTGGCTCAGCCGGCACGTCGACGGTTTCGCCGGGCCCGTCTCGGTGGAGATGTTCAAGGGCGGGCAGTCGAACCCCACGTACAAGCTCACGACACCCGGACGGACCTACGTCATGCGCGCCAAGCCGGGCCCCGTGGCCAAGCTGCTGCCGTCGGCCCATGCCATCGAGCGTGAATACGCGGTGATGGGCGGCTTGGCCAACACCGACGTGCCGGTGCCGCGCATGCTGGCGCTGTGCCAGGACGAATCGGTCATCGGACGCGCTTTCTATGTCATGGAGTTCATGCAGGGGCGGGTGCTGTGGGACCAGTCGCTGCCGGGCATGCGCCCGGACGAGCGCGCCGCGATGTACGACGAGATGAACCGGGTGATCGCAGCGCTGCACATGGTGGACTTCCGCGCTCGTGGCCTCGGCGACTACGGCAAGCCGGGCAACTATTTTGAGCGCCAGGTCGGACGCTGGAGCAAGCAGTATCGCGCCTCCATCACACAGCCGATCCCCGAGATGGACCGGCTGATGCAATGGCTGCCCGAGCACATGCCGGCCAGCGCGCGTGACGAGAGCCGCGTGTCCATCGTGCATGGCGACTTCCGGCTGGACAACCTGATGTTCCACCCGCAAGAGCCGCGCGTCATCGCGGTGCTCGACTGGGAGCTGTCCACTTTGGGCCATCCGCTGGCCGACTTTGCTTACCAGTGCATGAGCTGGCACATCCCCCCCGGCCTGGGGCGCGGCATCGCCGGCCTCGACTTCGCCTCTCTGGGCATCCCGAGCGAAAGCGAATACATCGCGCGCTACTGCGAGCGCACCGGGCTGGCCGATGCGGCCTCGCTCGAGCAGGACTGGAACTTTTACATGGCCTACAACATGTTCCGCATTGCGGCCATCTTGCAGGGCATTGCCAAGCGCGTGGAGGACGGTACGGCCGCCAGCGCGCAGGCCAAAGCGGCGGGCGCCACCGCGCGCCCTCTGGCGGAGCTCGCCTGGTCATTCGCCCAGCGCGGCTAACGGCCCCGTTCGTCAGGGCCATCATCGACAAGGAAACACCATGGATTTCGACTACTCACCCAAGACGCGGGAACTGCAGGAGCGCCTGACGCGGTTCATGGAGGAGCACGTCTACCCGGCCGAACGGCAGTACACGGAAGAGTTGGCTGCCAACACCGCAGCCGGACGCCGTTGGACCCCGCTGCAGACCGTGGAGAACCTCAAGCCCAAGGCCCAGGCCGCCGGGCTGTGGAATCTGTTCCTGCCGGTGGACACGGCCGAGGCTTCCGGGTACCACGGCGCCGGCCTGACCAACGCCGAGTACGCTCCCCTGGCCGAGATCATGGGACGCGTGCTGTGGGCCAGCGAAGTGTTCAACTGCTCGGCGCCGGACACCGGCAACATGGAGACCATCGCCCGCTACGGTTCCGAGGCCATCAAGGCAGCCTGGCTCAAACCGCTGCTCGAAGGCCGCATCCGCTCGGCCTTCGCCATGACCGAGCCGGACGTGGCCTCGTCGGACGCCACCAACATCAGCACCCGCATCGAGCGCCAGGGAGACGAGTACGTCATCAACGGGCGCAAGTGGTGGACCAGCGGCGCCAACGACCCGCGCTGCAAGGTCTTTATTACCATGGGCAAGACCGACCCTGAGGCGGCCCGCCACTCGCAGCAGAGCATGGTCGTGGTACCTGCCGATACCGCCGGCATCACCATCGTGCGAGCACTCAACGTGTTCGGCTACGACGATGCGCCGCACGGCCATGCCGAAGTGCTGTTCGAGAACGTCCGGGTCCCGGTGGACAACATCCTTCTTGGGGAGGGGCGCGGATTCGAGATCGCGCAGGGACGGCTGGGCCCGGGGCGCATCCACCACTGCATGCGCCTGATCGGCCAGGCCGAGCGCGCGCTCGAGCTGATGTGCAAGCGCGCGAACAGCCGGGTCGCGTTCGGTAAACCCATCGGGGCGCAGACTGTCACCCAGGAACGCATCGCCGAAGCGCGCTGCCGCATCGACATGGCCCGCTTGCTGACCCTGAAGGCCGCCTGGATGATGGACACCGCAGGCAACAAGGTGGCCCGAAGCGAGATCGCCATGATCAAGGTGGTCGCGCCCAGCATGGCCTGCCAGGTCATCGATTGGGCCATGCAGGTCTATGGCGGCGGGGGTGTTTGCGACGACTTCCCGCTGGCATATGCCTACGCCAACGCACGCACGCTGCGTTTTGCGGACGGCCCGGACGAGGTGCACCGCAACGCTATCGCCAAGTGGGAGCTCGGCAAGTGGGGCGACTACCGCAAGGCGGCAGCCGCAGATACCTCCACGGCCCGCTGACGGCCCGGGGCGCCGCGCGCCCTCTCCTGCTTCGTTGAAGAAAGGCGCCACGGCGCCTTTCTTTTTCATTACGTAAAATGGGCGGCTTTTCGCCTGACCTTTGCCTGCCATGAAGAAAAGCCCGTCGGACGCGCCTGCCAAACCCAGTGTCCAAGTCCTGGAGCGCGTGTTCCAGCTCATCGATATGCTGGCAACGCGCGAGGAAGCGATCTCGCTCAAGGAGATCAGCGAAAAGACCGGTTTGCACCCTTCCACTGCGCACCGCATCCTGAACGACCTGACCATCGGCCGCTTTGTGGACCGGCCGGAAGCGGGCAGCTACCGGTTGGGCATGCGGTTGCTCGAATTGGGCAACCTGGTCAAGGCACGCCTGTCGGTGCGCGACGCTGCGCTGTCATCGATGCGCCAGCTGCACAAGCTGATCCAGCAACCGGTGAACCTGAGCGTGCGCCAGGGCGACGAGATCGTGTACATCGAACGCGCCTACAGCGAGCGATCCGGCATGCAGGTGGTACGCGCGATCGGCGGCCATGCGCCACTGCACCTGACCTCCACCGGCAAGCTGTTCCTGGCGGCGGACGACGCGCAGCGTGTGCGCGCCTACGCCACCCGCACAGGCCTGCCGGGCCATACGGGCAACAGCATCACGCAACTGCCGGTGCTCGAGCGCGAACTGGGACGCGCGCGGCAATATGGGTTCGCGCACGACAATGAAGAGCTGGAGCTCGGGGTGCGCTGCATGGCGGCGGGTGTTTTCGACGACCAGGGACAGCTGGTCGCCGGCCTGTCCATTTCGGCGCCAGCCGACCGGCTGGACGAAAGCTGGCTGACCAAGTTGCAGGCCGCGGCACAGGACATCTCCAAGGCACTGGGCCATGTGGCCGGGCAGCGCACGGTGCTGGCGGATTCCCGGCGCACCTAGCCGAATCGTTGCCGCCCTCCTCACGGCGGGTTCAGCGCCGAAGAAAGAGCGAGTCCGTGGAGTATTTCAGGGCTTGAAGCTGCCGGGCGTGCCCGCTGTCAACACCGCATCAGCCCCTGGCTGCAGGCTCTCCACCCAGGAGCGTACGCGCTCGGCGTCGCCCAGCCGGCTGAGCTTGCCTGCGGAATCCAGGAACACCATGATCAGCTTGCGTCCGGCCACCTCGGTCTGCATCACCAGGCATCGCCCCGCCTCGGAGATGTAGCCAGTCTTTTGCAGGCCGATGTCCCATGCCGGATTCTTGACCAGCCGGTTGGTGTTGTTGTACTGCAGCACGCGGTTGCCCACGGCCACCTCATGGCCGGGCGAGGTGGACAGTTCGCGCAGCAGCGCATCGCCATGGGCCACGTTCACCAGCGTGGCCAGGTCTTGCGCGCTCGACTGGTTCTGGCTCGACAGACCCGTGGGTTCCACGTACCGCGTGTCGGTCATGCCCAGCAGCCGCGCCTTGACGTTCATCCGCTCGACAAACGTCGAAAGCCCACCCGGGTAAGTGCGACCCAACGCGTGGGCGGCACGGTTTTCGCTGGACATCAGAGCCAGGTGCAACAGCTCGCCCCGGGTCAGGGTCGACCCGACCCTCAGGCGCGAACCGCTGTGCTTTTCAGTGTCCACGTCATCCTGCGTGATGGTGATGAGCTCGTCCATCGGCAGGTGGGCTTCCGAGATCAGCAGGCCCGTCATCAGTTTGGTCAAGGACGCGATCGGCAGCACGGCCCGGTCATTCTTGCTGAGCAGCACTTCCTTGGTGTCCTGGTCCATGACCAGCGCCACGCTCGACTTCAGGTCCAGCGGGTCGGTGACCTTGTGCAGGCCGGCGATCTGCCCGAAGGATAGGCGCGCCGGGGCCGTTGCCACGGCCCGTACGGGCGCACGTGCGCTGCGCGAGGACACGCGCGCAGCAGACACCGCAACGCCTTTGCGCGGAGCGCGCGCCGCAGACGCGGCCGTGGAGCGCTTCGCCACCGTGGCGACCGGCTTTTTGGCCGACGCGTGCTTGCGTGGAGCAGCCTGCGCTGCAGGCGCCGCCAGGGTCACGGCCAAGGCGGCAAACACCGCGAGACGGGACACGCGCAACGCGAAAGGCAGGCCTGCGGGCATGGGATGCTCCAAATGGAAAAAACTGTTTGCCAGTGTACCGAAGCAAAAAAAGCCGCGCAAGATCAAAGTCTTGCGCAGCTTGCCTGAGAAAGCGCGTGAAGTGTCGCGCGTGCGTCCCTCAGCCCTGGGCGGCCACTTTTTCCGCCTTGCTTTGCAATTTGTTCAGCGCACTCAAGTATGCCTTCGCGGACGCCACGATGATGTCCGGATCTGCACCGACGCCGTTGACGATGCGCCCGGCGCTTTGCAGGCGCACGGTGACTTCACCCTGGCTTTCGGTCGAGCCGCTGATCGCGTTCACCGAGTACAACACCATTTCCGCGCCGCTGTGCACATGTGCTTCGATGGCTTTGAGCGAAGCGTCCACCGGGCCGTTCCCCTCGGACTGGCTGTGCACCTCTCGCCCCTCGACGGTGAAGACAATCGCCGCGTGCGGGCGCTCGCCGGTCTCGCTGCGCTGCGTGAGCGAGACGAAGCCGAACTGCTCCTTGTCCGCAGACAGGCTTTCATCGTTCACGAGCGCCAGGATGTCCTCGTCGAAAATTTCGCTCTTGCGGTCGGCCAGCTCCTTGAACCGGGCAAACGCGGCATTGACCTCGCTTTCGCTGTCGAGCTCCACCCCCAGCTCCTGCAGCCGCTGCTTGAAGGCATTGCGTCCCGAGAGCTTGCCCAGCACGATCTTGTTGGCCGTCCAGCCTACGTCCTCAGCCCGCATGATTTCGTAGGTATCGCGCGCCTTGAGCACGCCGTCCTGGTGGATGCCCGACGCATGGGCGAAAGCGTTCGCCCCGACCACCGCCTTGTTCGGCTGCACGATGAAACCGGTGGTCTGGCTCACCATGCGGCTGGCCGCGACGATGTGCTGGGTGTCAATGTTTACATCGAGCCCGAAGTAATCCCTGCGGGTCTTCACCGCCATCACCACCTCTTCCAGCGAACAGTTGCCCGCGCGTTCGCCCAGCCCGTTGATGGTGCACTCCACCTGTCGGGCGCCTCCTATTTTGACGCCAGCCAGCGAATTAGCCACGGCCATGCCCAGGTCGTTGTGGCAGTGGACGCTCCAGACGGCCTTGTCGCTGTTGGGCACGCGCTCGCGCAGGTTCCTGATGAAATTGCCATAGAGCTCGGGGATGGCGTAGCCCACCGTGTCAGGTACGTTGATGGTCGTCGCGCCTTCGGCGATCACCGCTTCGATCACGCGGCAGAGGAAATCCGGGTCGCTGCGGTAGCCATCTTCCGGACTGAACTCGATGTCGTCCAGCAGGTTGCGGGCGAAGCGCACCGATTGCTTCGCCTGCTCCAGCACCTGTTCGGGCGTCATGCGCAGCTTCTTTTCCATGTGCAGCGCACTCGTGGCGATGAAGGTGTGGATGCGCGCGCGGTTCGCGTCCTTCAACGCCTCGGCGGCACGGGCGATGTCGCGGTCGTTGGCGCGCGAGAGCGAGCAGATGGTCGAGTCCTTCACGGCGCGCGCGATGGACTGCACGCATTCGAAATCACCATTGGAACTGGCGGCGAAACCCGCTTCGATCACGTCCACCTTCAGGCGCTCCAGCTGCCGGGCGATGCGCAGTTTCTCGTCGCGCGTCATGGAGGCACCGGGCGACTGCTCGCCGTCGCGCAACGTGGTGTCGAAAATGATGAGTTTGTCGGTCATGGAAGTTCTTTTCGTGCGGATGCGAAAGGGGTTGGCGGATGGCCCGGCGGACAGACGCCAGGCGGTGATTCAAGCGGCGTGCACCAGCTCTTCCTGCCACTCGGGCGCGGGCTGCGCACTGCCCGGCTGGGCGTGCGCGGCGCGCAGCACGCCTGAGGTCACGGCGCGCAGCGCGGCGCTCAAGATGTCGTTGTCCATGCCCACACCGAAGACGTGGCGGCCGTCGTCCACGCGCAGCTCGACGTAGGCTGCGGCGCGGGCATCACCGCCCACCGAGCCCGTGCCGCCGATGGCGTGCTCCTGGTAGTCCACCACGCGGATGCTGCGCCCCGTGGCGGCGCCCAGCGCGTTCACGAAGGCGTCGACGGGGCCGTTGCCGTGGCCGTGCAGCGTGTGCTTGCGGCCCTGCCACGCGATGGTGCCGCGCAGTTCGGTTTGTGCAGCGCCTTGCGCGTCGGTATGCGCGGCAATGTGGCGCTGCTGCACGTCGGGCGTACGCTCCAGCGCATATTCCTCGCGGAAGAGGCGCCACAGGTCGGCAGCGGCCAGCTCCTTGCCCTGCACGTCCATGGTGCGCTGCACCGCCTGGCTGAACTCGATCTGCAACCGGCGCGGCAGCTGCACACCGTATTCAGCTTCGAGCAGGTAGGCGATACCGCCCTTGCCCGACTGGCTGTTCACACGGATCACTGCTTCGTAACTGCGGCCCAGGTCCTTGGGGTCGATCGGCAGGTAGGGAATGGCCCATGCGTCGCCCTCACGGCGCGCGGCAAAGGCTTTCTTGATCGCGTCCTGGTGCGAACCCGAGAAAGACGTGTAGACCAGGTCGCCCGCGTACGGGTGGCGCGCCGGCACGGGCAGCTGGTTGCAGTGCTCGACCTCGGCGCGGATGGCGTCGATGTCGGAGAAGTCCAGCCCAGGCGAGACGCTCTGCACGTACAGGTTGAGCGCGACGTTGACAATGTCCAGGTTGCCCGTGCGCTCGCCGTTGCCGAACAGGCAGCCTTCCACGCGGTGCGCGCCGGCCATCAGGGCCAGCTCGGCAGCGGCCGTGCCGGTGCCGCGGTCGTTGTGCGGGTGCACGGACAGCACCACCTCGGGGCGGCCGGCAAAGCGCCGCGCCATCCACTCGATCTGGTCGGCGAAGACGTTGGGCGTGGCGGCCTCCACCGTGGTCGGCAGGTTCAGGATGATGGGGCGGCCCGCACCCCAGGCGGCGATCGCCGTCTCGCAGGCCTCAAGCGACACCTCGAGCTCCGCCAGGCTGAAGGTCTCGGGCGAGTACTGCAGCACCCATTCGGTGCCGGGCCGCGCATCGGTCAGGGAGCGCACCTGGCGCACGTGGCGCCCGACCAGGGCCATGACCTCGGGCACCGTCATGCCGAACACCACTTCGCGCCAGACCGGCGCCACGGCGTTGTACACGTGCACGATGGCCCGGCGCGCGCCTTCGAGTGACTGTACGGTGCGCTCGATCAGCTCCTCGCGCGCCGGCGTCATGGCCTGGATGGTGACGTCCTCGGGAATGCGATCCTCGTGGATGAGCTTGCGCACGAAGTCCCACTCGGTCTGCGATGCGGCTGGAAAGCCGATTTCGATTTCCTTGAAGCCGATGCGCACCAGCAACTCGAACATGCGCAGCTTGCGCTGCACGTCCATGGGCTCGATCAATGCCTGATTGCCGTCGCGCAGGTCGGTGGACAGCCAGCGCGGGGCGCGCTCGATCCGAACGTCGGGCCAGGTGCGATCCTTGAGCGCGACGGGGGCGAAGGGGCGGTACTTGCTGGCAGGGTTTTTCAACATGGTGCGGGGCTCCGATCAAGGGGTTGGATGAACCACCAGCAACCTGCATGCATACAAAAACGGCCCGTTGCTGGTGCAAACGGGCCGAAGAAGTAGAGGTGAGTGAGTAAGTGACTGACGCGCGCTACTTTGCCTGCCCGTTGGACATCAGTAGTAGGCCTAGCGACA
>DAMCAL010000081.1:0-12048 GCA_032059585.1 Burkholderiaceae bacterium
GTGTCCGTGGTTGTCCAGAACTGCGCTCATGACTTGGATCCTCTTCGTTCCGTGCGTTGGCTGCTGCGCGATCACTTGCCGCGCTGGGCCAGAATTTCGGCCGGCTGCACCACCTGGCCCGTCTTGTTCGACCAGGCATTCTTCGTATACGTGGCGACCGCGGCGAGATCGGTGTCGCTCAGCTGCGCCCACGAGGGCATCGCGCCCCCGGCGGCGCCGTGCAGCAGGATCTGGATCTGCTTGCTGTGGTCTTCGTCGAGCACGATGGCCGAGCCGTCCAGCGGCTTGATCGGGCCGGCGCCCTTGCCGTTGGCCTGGTGGCAGGCCGCGCAGTTGGCGGCGTAGACCTTCTCGCCACGCGGCAGCATCGCATCCAGGGCCCAGACCTTGTTCGGGTCGTCCTGCTTGGCAGCGGCCTTCTTGGTCTCGGTGTCGACCCAGGCGGTGTACTCGGGGGCCGACACCACCTTCACGTGGATCGGCATGTAGGCGTGTTCCTTGCCGCACAGCTCGGCGCACTGCCCGTAGTAGTCGCCCACTTTTTCAGCGCGGAACCAAGTATCGCGCACGAAACCGGGGATGGCGTCCTGCTTGATGCCGAAGGCCGGCACCATGAAGGAATGGATCACGTCGTTGGCGGTGACGATCACGCGCACTTTCTTGCCCACGGGCACGACCAACGGGTTGTCCACCTTGAGCAGGTAGTTGGCCGGCGCCTGCGACACGTCGCCGCTGTCGGACATCTGGCGGTGGCTGCTGTCCAGCGTGGAGATGTAGCCCAGGCCCTCGCCTTCGCCGGAAATGTAGTCGTAGCCCCACTTCCACTGGTAGCCCGTCACCTTGACGGTGAGGTCGGCATTGGTGGTGTCTTTCTGCGCCACCAGCACCTTGGTGGCGGGCAGCGCCATGAGCACGACGATGATGAACGGAATCACGGTCCAGGCCACCTCGACGGTGACGGACTCGTGGAAATTGGCGGCCTTGGCACCGCGCGACTTGCGGTGGTGCCAGATGGAATAGAACATCACGCCGAACACGCCGATGAAGATCACCGTGCAGACGATGAGCATCATCCAGTGCAGGAAGTGCTGCTCCTCGGCGATTTTCGTGACTGGCGGGTGCAGGTTGAGCTGATTGACCGCCGGCCCCCCGGGCAGGTCCTGCACCGCATGGGCCGCGGTGGCCATCCAGGCAAAGCCCCCCAGCAGCAACGAACCCAGCTTGTTGGAAATGCGCTTCATCGTTCTCACTTCTTTTCCTATCCAATTTGACCAATTTCGTGCTGTCCACAGGCGGGCCACGGCGGCTGCGCACGTCCCGGGCGCCGGGGCCGCCGGTGCGCCACGCACCCAGCCATTCGATCAGTCCGGACCGCTGGCACCGCGGCCCCTTGTCTCCACCATGCGGCGCCAAACCCCGCAACATTGCCAGGAAGAACCCTCCGCCAGCGACCAGCATGCCCAGACCCGGAAAGCGCGGCAATACGCGTTAGTCCTGAGCGAGAAAAGCGGCCAGATGGCGCACAAAAAAGGGGCCGCACCGTGGTCCGAACCACGCTGCGCCCCGCAGATGCGACAGACCGGACCCGACGCTGCGGGCCCGAGGAAGTTCCCAATCCGCAAGCCGATCGATTGTAGCTTGCATTGATCGGCATCATTGACAGGGCAGCCGCGTTCACCGAGGCGCCGGCGTGCGCAGCATGGCGCGCATGTCGGCCAGCGACACGGCGCTTTCGCCGGCCACCGGCACCCGCGCCGCAGGCTTCACGGCATGCCCGTAGACCACCTCGAAAGTCAGCGCCAACTGGCCGCCCTGGCGCTCGTCGGCCAGCTGCTCGCCCAGCCGCGCATGCAGCGCGTCGCGCCAGCGGCGGCCGCGCAGCGCAGGAAAACGCCCGGGATGGAGGTTGCGGCCCAGGCCGCGCAGCTCCTGCAGGAGCCGCTCGGGGCCGGCAAAGGTCAGCGTGATGCGTTCCATGTCCATCACCGGGTCGGCGAAGCCGGCCTGCACCAGCATGTCGCCCCAGTCGTGCATGTCGGTGAAGGCGTGCCCGGGCGCGGGCCAGCCCTGCTGCGCGTACAGGGCGCGCAATTCGCGCAGCGTGTCCGGGCCCAGGCACGAGAACATCAGGTAGCCGTCCACCGCCAGCGCGCGGTGCCACTGCTGGATCAGCGCCTGCGGGTCGGCCGCCATGTGCAGCGCCATGTTGGACCACAGCATCTGCACGCTGGCCTCGTCCGGCACGCCGAAGCGCGGAGCCGCGCCCGACCAGCGCGCCGGGCTCCACCAGGCGCGCTCGAAGTATTCGCGCGCCAGCGCCTGGCCTTGCGCCGACGAGGTCTCGGCGATGTGGCACAGCGCCCGCGGGAACTGCCCCGCCACCAATGCATGGCCCTGCACCCCGCCGCGCATCGGGTCCCAGTCGCACCAGGCAGCAGGCGGCTGCACGATCCACTGCAGCCGCTCGTGCATGCGACGCGCCACCTCCTCGTGCAGCCAGGGCGACTCGTCAGGCGCGTCCGCGTGCCAGCGCGCCGCCGCAGTGGGATCGATGGTGGGGGGCAGGTGCTCGGACATGAAAACAGAAAGCGCGGCGCACGCGGGCCGCTGCGGTGGTCGGGCTGCGGGCCAGTATATTGAGGCGATGCATCCCGTTGCCGCCGTGGCGGCTCTGGCCAAACAGATCGCGGCGCGCTTGCCCAGCCAGTGCGCGCTGTGCCACGCCTGGCCGGCGCAGCCGTTGTGCGCGGCCTGCCTGGCGCGCTTTGCGCCGGCGCGCACGCGCTGCGCGACGTGCGCCCGCGCGCTGCCGGCCGGCGTGGCACGCTGCGGCGCCTGCCTGCGTGACCCGCCGCCGCTCGATGGCTGCGTCGCGGCCGTGGACTACGGCTACCCGTGGGCCGGGTTGATCGCCCGGTTCAAGTTCGGCACCGACCCCAGCTGGGCGAGCACGCTCGGCACGCTGATGCGCACGGCGCACGGCGCCGCCGAGACCATCACCCGGGCCGACTGGGTGCTGCCCATCCCGCTGTCGGCCGCACGTCTGCGCGAGCGCGGCTACAACCAGGCGCTGCAGCTGGCGCGCGCGCTGGAGGCGGATCGCCGCCTGCGCCCCACCCTGCTGCTGCGCCTGCACGACACGCCCGCGCAAAGCGCACTGGCGCGCGCGGCGCGCCTGCGCAACCTGCGAGGCGCGTTCGCCCTGGAGCCCTTGCGCGCGCGCGAAGTCGCCGGCCGGCGCGTGCTGCTGGTGGACGACGTCATGACCACCGGCGCGACATTGCACGCCGCCGCGCTGGCGCTGCGCGCGGGCGGCGCGGCGCACGTCGATGCGCTGGTGCTGGCGCGCACCCCGCCGCGAAACGATTGATTACCACAAACTTGCGCTGCGAAGGCGCCGCGCATGCCGACTGCGGGCGTTCTTGCCCACAATAGTCCCATGTTTCACATCGTCCTCGTCGAGCCGGAGATCCCGCCCAACACCGGCAACGTGATCCGGCTGGTGGCCAACACCGGCTGCACGCTCCATCTGGTCGAGCCGCTGGGGTTTTCGATGGACGACGCGCTGCTGCGCCGCGCCGGCCTGGACTACCATGAGTGGGCCGATGTGCGGCGCCACGCCGGCTGGACGGCGCTGCTGCGCGAGGAGGAGCCGGACATGTCGCGCATGTTCGCGCTCACCACGCATGGCGAGCAAACGGTCTACGACACGGGTTTTTTGCCCGGCGACTGGCTGGTCTTCGGCGCCGAGTCGCGCGGCCTGCCGCCGATGCTGCGCGAGACGTTTCCGCCCGCGCAACGCCTGCGCCTGCCGATGATGCCGTCGCAGCGCAGCCTGAACCTGTCCAATGCCGTGGCCGTCACGGTGTACGAGGCCTGGCGGCAAAACAGCTTCTTGATGGGCGTGTCGCCGCCTTCGCAGCCGGCCGATCTGGTTCAGGCCACCGCGCCGTAGCTGCGCACCAGGGCCTCGGCGACGCACACGGGCTTGTCGCCGCCTTCGCGCTCCACCGTCACTTCCCACGTCATCTGCAGGCCGTCCGGCGCCACCGGCTCGGTGGCGAGCAGCCTGAGGTGCGCACGCAGCCGGCTGCCTGCGGGCACCGGCGCCGGAAACCGCACCCGGTTAAGCCCGTAGTTCACGCCCATGGTCGCGCCTTCGATCGCAAAGGCCTCCTCCATGAACTGCGCCAGCAGTGACAGGGTGAGGTAGCCATGGGCGATGGTGCTGCCGAACGGACCCTGCGCGGCACGCGCCGGGTCGGTGTGGATCCATTGGTCGTCACCGGTGGCGCGCGCGAACAGGTCGATGCGCTCCTGCGTGATGACGGTCCAGTCGGTGACGGCCACCTGCCGCCCGACGTGGGCGGCAACCTCGGAATGGCTGGAAAAGGTCTTTTTCATGGTCGGCCACTGTAGACCAGGGCCGCGGCGCGGCCATGTCCAGTGGGCGACTGAATGCGTGCCGGCGGCCAGCAGCCGTTCAGGCCGGGCGCACGCTCAGGCGCCCTGGCCGCCCCGCTTGACGAAAAACAACCCCGCGCCCACGGCCATCAAGAGCGAGCCGAACACGCGGTTTTGCGCACGCATGGCGCTGGCGCTTTGCATCAGCCGCCGCATCGCGCTGGCGCCGGCGGCGTAGCCGTTCATGACGATCAGGTCCACCAGCACCAGCGTCGTCGCCATGACCGCGAGCTGCTGCCACAGCGGGCGCGCGTCGGTCATGAACTGCGGCAGCACCGCCACCATGAACAGGATGCCCTTGGGGTTGGTGGCGTTGGTCAGCATGCCGGTGAGCACGCGCCGGCGCCGGCTCATCGGGGCCGCGGCCAGCTCGCCGCCCAGCGTGCCCGCCGCGCCCGCGCGCCACTGGCACCAGCCGATGTACAGCAGATAGCACGCACCCAGCACCTTCACCACGTTGAAGGCCAGCTCCGATGCGATCAGCAGCGAGCCCACGCCGGCGCCGGCCACCACCAGGATGAACAGCAGCCCCAGCTCCAGCCCCAGGATGGTCACGCCCGCGCCGCGCACGCCGTAGCTCAGGCCATGGCTCATCGACAGCACGGCACCGGAGCCGGGCGAGATCGCGATGACCCACGACGCCGCGAAAAATGCCATCCAGGTGTGCCAGTCCATAGTGCGCCGCAGGGGTGAGGTGTCGAAAAAGAAAAGGGGGAAAGACGGAAAAAACAGCCGGCGATTCTATCGGCCACTGCACCGGTGCGTTGGGGGCGGCGCAACGCCCTTTCAAGCTAAAACAGCCGCCAGCGCTTATGTAGCAAGCGCTAGCAGCTATATTTTTAATAGCATTCCGCCAACCTCCCCGAGGTGTGCCGCACGGTGCCACAATTTCCGCAGCCACACGCGCGTGGCTCCTGCCTGCCTGCCTGCCTTCCCACCCGACCCCATGGCCCACGCTCCTGTCTGGCTCACCTACGGCTTCACCTACCTGGCGGCCGCCGTGATCGCCGTGCCCATCGCCCGAGCGCTCGGCCTGGGCGCGATCATCGGGTACCTGGTCGCCGGCATCGCCATCGGCCCCTGGGGGCTGGCGCTGGTGCGCAACGTGCAGGACATCCTGCATTTCGCCGAGTTCGGCGTGGTGCTGATGCTGTTTCTGGTCGGACTGGAACTGCAGCCGGCGCGCCTGTGGAGCCTGCGCCGCCCGATCCTGGGCCTGGGCCTGGCGCAAACGGGCGGCTGCGCGCTGCTGCTGTGGGCAGCCGCATCAGCCCTGGGGCTGCCCTGGCGCGTGGCGCTGGTGGGCGCCCTGGGCCTGGCCCTGTCGTCCACCGCCATCGCCTTGCAGGTGCTGGCCGAGCGCAACCTGATGCGCACCGTCAGCGGGCAAAAGGCCTTTTCCGTCCTGCTCTTCCAGGACGTGGCGGCGATTCCGATCCTGGCGCTGCTGCCCCTGCTGGGCACGGCGGCCGCGGCGCACGCGCACGGCAGCGGGGAGCTGGCGCGCGAAGCGCTGCGCACGGCCGCCGTGGTGGGCACCATCGTGCTGGGCGGGCGCTGGCTGCTGCGTCCGGTGCTGCGCTGGATCGCCCGCAGCAAGCAACCCGAAATCTTCACCGCCACCTCGCTGTTCCTGGTCGTCGGCATCGCCATGCTGATGCTCTCCGTGGGCCTGTCGATGGCCCTGGGCGCATTCCTTGCCGGCGTGCTGCTGGCCGACAGCGAATACCGGCGCGAGCTGGAGACCGACATCGAGCCCTTCAAGGGCCTGCTGCTCGGGCTGTTCTTCATCGCGGTGGGAATGAGCATCGACTTCGGCGTGCTCGCCGCTGCCCCCTGGACCATGGCGGCGCTGGTGCTGGGTTTTCTGGCCATCAAGGCGCTGGTGATCTGGGCACTGGCGCGCGGGGCGGGCGTGCCCTACCGCGAACGGCCGGTGTTCACCCTGCTGCTTGCGCAAGGGGGCGAGTTCGCGTTCGTGGTGTTCCAAAGCGGCGCATCGTTCGGCGCCATCGACGCCGAGGCGGCCTCGCTGCTGATCGGCGCGGTGGCGCTGTCGATGCTCGCCACCCCGCTGCTGCTGGCGTTGCTGGACCGCGCGCTGCTGCGGCGCCACGCGCGGCTGGGCGACGCGCCCACCGCGCCCCCTGCGCCCGATGAGCGCACCCTGGAGCAGCCCCAGAGCGCGCCGGTGATCGTCGCCGGGTTCGGGCGCTATGGGCAGATCGTCGCGCGCATGGTGTTGGCCCAGGGGCTGGAGGCCACCGTGCTGGACCACAGCGTGGAGATGCTGGAGGTGGCGCACACCTTCGGCTACCGGGTCTTCTATGGCGACGCCACGCGCGTGCCCCTGCTGCGCATGGCGGGCGCGGGCGAAGCGCGCGTGCTGGTGGTGGCGGTGGACGCGCCCGAGCAGTCGCTGAAGATCGTGCAGGCGGCACGGCGGCACTTTCCCCACCTGACCATCGTCGCACGCGCACGGGACGTGACGCACTGGCACGCGCTGCGCAAGCTGGGTGTGGAGCATGTCGAGCGCGAGCTGTTTCGCGCCAGCGTGGCCAGCGCGCGCACCGTGCTGGAGCTGATGGGCCAGAGCGCACTGGAAGCGCAGGCCTTTGCCGAGCGCTTCGCGGCGCACAACATCGCCCTGTCCGAACGCATGTACCAGCACCACGGGGACCGCGAGGCGATGATCGCCGTGGCCCGTCAGGGCCGCGAGCAGCTCGTCGCGCAACTGGCCAAGGAGCGCCAGGAACGCGAGGCGGCACAGGCAGATGACCCGCCTGCAGCCGGCTGAAGGAAAAACCGCCTCCAACGCGCTCCCAGCAAGCGAAAGCAGCTCTTCATTTGATAGCAAATCAGTGCCCCTGCGCGCCGCCCGGTCGCAGGTGGGCGTGCTACGCTGCGGCGCACCATGTTCAACCCCACGCAAGCCGAAGTGCGGCGTTTCTTCTGCGCCGCCCATGCCAAGCAGCAGGCGGGCCAGCCGATGGAAGCCATCGAAACCCTGGCCAGCCTGTGGATCGCCGAGCACCCCGAGTTCCATGGCGAGCTGGCCGACGTCGAAGCGGCGCTCGCCCGTGTCTATGCCGAGGGCGCCGACCAGGCCAACCCATTCCTGCACCTGTCCATGCACCTGTCCATCAGCGAGCAGTGCAGCATCGACCAGCCGCGCGGCATCCGCCAGGCCGTGGAGCTGCTGGCACGCCGCCTGGGCTCGCTGCACGACGCGCACCACGCAGCCATGGAATGCCTGGGCCGCATGCTGTGGGAAGCCCAGCGCGCCGGCCGCGCACCGGACGGCGACGCTTACGTGGCCTGCGTCCAGCGGCGCGCCACGGCCGACTGATCGTCCGCCGCCCCGCGTGCGGGCAGTGCGGCCGGCGCCGCCGCTTCCGCAGCGGGCACCAGCAGCACGTCGCATCCCACCCCGCCTTCGGTCAACAGCCGGCAGGCCTTGCCGGGCCGCAGCAGGTCGCGCGCCAGGCTGCGGCGGGCATGCGCCAGCACCAGCAGGTCGGCACGCGTGCTTTGCTGCTGCACCGACAACTGCCGCACCGCATCCAGCCCGCCCGTGACCAGCGCGACCCGGTTGCGCCGCGCCTCGAACGCGTCGGACACCCGCAGCCGGGCCCGGGCCGGCTGGGCCTGTGCCAGGGCCGGGCGGCGGCTGCGCAGCGCCCGCGCGAACGCCTCGCTGCACGCCAGGCGCAGGCCGCGCAGCGTGCGCGCGGCATGGAACAGCTCCACCGTCGCGCCGCTTTGCAGGGCCTTGGCGCTGCGCAGCAGCGCGCCGCCCGCATCGCCTGCGGCATGCACCAGCACATGCGCGTAGGACTGGCGCGCCGGGCGCTGCACCACCAGCACCGGGCAGGCGCTGGCGCGCAGCACGCGCGCCAGCAAGCCGGTGGCGCGCGTGGGCCAACGCCAGCGGCCGTGCAGCCGTGAATCCATCACCACCAGGTCGGCCTGGGCCGTGGCAGCGATGACGGCCCGCGCGCCCTGCCCGGCGTCGGGCACCGGGCGGGCTTGCACCGCCAGCGCATGGCGGCGCGCCAACTGGCGCGCGCGCTGTGCCAGGCGCGCCTGCGGATCGCAGAATTTCGCGTCCTGCTGTTCGGCAACGTACAGCAGCTCCAGGCGCGCTCCGTGCTGGGCGGCCAGCAGCGCGGCGCGGTCGAGCGCCTGCTCGGCAGGGGCGGAGAAGTCGGTGAGGGCGACGATGGTCTGGATGCGCATGGCGAAGCTCCTGGTGTGCAGCGGACACGAAACGCCGGACCGAGAGAGAAACGGCTCCGGCGATGGCGATGTCATCACGGGCCAGGGAGCGCGCGCCGCGTGCAGCGGCAGCCCATGCGGGCGGGGACGCGCGCCCTTGGCGCCCAAGGCGCCCGGCAGTACTGGATGACGCTGCCCGGCACGCGGCCGGCGCAGGAAGGGCTACCGCCGGGCGGAAGAATCCGCGGCCGGCCGGGCCGGTTGTCGCACCCCGCCCAGGCGCAGGGCGCGCGCGTGCGCCGCGGTGGAGCAAGCCAGCCGCGCGGTGCGAACGCATGGGGTGGAAACAGGAAAGCGCATGTCCGCACCATTGTAGGAATCGGCCGCGCAGGTGGCCAGCAATGCCGCACCGGCCCGTGCCGGTATGGCGCGCGCCCAGGAACGACAAAGCCCGCGCGGGGCGGGCTCTGGCTCAGGCGAAAAAGGGGTTGGCCGCGCGGTCAGCGAAAGCGCGACTGTGGCACCACACGCAGGTCGCCGTCGACCGAGCCGATGTACTGCGCCAGTTCCTTGAGTTCGGCGTTGGTGAACTGCTTGGCGATGCCAGCCATCACGCCGTTGCTGCGGCCCGTGTACAGGACCGGATCGACCTTGTACGACTTGAGCGCCACGAAGAGGTAGTCAGAATACTGGCCCGCGATCTTGGGGTAGGACGGGTCGATGGGCTTGGAGAAGTTGTCGCCGTGGCAGGATACGCAGGCGCCCTTTTGCAGCAGGGCCGCCACGCGCTGGCCGGGTTCACGCGCCTTGGCCGCGCCGCTTTCGCCCTCGCCCTGGGCTGCGTAGAACGCGGACACATCGGCGATGTCCTGCTCGGACAGCGACTCGGCGATGCTGCGCATGGTGGGATGGCGGCGCTCGCCCTTTTGGTAGGCGTGCAGCGCGGCGGCGATGTAGCCGGCGCCCTGGCCCGAAATCATCGGCACCTTGTGCACTTCGGGGAAGCTCGCCTGGTAGCCCGGGATGCTGTGGCAGCCGATGCACATGGCAACCTTGCCAGCTCCGACTTTCGCGTCTCCCTTGATGTCCTTGTCCTGGGCGGTGGCTGCGCCGGTCGCCAGAGCGACAGCGAGGGCGAAAATCGTGGTCAATGCTTTATTCATTTTTGCGCGCACAATCGGATGACTGGGTGTCTCTGCGGTAACTCCAAAGATTATAGCGAGCGCCTGTCAAGCCTTTCCGTCAACGATTTCCCTCGCTCAACGCAGTCCCTGTTCATGAAATTCCAAGGCTCCCAGAATTACGTGGCCACGCAAGACCTGATGCTGGCCGTGAATGCCGCCATCACCCTGCAACGCCCCCTGCTGGTCAAGGGCGAACCCGGCACCGGCAAGACGCTGCTGGCCGAAGAAGTGGCGCAGGCGCTGTCCATGCCGCTGTTGCAGTGGCACATCAAGTCCACCACCAAGGCCCAGCAGGGCCTGTACGAATACGACGCGGTGAGCCGGTTGCGCGACTCGCAGTTGGCGGACATCGAAGGCTCGGAGCGCGTCAAGGACATCCACAACTACATCGTCCGTGGCGTGCTGTGGCAGGCCTTCACGGCCGAGCAGCCGGTGGCCCTCCTGATCGACGAGATCGACAAGGCCGACATCGAGTTTCCCAACGACCTGCTGCGCGAGCTCGACCGCATGGAGTTCTATTGCTACGAGACGCGCGAGATGATCCGCGCCAAGCACCGCCCGCTGGTGTTCATCACCTCCAACAACGAAAAGGAATTGCCCGACGCCTTCCTGCGCCGGTGCTTCTTCCACTACATCAAGTTCCCCGAGCCCGAGACGATGAAGAAGATCGTCGACGTGCACTTCCCGACGCTCAAGAGCGAGCTGCTCACGGCGGCGATGAAGACGTTCTACGACGTGCGCGGCCTGCCCGGGCTGAAGAAGAAGCCGTCCACCAGCGAGTTCATCGACTGGCTGAAGCTGCTGCTGGCCGAGGAAATCCCCCTGGAAGCGCTGCAGTCCGCCGACAGCAAGGTGGCCGTGCCCCCGCTGGTGGGCGCCCTGCTGAAGAACGAGCAGGACGTGAGCCTGTTCGAAAAGCTGGTCTTCATGAACCAGCGCAACCGCTGAAGGAGGGTTCACCATGAGCGCTGCACGACGGCTGCTGCTGGAAGGCGTGAGCGACGCGGTGGGCTTCGTCGTCGGCGCGCTCGCCGGCTACGGAGCAGCGCTGCTGCTGGGCCTGGACCTGTTCGCCGAGGGCTACGGCCCGGGCAGCATCGCCGCCATCGCCCTGGTCGGCCTGGGCGGCGGACTGGGCCTGAACCTGGCGCGGCGCTGGCGCAACGCCCGCGCGGCGCGCGGCGCCAGCGGGGCCTGAGCATGGCCTTCGTGCAGCCCGTCACCCTGCAGGGTCGCGGCGTGCGCCTGGAGCCCCTGGCCCTGGCGCACGAAGCGGGCCTGGCCGCCGCCGCGGCCGATGGCCAGCTGTGGAAGCTGCGCGTCACTTCGGTGCCCGAGCCCCAGGACACGCGCGCCTACATCGAGACCGCCCTGACCATGCGCGAGGCCGGCAGCCGCTTCGCCTTCGCCGTGCTGGATGACGCCACCGGCCGCGTGCTGGGCAGCACCAGCTACCACGACATCCTGCCCGCCGTGCGGCGCGTGGAGATCGGCTACACCTGGTACGCCCAGGGCGTGCAGCGCACGCACGTCAACACTACCGCCAAGCTGCTGATGATGGGCCACGCCTTCGACACGCTGCGCTGCCACGTGGTCGGCTGGCGCACGGACAACTACAACTTCGCCTCGCAGCGCGCCATCGAGCGGCTGGGCGCAAAGAAGGACGGCGTCATCCGCGGCCATGCGCTGCGCCGCGACGGCACCATCCGCGATACCGTCATGTACAGCATGCGCAGCGGCGAGTGGCCGGAGGCGCGGGCGCAGCTGCACTATCTTTTGGAGCGCCGCACGCTTGACTGACAAGCGCGGGAGGCCTTTTTCATGCTGATCGATTTCTTCTACACCCTGCGCGCCGGCCGGCTGCCGGTGTCAGTGCGCGAGTTCCTCACGCTGCTCGAGGCGCTGCAGGCGGGCGTGGCAGGCCCCCACTCCGAGGATGCCTGGAGCATGGAGGATTTCTACCACCTGGCGCGCACCACCCTGGTCAAGGATGAAAAGCACTTCGACAAGTTCGACCGCGCATTCGCCGCCTACTTCAAGGGCGTGGAGCTGCTCACCGACATCACCAAGGAAATCCCCGCCGACTGGCTGCGCAAGATGCTCGAACGCGATCTGACGCCCGAGCAAAAGGCCGCCATCGAGAAGATGGGCTGGGACGAGCTGATGGAGACTTTAAGGAAGC
>DAMCAL010000082.1:0-12012 GCA_032059585.1 Burkholderiaceae bacterium
TGGCGTTGTTGGCCTCGATGGTGCCGTGCATGCCCAGCATGCCGAGGAACTTGCGGTCACTGGCCGGGTAGGCGCCCAGGCCCATCAGCGTGTTCGTGACCGGGTAGCCGAGCATGTCCACCAACGTGCGCAGCTCTGCGCAGGCGTTGCCCAGCAAGATGCCGCCACCGGTGTAGATGTAGGGGCGCTTGGCGTTCAGCAGCAGCTGCAGCGCCTTGCGGATCTGGCCGGCGTGGCCTTTCCTGACCGGGTTGTACGAGCGCATCTCCACCGTGGCAGGATAGCCGTGGTATGCCGTCTTCTTGAACGAGACGTCCTTCGGGATGTCCACCACCACGGGACCGGGGCGGCCGGTGCGCGCGATGTGAAAGGCGCGTTTCAGCGTCACGGCCAGGTCGCGCACGTCCTTCACCAGGAAGTTGTGCTTGACGATGGGGCGCGTGATGCCGACGGTGTCGCACTCCTGGAAGGCGTCCAGCCCGATCGCGGGCGTGGGCACCTGGCCGGAGATGATGACCATGGGAATCGAATCCATGTACGCGGTCGCGATGCCGGTGACGGCATTCGTCAGCCCGGGGCCGGACGTGACCAGCGCCACCCCCACGTCGCCCGTGGCCCGCGCATAACCGTCGGCGGCGTGCACCGCCGCCTGCTCGTGGCGCACCAGCACGTGCTGGATGCTGTCCTGGCGGTACAGCGCGTCGTAGATGTAGAGCACCGCGCCACCGGGGTAGCCCCAGATGTACTGCACGCCTTCGGCCTGCAGGCCCTTGACGAGCACTTCGGCTCCCATCAGATCCTGGGGAGCTTGGGGCGGGTGGGAGGTAGCGCTGCCGCCGGACGCGGCGGCTGCCGATGCGAGCTCGGCCTTGGAGATTTCCATGATCAACCTTTGCGATTTTCTCTGACGAAAAACCTTGGGTGCCCCTCGTGCGTACTCTTGTGAAGCCGCCTTGGGACTTGAGGCCTCGGCCATGGACGCGAAGAGTGCTGCGCCGGACCGGGACCCGTTTGCTTTTTTGAATCGCGCGATTATTGCACTGCAATATGAGCGCGGGGCGCGGGGCGTGCAAATATTTTCCGACCTGGATGCGATAATCCCCGGCTTCCAACCCAGGTGCGCCTGCCTTGCGGCAACCCCCGAGCGCCCGCTGCCTGCCCCGCGTACGGGCCGTTGTCTTTGGCCACCGAGCAAGAGCTGTCCGATTTCCTCAAGAGCGTGGAGCGACGTGCTTTCAAGCGCGCGATGTACCACGTGCGCAACGAGGACGCGGCACTGGACATCGTGCAGGACAGCATGCTCAAGCTCTCCGAACACTACGGGGACAAGCCGCCGGCCGAGCTGCCGATGCTCTTCCAGCGCATTCTCACGAACTGCACGCTGGACTGGTTTCGCCGGCAAAAGACGCGCAACGCCCTGTTCACCAACCTGGGCGACTTCGAGGCGGCGGACGACAGCGGCGCAGATTTCGACCTGCTGGAGGTGCACTCCGGCGTACCCGAAGGGGAGGCCGTGCAAAGCGCCGAAGACAGCGTGCGCCGCTCGCAAACCCTGCGCAGCATCGAGATCGAGATACAGGCACTGCCGGCGCGTCAACGCGAAGCATTTTTGATGCGTTACTGGGAAGAAATGGACGTTGCCGAGACAGCCGCCGCGATGGGTTGCTCTGAAGGCAGCGTCAAGACACACTGCTTTCGCGCCGTTCAAGCCCTGAGCCGTGCCCTGAAAGCCAAAGGAATCGCGCTATGACCCGCCCTCCCGAGCCCACCGCCGACGCCATCCTCGGCGTCGACGCCTATGCGTTGCGTGTTGCCGCGCACCTGACCCAAGCCAGCGGCGAGCTGCCCTACGACGTGACCGAGCGCCTGCGCGCGGCCCGCATGCAGGCCCTGGCACGGCGCAAGCGGCCGGTCGCGCTGGCGATGCATGCGCCTGCGGCCGCCCCGGTCGCCGTCATCGGGCTGGGCGGCGCGGCGGTCCTGGGCGCAGGCGGTGGCGGCGAGGGCAGCAGCTGGTGGCGCGCGGCCGTGTCCGCGCTGCCCCTGGTGGCGCTCGTGGCGGGGCTCGCGTTCATCAATGCTGCGCAGGACGATACGCTGGCGCTCGAAATGGCCGAAGTGGACAGCGCCCTGCTGGCCGACGACCTGCCACCATCGGCCTATGCCGATCCCGGTTTCGTGCAATATTTGCGGGTTTCGGGCCCGACACCGTAGAGCGCCCGCCTCGACCCGCCCTGCATGCCGGCCCTGTCCCCGCCACGACACTCTCGCCACCTCACCGCCTGCGCTCTGGCCTTGGTGCTGTTGGCCGGCTTGGCTGCGACCGGGGTTCGCGTGGTGGGCTGGGTGCGGATGGCCCCGGCCACCCCGCTACCGGTGCAGGCGTTGGCCGACCACCGTCCACGCATGCCGGGCGAGCTGCGCGCGGTGGCGCGCCCCGAGGTCGGGCCTCCCTGGAGCGCTCTGACCACCGCGCAAAAGGAAGCCTTGTACCCGCTCGCCAACCAGTGGAGCGGGCTGCGCGAGGCGCAAAAGCGCCATTGGTTCAAGCTTGCTGCCGGGTTTTCGACACTGGAGCCGCACGAGCAGGAAAAATGGCTGGCGCGCTTGACCGACTGGGCCAACCTCAGTACCCAGCAGCGCAGCCAGGCGCGCCTGAATTACGCTGTCACCAACGCCATCGCGCCCGACAGCAAGCGCGCCAAGTGGGAGGCGTACCAGGCGCTGAGCGCGGAGGAACGGCAACGCTTGGCCGCCAAGGCCGCGGCAGCACGCCCCACCGGCGCTGCCACCGCCGTGCGGCCGAACGTGCGCAAGCTCGTGCGGGTGCCTGCCGCCGTCAGCGCGCCCGCCGCGATCGCCAACCCGCCGAAGATCTCGCAGCCGCGCCCGGCCTATGTGCCGCAGGCCCTGCCCGTGCCGCCGCCGCCCCCGCCGCCCGCCGTTGTGGTAGAAACCAGACCCGTCGAAACGCCGTCGGCGCAGCCCACCGCGCTGCCGCCGCTGCCCCTGGACGATGGCGCGTCCGAGCAGGAGCAGCCATTCAACGGCGACCTGGGTCCGCTGTACCTGCCCCAATAGCCGGGGCGCCCTGGGCCGGCCCGCCCGGCGGCTTTTCGCTTTCGCTTATTTCCGATGACTCCCTCAGACCCTGGCGGCTCGCCCTCGCATTCCACCGGCGCACCGCTGTGGCTCGTCGCGCCCCCGTTGCGCCGGCGCATGGCCTGCTGGCTGTACGAGGGCATGCTGATGTTCGGCGTGGTGTTCATCGCCGGCTACCTATTCAGCACCCTCACGCAGACACGACACGCGCTGGACAACCGGCACGCGCTGCAGGCCTTCCTGTTCGTGGTGTTCGGCATCTACTTCACTTGGTTCTGGTCGCGCGGGCACACCCTGGCGATGAAAACCTGGCATTTGCGTCTGGTCGACCGGCGTGGTCGCGCGGTCAGCCAGCCGCGCGCCCTGGCGCGCTATGTGCTGAGCTGGCAGTGGTTTCTTCCACCGCTGGCGGTGATCGCTCCGTTTCACCTCAGCGCCGCGGAAACCACCGTCATCCTGACCGGGTGGGTGGTGGTGTGGGCCCTGTTGAGCCGGCTGCACCCGGAACGCCAGTTCCTGCACGACGCCCTGGCCGGCACCCGACTGGTTCACCACGAGGCGGCGAGAAAACCCAGGGAGGCGCGCCGTGGCGCCTGAACCGGGAGGCGAACCGTCCGCTGCTGCCGCGCTGCACAAGCGCCGCGTTGGCGTGGCGCGCCTCGTGCACGCCACGCGCCACTCGCTGCGCGGACTGGAGGACGCGTGGGGCGAAAAGGCGTTTCGGCTGGAGGCGAGCCTTGCCATGGCCCTGCTGCCGCTGGCCTGGTGGCTCGGGCGCAGCTGGGTCGAGGCGGCCGTGCTGGCGGCCAGCGTCGTGCTCGTGCTGATCGTCGAACTGCTCAACTCCGGCCTCGAGGCTGCCATCGACCGCATCGGCCCCGAGTGGCACGATCTGTCGCGCCGGGCCAAGGATCTGGGCAGCGCCGCGGTGCTGCTGAGCCTGTTGCTGTGCGGCGGCCTGTTCGCGGCTGCGACCATTCAAAGGATCTCCGGACATGGCTGAACCCGCCTTCTCCCTGTGCGTGTACCTGGGCTCGCGGCCCGGCGACAACCCGCGCTTCGCAGACGCTGCGAAGGCCGTGGGCCGGTTCATCGGCCGGCATGGCGGCCAGCTGGTCTATGGCGGCGGGCGCAGCGGCCTGATGGGCACGGTGGCCGACGCCACGCGCCAGGCGGGCGGGCGCGTGGTGGGGGTGATTCCCCAGTCGCTGGTGGACAAGGAGCTCGCCAACGGGCTGTGCGACGAGCTGCACATCGTCACCAGCATGCATGAGCGCAAGGCCATGATGGCCGAGCGCAGCGACGCCTTTTTGGCGCTGCCCGGGGGCATCGGCACCCTCGAAGAGCTGTTCGAGGTATGGACCTGGCGTCAGCTCGGCTACCACGACAAGCCGGTGGGCGTGCTCGATGTCGACGGCTACTACGCCTCGCTGATGGCCTTTTTGCGCCACAGCGTGGAGCAGGGCCTGATGGGCGAGTGGCAGATGGGGCTGGTCACCACCGGCGAGGAGGTGGAGGCCCTGCTGACCAGCCTCGTGCAGCAGGCCGGCCTGCAGCGCGGCGAGCCACCGCCCCTGCGCAGCGTCATCTGACGGTGCGCACGCCGCGTCAGATCGCGGCTTCGTCCAGCTCGCCCGTGCGGATGCGCACGATGCGCTCCACGGCGGTCACGAAGATTTTGCCGTCACCGATCTTGCCGGTGCGTGCAGCAGCGACGATGGCGTCCACGCAGCGCTCGACATCGCTTTCCTTGACCACCACCTCGATCTTCACCTTGGGCAAAAAATCCACCACGTACTCCGCGCCGCGGTAGAGCTCGGTGTGCCCCTTTTGCCGGCCGAACCCCTTGACCTCCGTCACCGTCAGGCCCGTCACGCCGCATTCGGCCAGTGCCTCGCGCACCTCCTCGAGCTTGAACGGCTTGATGACGGCGGTGATCATGTGCATGGCAAACACTCCTGGGCGACGGCGCTTCAGCGAAAAAAGACTGCGGCGATTATGCGCGTGCGCCAGCGCCGAACGGCGGCGGTTATCCCCGCCAGCGCTGGACAGGTCTGTGGACAACCTGGGACTGGCGGCGGCATTGCAGCGCAAGTGCTTGATCGGCAAAGACCACCGACGTACTGCCCTGTTTTTGGGCAGGCGGCTCGGGCGCTCCGCAAGCGGCACCGCTGGCAGGGCCTTCGGCCACCCTCGCCTATCATGAAACGCTCCATGACATCCGCGCTTTTCCCTCCTCCGCCACCCTCCCCCGACAGCACCTGGCAGGCACACGCCAGTGCGCGCGAGATCGATGCCGCGGCCTGGGACGCCCTGCTGGCACAGCAGGCACAGCCCACTCCGTTCATGCGCCACGCGTACCTGGCTGCGCTGGAGGAAAGCGGCAGCGCCACCCCGCACACCGGCTGGCAGTCGGTCTACTTCACGTTGTGGCGCGGGCATGCGCTGCGCGCCGCGTGCGTGGTCTATGCTAAGTCGCACTCCTACGGCGAATACGTGTTCGACTGGGCATGGGCCCAGGCGTATGCGCGCCACGGCCTCGACTACTACCCCAAGGGCGTGGTCGCCGTGCCCTTCACGCCCGTGCCCGGCACCCGCCTGCTCGCCCTGGATGCGCCCTCACGCCTGGCGCTGCTGCAGGGCGTGCTGGCCTGGGCCCAGCGCGCGGGCCTGTCGTCGTTGCACATGCTGTATGGCGCGGAAGAAGACATCGCTGCCGCGCGCGCCGCGGGACTCCTGCTGCGCCACACGGTGCAGTTCCACTGGCATAACCAGCGCCCGGACGGGTCCGGGCCATTTCGCGACTTCGACGACTTCCTGGCCAGCCTGAGCCAGGACAAGCGCAAGAAAATCCGCCAGGAGCGGCGCCGGGTGCACGAGGCGGGTGTAACGTTCCGCGTGCTGCGCGGCACCGAGATCGCCAAGGGCGACTGGGACTTCTTCTACCGCTGCTACGAGCGCACCTACCTGGAGCACGGCAACGCGCCCTACCTTACGCGCGACTTCTTCACGCGCATGGCGGCCGACATGCCCGAGGCGTGGTTGTTGTTCATTGCCCAGGCGCAGGGCCAGGCCCTGGCGGCAAGCCTGATCGGGCTGGATGCCGGCGGCAACGTTGCCTATGGGCGGTACTGGGGGGCGATCCAGCGCGTCGACCGCCTGCACTTCGAGGCCTGCTACTACCAGCCCATCGCCTGGTGCATCGCCCAGGGCGTGCGGCGCTTCGAGGGCGGCGCGCAGGGCGAACACAAGATGGCGCGTGCGCTGCTGCCGGTGCAGGCCAGCAGTGCGCACTGGCTGGCGCACCCAGCCTTTGCCGATGCCGTCGAGCGTTTCCTTGCGCGCGAGGGCGAAGGCATGGCGCAATACCTGGACGAATTGCAGGCGCGCACCCCGTTTCGCCAGCCGGGGTAGCCGGCCAGCCGGCGCGGCCCGTCAGTCGGCGGCAGTGGCCTTGCGCACCATGCCCATTTCGGCGCCGCTCAGCAGCGACTCGATGTCCAGCACGATGAGCATGCGCTCGCCGACCGTGGCGATGCCGCGCACGAAGGATGCATCCACCTGCCCCTGGAACTGCGGCGCCGCCTTGATCGCCTGCGCCGGCAGCGCCACCACGTCGGCCACGGCGTCCACCACTGCGCCCAGAACGGTGCCGCCCACGTTCAGGATGATGACCACGGTGAAGTCGGTGTACTCGACCTGTTCGCAGCCGAGCTTGAGCCGCAGGTCGACGATCGGCACGATCACACCGCGCAGGTCGATCACGCCCTTGATGAACTCCGGCGCGTGCGCCATCCGGGTGGGCTGCTCGTAGGAGCGGATTTCCTGCACGCGCAGGATGTCGATGCCGTACTCCTCCTCGCCCAGCCGGAAAGTCAGGTATTCGGCGACGTTGGCGGCAGCGGCTGGCGGCGCGGAACGCTGGGCGGACGAGAGCGACATGGCGAAAAACTCCTTCAGGGGCCGTCGGGGCGGGCAAGGCGGCAGCATAGCAGCCCGGCGTTACCTATGCTGACAATTTCCCGCGGTGCGCGATGGCTTGCAGGTCCCCACAACGCAAGCCGGCCTGCACATGGCGGGCCGGCTTTTCGCTGCTCTTTTTTCCCTCTGGCGCTTTTCAGTCAAGCGTCAGCAGCTATCAAAAGAAGAGCAACCTTACTTCTGCGCCTTGGCATAGTTGTTCACGCCCTCGACGATCTCCTGGTGCGCGGCGTCGACGCCCTCCCAGCCCAGCACCTTCACCCATTTGCCCTCTTCCAGGTCCTTGTAGTGCTCGAAGAAGTGCGTGATGGCCTTCAGGCGCATCGGGTTCACGTCTTCGACGCTCTTCCAGTTCTCGTACATCTTGAGGATCTTGGTGGTGGGCACGGCCAGCACCTTGCCGTCCACGCCGGCCTCGTCTTCCATCTTCAGGATGCCCAGGGCGCGGCAGGGCACGACCACGCCCGGCAACAGCGGGTACGGCGTGATGACCAGCACATCCACCGGGTCACCGTCGCCCGACAGCGTCTGCGGCACGTAGCCGTAGTTGCACGGGTAGTACATGGCCACGGTGAGGAACCGGTCCACGAAGACGGCGCCCGAGTCCTTGTCCACCTCGTACTTGATGGGATCGGATTCGGCCGGGATTTCGACGACGACGTTGAAGGTTTCGGGCAGCTTGCTGCCGGGGCTGACGTTGTTCAGGGACATGTTGGGGAGTGATGGGGTGACAGGAATGCGTGGCCGGGCCCCGGCGCTGCGGGAGCGGGCACGCGGCGGATTTTAGGCGTTTACCCCTGCCTGGACCTGACAGCGCCGCACTACAGTGGCCGAGTTGGCCAATCGTCCCTTGTTGTCCAGGGCACGAGGAAGCAACGCAGCGGAAGCTCTTCCCATGCGTTGCGCTTCCTGATCTGTGCAATCACAACGGAGACGAAGACATGATCGCTTCGACGGGACTGAGTACCCCTCTCGTGCTGGCCCTCCTCTGCGGCATGATCGCCGTGGGCTACGGCGTCTGGGCGCGCAGCTGGATCCTGCGGCAGGACGCGGGCAACCCGCGCATGCAGGAGATCGCCAGCGCCATCCAGCAGGGCGCCGCCGCCTACCTGGCCAAGCAGTACACGGCCATCGCCATCGTGGGCGTGCTGCTGGCCATCCTCATCGGTGTCTTTCTGGATCTGCTCACGGCCGGGGGCTTTGCGCTGGGCGCGGTGTTGTCCGGCGCGTGCGGCTTCATCGGCATGAACGTGTCGGTGCGGGCCAACGTGCGCACCGCACAGGCGGCCACGCACGGCATCGCGGCGGCGCTGCAGGTGGCGTTTCGCGGTGGGGCCATCACCGGCATGCTGGTGGTGGGCCTGGGGCTGCTGGGCGTGGCCGGGTTCGCCTGGTTCCTGCTGGCGCGGGCGGGCGACGGCGCATCGCTGCCCGACACCCTCAACCCGCTGATCGGCTTTGCCTTCGGCTCTTCGCTGATCTCCATCTTCGCGCGCCTGGGCGGCGGCATATTCACCAAGGGCGCCGACGTGGGCGCCGACTTGGTGGGCAAGGTCGAAGCGGGCATCCCGGAGGACGACCCGCGCAACCCCGCGGTGATCGCCGACAACGTGGGCGACAACGTCGGCGACTGCGCGGGCATGGCCGCCGACCTGTTCGAGACCTACGCCGTCACGCTCATCGCCACCATGGTGCTGGGCGCCCTGCTGGTGAACACGGCGCCCGCAGCCGCGGTGGCCTATCCGCTGGCGCTGGGTGCGGTGTCCATCGTCGCCTCCATCGTCGGCTGCTTCTTCGTGCGGGCGCGGCCCGGCATGAAGAACGTGATGCCGGCGCTGTACAAGGGGCTGGCGGTGGCTGGCCTGTTGTCGCTGGCGGCGTTCTGGTTCGTCACCGCCTGGCTGGTCCCGGACAACATGCTGGGCGCCACCGGCGCCCAGGGCCGGCTGTTCGGCGCCTGCGCCACCGGCCTGGTGCTGACGGCCGCCCTGGTGTGGATCACCGAGTTCTACACCGGCACGCAATATTCGCCGGTGCGCCACATCGCCCAGGCCTCGACGACGGGGCACGGCACCAACATCATCGCCGGGCTGGGCGTGTCCATGCGCTCCACGGCCTGGCCGGTGCTCTGCGTGTGCCTGGCGATCATCGCCTCCTACGCCCTCGCCGGCCTGTACGGCGTGGCCATCGCGGCCATGTCGATGCTGTCCATGGCCGGCATCGTCGTCGCGCTGGACGCCTACGGCCCCATCACCGACAACGCCGGCGGCATCGCCGAGATGGCAGAACTGCCGGCGAGCGTGCGCGATGTGACCGACCCGCTGGACGCCGTGGGCAACACCACCAAGGCGGTCACCAAGGGCTACGCCATCGGCTCGGCCGGGCTGGCCGCGCTGGTGCTGTTCGCAGACTACACGCACAAGCTGGAGGCGTTCGGCCTGCAGGTGCGCTTCGACCTGAGCGATCCGATGGTGATCGTCGGCCTGTTCCTGGGCGGCCTCATCCCCTACCTGTTCGGCGCCATGGCCATGGAGGCGGTGGGTCGGGCGGCGGGCGCGGTGGTGGTCGAGGTGCGCCGCCAGTTCGCCGAGATCCCGGGCATCATGGAGGGCACCGCCAAGCCCGAATACGGCCGGGCGGTGGGCATGCTCACCGGCGCGGCGATCAAGGAGATGATCATCCCCAGCCTGCTGCCCGTGGCGGTGCCCATCGTGGTCGGCCTGGTGCTGGGGCCGCGCGCGCTGGGCGGCCTGTTGATGGGCACCATCGTCACCGGCCTGTTCGTGGCGATTTCGATGTGCACCGGGGGCGGCGCCTGGGACAACGCCAAGAAGTACATCGAGGACGGCCACCACGGCGGCAAGGGCAGCGAGGCGCACAAGGCCGCCGTCACCGGCGACACCGTGGGCGACCCGTACAAGGACACCGCCGGGCCGGCCATCAACCCGCTGATCAAGATCATCAACATCGTCGCCCTGCTGATGGTGCCGCTGGTGGTGCGCTTTCACAGCGGCGGCTGAGCGCTGCGCTTTTGATAGCTGCTGGCGCTTGCTCAGCAGGCGCTGGCGGCCTTTTCGACCGAAACCGTGGCGCCGGCGATCCTGCACGCGGGCCGCAGTCGTCGCACAATGCGCGCATGCAACTGCACCACATCGCCAACGCCGGCGTCCCGTCGTGCTCGGGCCGCACCATCCCGGTGATCGATCCTTCGGACGGTCAGCCATTCGACGAAATCCAGCGCGGCACCGCCGAGGACATCGACGCTGCGGTGCGCGCCGCGCGCCAGTGTTACGACAGCGTGTACGGGCGCATGGCGCCGCTGGAGCGCGGCCGGCTGCTGGCGCGCCTGTCGGCGCTGGTGGCCGAGCACGCGGACGAGCTCACCGCCCTGGAGCAGCGCGACTGCGGCAAGCCCACCCGCCAGGCGCGCGCGGACGCCCTGGCCCTGGCGCGCTACCTGGAGTTCTACGCCGGCGCCTGCGACAAGCTGCACGGCGAGACCCTGCCCTACCAGGATGGCTTCAGCGTGCTCACCTGGCGCGAGCCGCACGGCGTCACCGGCCACATCGTGCCGTGGAACTACCCGATGCAGATCTTCGGGCGCTGCGTGGGCGCTGCGCTGGCCGCAGGCAACGTCTGCGTCGTCAAGCCCGCGGAGGACGCCTGCCTGTCCCTGCTGCGCGTGGCGCAGCTGGCGGTGGAGGCCGGCTTTCCCGCAGGCGCGCTGAACATCGTCACCGGCTACGGCCACGAGGTGGGCGACGCGCTGGCGCGCCACCCTGGCGTGCAGCACCTGAGCTTCACCGGCAGCGCACAGGTGGGCACGCTGATCCAGCAGGCCGCGGCCGAGCACCATTGCCCGGTGACGCTGGAGCTGGGCGGCAAGAGCCCGCAGATCGTCTTCGCCGATGCCGACCTGGACGCCGCCGTGCCGGTCATCGTCAACGCCATCGTCCAGAACGCTGGCCAGACCTGCTCGGCCGGCTCGCGCCTGCTGGTCGAGTCGAGCATCTACGAGGCACTGCTGGAGCGCCTGGGCCGCGCGTTCGAGGCGCTGCGCGTGGGCCCGGCTGCGCTCGACCTGGACGTGGGCCCGCTGATCCGCCAGAGCCAGCAGCAGCGCGTGTGGGACTTTCTGTCCGACGCGCAGGTGGCCGGCATCCCGCTGGTGGCGCAGGGCACGGTGGTGGACGAGGCACCCGACACCGGCTTCTACCAGGCCCCCACCCTGCTGCGCGATGTGCCGCCCGACCACCGGCTGGCGCAGGAAGAGATCTTCGGCCCGGTGCTGGTCGCGATGCCGTTTGACGACGAAGAGCACGCCGTGCAACTGGCCAACGCCACACGGTACGGCCTGGTTGCCGGCGTGTGGACGCGCGACGGAGCGCGCCAGTTGCGCATGGCCCGGCGGATCGCCTCCGGGCAGGTCTTCATCAACAACTACGGCGCCGGGGGCGGCGTGGAGCTGCCGTTCGGCGGCGTGAAGGCGAGCGGACACGGCCGCGAGAAGGGTTTCGAGGCGCTGTACGGCTTCACCACCCTCAAGACCGTCGCCATCCGCCACGGTTGAGCCTTCGCGTTTGCTCTTAAAAAGATAGCTTTCAGCGCTTGCCCAGCAAGCGCTGGAGCCATTTTTCACTGGTATTTCAGTCATCCGCTTCGCCGGGGCGTATGGCATGCGCCCTTGACCAGCGTCAACCGGCATGGCCCTGCGACGGGCTTCTTGATGGCGCGTGCGGCACAATTTGCCCATGGCCGAACGCGTCATCCCCATTGCCGACCACCGCGCCCGGGTGCTCGCTCCCGCGCAGGTGCTCGCCGGCGCGGGCGTAGCGCCCGCCACCGGCACGCTGCTGGACACGCGCGGGCGTCCGTTGCGCGACCTGCGCATCAGCGTCACGGACCGGTGCAACTTCCGCTGCAGCTACT
>DAMCAL010000083.1:0-11839 GCA_032059585.1 Burkholderiaceae bacterium
GCCCGCTCTCCAGCGGCTCGCGCAGCGCCTCCAGCGCGCTGCGGGCGAACTCGGGAAACTCGTCCAGAAACAGCACGCCCTCGTGCGCCAGCGAGATCTCGCCCGGGCGCGGTGGCGAGCCGCCGCCCACCAGCGCCACGGCGCTGGCGCTGTGGTGCGGCGCGGCGGTGGGCCGCTGCATCCAGCGCGCCGGATCGAAGCGCCCGGCCAGGCTGGCCACGGCCGCGCTCTCCAGCGCCTGGCGCACGTCCATGGGCGGCAGCAGGCCGGCGAAGCGCTGCGCCAGCATCGACTTGCCCGAGCCGGGCGGGCCGACCAGCAGCAGCCCGTGGGCGCCAGCGGCGGCGATCTCCAGCGCCCGGCGCGCGCCGGCCTGGCCCTTCACGTCGGCCAGGTCGGGGCCGCCCTCGGCCGCGCGCATGGCGGCCGGCTGCAGCGCCTGCCAGCCGTCGCCGCCGTCCGGCGCCTGCGCGGCGCCTTCGGCCGGCGCGGCCAGGAAGCGCTGCACCACGTCCAGCAGGTGCACGGCGCGGAAGATGCGCGCGCCCGGCACCAGCGCCGCCTCTTCGGCGCTGCCCGGCGGCAGCACCAGGCGCACCGGCTCGCCCTCGCCGGCCAGCGCCATGGCGGTGGCCAGCGCACCGCGCACCGGGCGCAGCTGGCCCGACAGCGACAGCTCGCCGGCGAACTCCCAGCCGGCCAGCCGCGCGCCGTCGATCTGCCCGCTGGCGGCCAGCAGCCCCAGGGCGATGGGCAGGTCGAAGCGGCCCGAGTCCTTGGGCAGGTCGGCCGGCGCCAGGTTCACGGTGATGCGCTTGTTGTGCGGGAACTGCAGCCCGGCGTTGGTGAGCGCCGAGCGCACGCGCTCGCGCGCCTCCTTGACCTCCACCTCGGCCAAACCGACCAAGGTGAAGCTGGGCAGGCCGTTGGCCAGGTGCACCTCCACGGTGACGGCGGGCGCCGCCAGCCCGAGCAGGGCGCGGCTTTGCACCAGGGCAAGGCTCATGGGTGTGGTCTCCCTCGTTTGGTGCACCGCGTGCACGGTTGTGGTGCGCCGGCCGGCCCGGGCAGCGGGGCCTGGCTGCGGCGCCGCCGTGAATGTACCGCTGGCGGGCGGTGGCACGGTCCCTGCAATGCACCGGGTGTTCCCTCACCGTCCACCACCCAGGAGCGCCCCGTGAAACTGGTCACCGCCATCATCAAACCGTTCAAGCTCGAGGAAGTGCGCGAGGCCCTGTCGGGCGTGGGCGTGCAGGGCATCACCGTCACCGAGGCCCGCGGCTTTGGCCGGCAAAAGGGGCACACCGAGCTGTACCGCGGCGCCGAGTACGTGGTGGACTTCCTGCCCAAGGTGAAACTGGAGGCGGCCATGGCCGACGCGCTGGTCGGGCATGCCATCGAGGCCATCGAGCGCGCGGCGCGCACCGGCAAGATCGGCGACGGCAAGATCTTCGTCACCGCGCTGCACGAGGTCGTGCGCATCCGCACCGGCGAGACCGGCGAGCAGGCCCTGTGATGCACGAAAGGCCCACCATGCCCACCGCCCCCCTGCGCCGCCTCGCACCCGTTGCCGCGCTGGTCCTGCTGGCCGCCTGTGCGCCGGCGCTGGCGCAGGCCTCCGCCGCGGCGCCGATCGACTCCGGCGACACCGCCTGGCTGCTCACCTCGACGCTGCTGGTCATCCTGATGACCGTGCCCGGGCTGGCGCTGTTCTACGGCGGCCTGGCACGCAGCCGCAACATGCTGTCGGTGCTGATGCAGGTGTTCACCGTGTTCGCGCTGGTGTCACTTTTGTGGTGCGTGTACGGCTACAGCCTGGCGTTTTCCGGCGAGGGCCGCTTCGTGGGCGGCCTGGGCAAGGCATGGCTGCGCGGCGTGGGCCTGGCATCGGCCGGGCCGCTGCCCACGGTGCCCGAATATGCGTTCATCGCCTTCCAGGGCACGTTCGCGGCGATCGCCGTGGCGCTGGTGGTGGGCTCGTTCGCCGAACGCATGCGCTTTTCGGCGGTGCTCCTCTTCGCGCTGCTGTGGTTCACCTTCAGCTACGTGCCGGTGGCGCACATGGTCTGGGGCGGTGGGCTGCTGGCGCAGGACGGCGCGCTGGACTTTGCCGGCGGCACCGTGGTGCACATCAACGCCGGCGTGGCCGGCCTGGTGGCCGCGTGGCGCGTGGGGCCGCGCACCGGCTACGGCCGCGAGGCCTTCACGCCGCACTCGCTGACGCTGACCATGGTCGGGGCGTCGCTGCTGTGGGTCGGCTGGTTCGGCTTCAACGCCGGCTCGGCAGGCGCGGCCAACGCCACCGCGGCGCTGGCGTTCGTGAACACCGTGCTGGCGGGCGCGGCCGCGGCCCTGTCGTGGATCGCCGCCGAGGCCGTGCGCAAGGGCCGGGCCTCGATGCTGGGCGCAGTCTCGGGCGCGGTGGCCGGGCTGGTGGCGGTCACGCCGGCGGCGGGACTGGTGGGGCCGATGGGCGCCATCGCCATCGGCGCCCTGGCCGGGCCGGCCAGCCTGTGGGGCGTGGCGGGGCTGAAACGGCGGCTGGGCGCGGACGACGCGTTCGATGTCTTCGGCGTGCACGGCGTGGCCGGCATCCTGGGTGCGCTGCTGACCGGGGTGTTCGCCGCGCCCGCCCTGGGGGGCGTGCAGGGGCCGGACTTTGCGATGGCCGCGCAGCTGGTGGCGCAGGCCAAGGGGGTGCTGCTCACTGCCGCGTGGTCGGGCGTGGTGGCCCTGCTGGCCTGCCAGGTGGCCCAGGTGCTGGTGGGCCTGCGCGTGGGCGTGGACGCCGAGCGCGAAGGGCTGGACCTGTCGAGCCACGGCGAGCGTGCCTACCACCGCTGACCAGCGCTGATCCGGGGTCGCGGCCGGCAGGAAGGCACCCGCGGGCCGCTGCCCGCACAATGGCCCGATGACTGTGAGCTGGAAATCCCTGCCGCTGGCCGCCCCCGCGCAACTGGGCGAGTCGCCTTTTTGGCACCCGCAGGAAGGGCGCCTGTACTGGGTCGACATCGCCGGGCGCGCCCTGCTGCGCGCGCGGCTCGATGGCAGCGCGCCCGAGCGCTGGGCCATGCCGAGCGAGCCAGGCTGCATCGCCCCGGCCCGCCGCGGCGGCGCCCCGGCCGGCCTGGTGGTGGTGCTGCGCGAGCGCATCTGCCATGCCCCCGCCTGGGGCGGCGCGCTCACCGAGCTGGCGCGCCTGCCCCTGGACCCGGCCACCCAGCGCGCCAACGACGGCAAGTGTGACCCCCGGGGCCGCCTGTGGGTGGGCTCGATCCACGAGCCCGCCAGCGGCCCGCGCCAGCCGGTGGGGGCGCTGTACTGCGTGGACCTGCGCGGCGCCGGTGGGCCCACCGTGCGCCAGGTGTTCGACGGCGTGACCACGGCCAACGGCCTGGGCTGGTCGCCCGACCACCGCACGCTGTACTTCGCCGACACGCCCACGCACGCCATCCGCGCCTGGGACTGCGACGCGCAGGGCGAGCCGGTGGGCGCGCCGCGCACGCTGTACCGTTTCGAGGGCCGGGGCGAGGACGCCGCCGCGCCCTACGCCGGCCGCCCGGACGGCGCCAGCATCGACGCCGAGGGCGCCTACTGGTGCGCCGCGTTCGAGGGCGCACGCGTGCTGCGCCTGTCGCCCCAGGGCGAGGTGCTGCAGACGCTGGACCTGCCGGTGCAGTGCCCCACCATGCCCTGCCTGGGCGGAGCGGACGGGTGCGAGCTCTTCGTCACCTCCGCGCGCGGCGGGCGCAGCGAAGCAGAGCTGCGCCGGCTGCCGCTGTCCGGCCAGGTGCTGCACACGCGCGTGGCCGTGCCCGGCCTGCCCGTGGCCTGGTGCGAGCTGGCCTGACGGCACCGCCCTTCACGCCCGCCGTTCAAAAAAATCAAAAACCCTGGCCGGCCGCGCGCCAGGGGCCGGGCGTACCATCGACGGATGGACCCAGCCCTTCGCCAGATCCTGGAGTGCGTGCGCGACAGCGCCGCCCGCCGCACGCCCTTGCGCATCACCGGCGGCGGCACCAAGGCCTTTCATCCCGCCAGCGCTGCGGCCGCAGGCGCCCTGCCGCTGGACATGCGCCCGCTGGCCGGCGTGCTGAGCTACGAGCCCAGCGAACTGGTCGTCACCGTCCGCGCCGGCACGCCGCTGGCCGAGCTGGAGCAACTCCTGGCCGCGCACGGCCAGTGCCTGCCCTTCGAGCCGCCGCGCTTTGCCGCGGGCGGCACCGTCGGCGGCATGGTCGCGGCCGGGCTGTCGGGCCCGGCGCGTGCCAGCGTGGGCGCCGTGCGCGACTTCGTGCTGGGCGTGGAGATCATCAACGGCCGCGGCGAGCTGCTGCGCTTTGGCGGCCAGGTCATGAAGAACGTGGCCGGCTACGACGTTTCGCGCCTGATGGCCGGCAGCTGGGGCCGCCTGGCCGCCATCACCGAGGTCAGCCTGAAGGTGCTGCCCTTTGCCCCGGCCGAGGCCACGCTGCGCTTCGATTGCGGCCAGGCCGAGGCGCTGGCGCGCCTGAACGCCTGGGGCGGCCAGCCGCTGCCACTGAACGCCAGCTGCTGGGTCGAAGAGGGCGGCACCGGCCAGCTGTACGTGCGCCTGCGCGGCGCCCAGGCCGCCGTGCAGGCCGCCTGCCGCGGCATGGGCGGCGAACTGCAGAACGCGCCCCATGTGCCCCAGGACTGGCTGGACTGCCGCGACCAGCGCCTGCCCTGGTTCGCCGGGCGGGCGCCGCAGCTGGCGCTGTGGCGCCTGTCGCTGCCGCAGACCGCGCCGGTCCTGCTGCTGCCCGCGGGCGTGGCCGACCCGCTGGTGGAGTGGCACGGCGCCCTGCGCTGGGTGCAGGCCGCGCCCGAGCACGGCCCGCAGCTGGCCGCGCTGGCCCGGCAGGCGGGCGGTAGTGCTAGTCTTTTCATAGCTGCTGACGCTGATGGGGCGGGCGCTACAGGCATTTTTGATATTGAAAATCCGGCGCTGGCGGCGATCCACCAGCGGCTGTCCCAGGCCTTCGATCCGGCGGGAGTCTTCGGCGCCGGCACTGGCGGATGAACCATGCGCGTGCTGCGCCACCTCACGACGCGCCACCGCACGCTGGCCACCAACCGCACGCTGGGGCTGATGCTGGCCTTCAACGCCGGGGCGATGAACGCCGGCGGCTTCATGGCGGTGCACATGTACACCTCGCACATGACGGGCTTCCTGGCCACCCTGGCCGACAGCCTGGTGGTCGGCGAATTCGCGCTGGTGCTGGCGGCCGTCGGCGCGCTGTGGGCCTTCATGTCCGGCGCCGGCACCACGGCCATCCTGGTCAACTGGGCACGCCAGCAGCATCTGGAGGGCACCTGGGCGCTGCCGCTGCTGCTGGAAGCCGTATTGATGCTGATGTTCGGCCTGCTGGGCGCGGCCCTGCAGCAGTGGCCCACGCCGTTCGCCGTGCCGCTCACGGTGCTGCTGCTGGCCTTCATGATGGGGCTGCAGAACGCCGTGGTCACCAAGATGAGCTCGGCGCAGATCCGCACCACGCACATGACGGGCGTGGTCACCGACCTGGGGATCGAGCTGGGCAAGATGCTGTACTGGAACCGCCGCGGCACGCCCCCCGCGGCGGGTGTACGCGCCAACCACGGGCGCGCGCGGCTCTTCGCCAGCCTGCTGGGGCTGTTCCTGGTGGGCGGCGTGGTGGGCGCGGCCGGCTTCAAGCACGTGGGCTTCGTGTGGGTGGTGCCCCAGGCCGCGCTG
Source organism: Burkholderiaceae bacterium (assembly GCA_032059585.1). GTDB lineage: Bacteria > Pseudomonadota > Gammaproteobacteria > Burkholderiales > Burkholderiaceae_C > Melaminivora. Next base: position 5,735 of record DAMCAL010000083.1, read on the forward strand.
CTGCTGGCGCTGTCGCTGCCGCCCCTGCTGGCCGACCTTCGCCGCACCGCGCGGCTCCGAGACTGAACTGATACCTGAGCGATACACACCATGCAGACCACGCTAGCCCCCCGATACGCCGGTACGCCTGAAGGGCAGGAGGCCGAGGCCATCCTGCGCAAGTGCGTGCACTGCGGCTTTTGCACCGCCACCTGCCCGACCTACCAACTGCTGGGCGACGAGCTCGACGGCCCGCGCGGGCGCATCTATTTGATCAAGCAGGTGCTCGAAGGCGCCCAGCCCACGCGCAAGACGCAGTTGCACCTGGACCGCTGCCTGACCTGCCGCAACTGCGAGAGCACCTGCCCCAGCGGCGTGCAGTACGGACACCTGGTGGACATCGGCCGCAAGATCGTCGACGAGCAGGTGCCGCGCCCGCTCGCCGAGCGTGCGGTGCGCTGGGCGCTCAAGGAGGGCCTGCCCTCGCCGCTGTTCGCCCCGGCCATGAAGGCCGGCCAGGCGGTGCGGGGACTGTTGCCGCAGACACTGCGCGACAAGGTGCCGCCGGCTTCGTCGCCCGAGCAGCGCGAGCGCCCGTGGCCCGCGCGAGAGCATGCGCGCAAGGTGCTGCTGCTCAAGGGCTGCGTGCAGCCGACCATGGCGCCGAACATCAGCGCCTCGACCGCGCGGGTGCTGGACGCCGCCGGCATCGAGTGCGTGGTGGCGCAAGGAGCAGGCTGCTGCGGCGCGATCAAGTTCCACCTGAACGACCAGGAAGGGGGCCTGGCGCAGATGCGCGCGAACATCGACGCCTGGTGGCCGTGGATCGAGCGCGGCGAGGTCGAGGCGCTGGTCATCGACGCCTCGGGCTGCGGCGTGACGGTCAAGGACTACGGCCATGCGCTGCGCGGCGATGCCCGCTACGCCGAGCGCGCTGCCCGCGTGAGCGCGCTGTCGCGCGATGTCTCCGAGCTGCTGCCCGACCTGGTCGCGCAGCTGCAGGGCCGGGTGCGCGCGCCCGAAGCGCCCCTGGCCTACCACCCGCCGTGCACACTGCAGCACGGCCAGCAGCTGCGCGGCGGCGTCGAGCGCGGCCTGGCCGCGCTGGGTTTCACGCTGCGCCTGGCACGGGTCGAATCGCACCTGTGCTGCGGCTCGGCCGGCACCTACTCGGTGCTGCACCCCGAGCTGTCGCACCAGCTGCGCGACCGCAAGCTGGGGGTGCTGGGCGAGATGTTTCCCGACGCGCCGCCCGCGGCCATCCTGTCGGGCAACGTCGGCTGCATCCAGCACCTGCAAAGCGGCACGCCCACTCCCGTGCGCCACTGGATCGAAGTGCTGGACGAGGCGCTGGTGGCATGATGGCGGGTTCTGTTCGACCCGCCGCATCCCGTGATGCCGCGCACCTCCTGCCGCCATGAACGACACCGTGAACGTCCCACCCGACGCGCCTGACACTCCGCCCACGCCTGGGACGCCGGGCCCTGCGCCCACCGCCCGCCGGCGCCGCGGGGGCGATGGTGGCGCCCGCCGCAACGCCGGCGCGCCCGCGTCGCAACCTCCCCGGGGCGCGGCGCCGCGGCGCACCCACCCGCTGCTGGACCAGCTCGCCGGCTGGTACCCGGCGCTGTTCGGCGCGCAGCCCCTGCCGCTCAAGCGCGGCATCTTCCACGACCTGCTCGCCGCGCACCCCGAGGCCATCGAGAAGGAGGCGCTGAAGACCGCGCTGGCGCTGCACACGCGCTCCACGCGCTACCTGACGGCCGTGGCCGGCGGGCAGCAGCGCCACGACCTGGCGGGCCAGCCCGTGGAAGCGCTGGCGCCGGAGCACATCCACCACGCGCTGCTGGAGGTGTTTCGCCGCCGCCGGCCGCGCGACGGCGAGGACCTGACGGCCAAGCTGCGCCGGCGCATCGGGCTGGCATTCGAGGCCAGCGGGCTGACCCGCGAGGCCTACGACGCGCTGGTGCGCGGGCGTGACGAGGGCGCCAACGCGTTGCTGGACGAGGCCTTCGCCGAGGTCGCGGAGCGCGATGCGCGCGCCGAGGCCCTGCTGCGCGCCTTCGAGGCCAGCGGCGCCACGCCCGAGCATTTCGCCGACATGTACGGCATGGACCGCCGCCAGGTCACCCAGCAGCTCGGGCGTGCCCGCGGCCTGCGGGCCGCGGCCGGGCAGCAAGGCGACGCCCCGGCGCCGGACCTTGCGGAAAGCGGCGCCGCCGCAGCGCCCGCGGATCATGCCGCTCCGCCGCCGCAGGCGCTGGAAGGTGCCGAAAGTGGCACGCCGGATGCCGGGTCGCCGCAGGCAGCTGCCGGGTCCGAGGGCGCCGGCGACCTGCCGGTGCACACGGACGAGCCCCCCGCCGCCGGCTGACCTGCCGCGGCCGCTCGGCATCGCGCCGCGCTGGGTGGTTCCTGGGCCGTCAGCGGGTGCCGGTAGCCGGGACCGTGCTGGTCCCCGCACCGGCTCCAGCGCCACTGCCGGTGCCGGTTCCCGCCCCCGTCCCATTGCCGGCCCCGGTATCCGCGCCCGCCGGGGTGCCCGTGGCCGCGCCCGATGTGTTCGGGCTGCCCGAGAGCGCCCCCGCGCCGCTGCCGCCGACCGTGCCGGTCCCGCCCGCGCTGTCCGCGGACGTGCTGTTCATGCCCTGGCCGGTGGTCCGGTCGCTGGCTGCGTTGGCGCTGCCCGCCGCTGCGTTGGACGGGCCGGAATCTCCCGTGCCGGTGCCCATCGGGCTGGGCGCGCTGGTGCTCATGCCGGCCGGGTTGACGGCCGCACGCTCACCCTGCGTGGCGGCCGGTACCGGCGCGGCGTCGCCCTGGGCGGGGCTGCGGTTGCCCTCCGATGCGGTGGCGGGGTCGGAGGGCTGGGCGGGCAACGGTTGGACAGCGGCAGGCGGCAGGGCCGACGGCGCCGGTGCTGCTGCCGCGGGCTCGCTCACGCCCGGCATGTCGCGCACCGCGGGACGGTTGGTGGACGGAGGCGTCTCGTCCCGCCGGTCGCATCCCGCCAGCGCGACGGCGCTGGCCGTGATCAAGAGGGCTGCCCAGCGAGACGCATTGGTGGCCAAAACGGGAGAAACAGAGGACATGTCACGCTCCAGAGCGGGAAGGGGGTGGCAATCGAATGGTGTCGGGCCATCTTCCGCGGCCTCCGGTTGCGTGGCGCGTGCGGCGCGGGGCCCGTTGTCTGTAGGGACGCTGCCGACGTGGCTGTAGGGGCGCGCATCGGGTCGCCCCTGCGCGCCGTGGCCGGCTGCGCAGGACGTGCCCAACGGCAGGCGACGCCCTGGAGCGGTGAGCCGGCGCGGGTTCGCGGCCTGGCCTACTTCCCTTTTCCGTTGCGCTCATAAAAAAACCGGTTCTCCCCGGTTCCACTCGGTGGGGACATCCCCACGGATCGAGCCGCGGTTCGCAGCGTGAGGGTATCGGCCACGTGTTCCACACGGCCCCGCCATGGCGAGATGCGATTTTTCTGCGGACGGGATGCTGCAACCGGAGAAATCTCGGTTCGCAAGGGCTCCGTCGGTTGATCGATCCACGCGTATGGGTCGTCGGCGGGGATGCTGGAAGGAGAGGGCTCCTGCCTTGCGCGCCGCGCGCGAACGCCCCAACGCGGCGGAGTGGACAAGGATGCCGCTGGCCTTTGCACGCGGGGGCACGCGCAGGGGTATCGGCCGCTTCCTACGGCATGGCCTTCGGTTTGCCAATAGTTTGGGATGGTCATTCACCAAGGAGTTATCCATGTCCAATCTCAAGAACCAGATGAAGTCCACCGGCGACACCCACCTGTCCGAAGTCGAGTCGAACCAGCACGTGGAAGGCGGCTCGCCCATCGGGCAGGGCACCCGCGGCATGCAGACCACGCGGGTGGGCAATGCCGTCAAGAAGGCGGGCGTGATCACCGATCAGAAGCCGCAGTCGGACGACGACACCGGCGCTACCCAGACGCAGCAAAAGGCCGACAAGTAACGCGGTTCCTTCCGCCTGGCCAAGCCAGTTCACGCACGTGCAGTCCGACCCCGGTCCCGAAGAGCCTTGGACTGACGGACTGCCCCGTGGAGGCACCGCCTCTCAGCCGGCGGGCCGCATGGCGCTGTGCCCCGCGCTGTGCCGCGTCAGCGCCTGGCGTTGAGCGGGCCCGCTATCGCCGCAACGCCGACAGCAGCGCTGCCGCCATCACCAGCGCACCCCCGACCAGGGTGCGCAGCGACAGCTCGGCGCTGCCAGCCAGCACCGACGAGCCACTGGCAAACACCACTTCCGACATCAGCACCACCGCGGTCGTGCCCGCGGCCAGCCGGCCGGCGCCGTACTGCAGCGCCCAGTTGCCGGCCATCAGCAGCGCCGCCAGCACCACCGCCACGCCCGCCCACTCCCAGCTGAATGGCGGCACGCCGGGAACCCGCCCAAGCGCCTGCCCCGCCGTCGCGGCCACCAGCGCCATCACCATGCAGCCGCCGAACATGGCCAGCATCCTGGCCTGGCTGGGCACCGCGTGCAGGCGCCGCAGGGTGACGTTGGTCAAGGCGAACATGAAGCCGCCCAGCAGCGCCAGGCCATCGGCCAGTTGCAGCGCGTTGCCCAGCCGGCCGATGCCGCCCTCGGCCGGCCACAGCACCAGCAGCACGCCGGCAAAGGCCAGCGCGAGCCGGGCCATCGCCGCGCCGGTGGGCCGCTCGCCCAGGATGCGCCAGGCCAGCAGCACCGCCCAGGCGGGCATCAGGTAGAACAGCAGGATCACCCGCACCACGTCGCCGATGGTGATCGCCCAGTTGAAGGCGACGTTGTTCAGCCCCGAGCTGGCGGCCAGCAGCAGCAGCGCCGGCGCTGCGCGCGCCTGGCGCCAGATGCCCGGGCGCAGCGCTGTCAGCACCGCGAGGATGCCGGCATACATCAGCGCCGTGGCCCACAGCGGATGCAGGCCGGCACCCAGCATCTGGCGAAACGGCCACCAGGCCAGGCCCCAGATCAGGGCGTTGCTGAGCAGGGCCACGACGGGCAGCGTTTGGTACATGCAAAATCCGGCCGCAGCGCTTGTCTGGCAAGCGCTGGCAGCTATCAAAAGACTAGCGAATCAGTGGGAGTCGCTGCGGGCGATGCGCAGCAGCTGGTCCATCTCCTGGGCGTGGCGCCGCGTGTTGTGGCGGTGCCAGCGGCCGATCAGCCACATGACCACGGCCACCAGCAGGCCGAAGATGGAAATCGCCCCGAACGCCGACAGCCCGAGCTTGGTGGACAGGCTGTAGAAGGCGCCCATGCCCAGGATGGCCGCCTGTTCGTTGAAGTTCTGCACGGCGATGGAGCGGCCCGCGCCCATCAGGTTGTGGCCGCGGTGCTGCAAGAGCGCGTTCATCGGCACCACCAGAAAGCCGCCCAGGCCGCCCAGGATGATCAGGAACGGGATGGCCAGCCAGATGCTGTCGATCACGTTCATCAGCATCACGAACACGCCCATGGCGATGCCCAGCGGGATGACGCGCGTGGCCGTGTCCAGGCGCATGCGCATGGACGCCAGCACCGCCCCCACGGCGGTGCCGATGGCCACCACCCCGACCAGCGCCGACGCCTGCGTGACGCCATAGCCCAGGGCGGCGGCGCTCCAGGCCAGCACGATGTAGCGCAGGTTGCCCGACACGCCCCAGAACAGCGTGGTGGTGGACAGCGAGATCTGCCCGAGCCGGTCGCGCCACAGCCGGCTGTTGCAGGTCCAGAAGTCGGGCAGCAGCGCCAGCGGGTTGTGCGGCATGGCCCGCATCTCCACGCCCGTGCGCGGAATGCGCAGGTTGAACCAGGCCGCCAGGCCGTACACCGGCACCAGCGCCAGGATGGCCGCCTCGGCGGGCCGCTCGATGCCGAAGTCGACCAGCGGAAAGTCCCAGGCCAGCATGACGCCCGACAGGTGCGGCGCGACCAGCTGCCCACCCAGCAGCACGCCCAAAATGATGGAGGCGATGGTCAGCCCCTCGATCCAGCCGTTGGCCTGCACCAGTTGCGAAGCGGGCAGCAGTTCGGTCAGGATGCCGTACTTGGCCGGCGAGTACGCGGCCGCGCCCAGCCCCACCACCGCATAGGCCAGCAGCGGGTGCGAGCCGTAGAGCATCATCAGGCAGCCGACCATCTTGA
>DAMCAL010000084.1:0-11825 GCA_032059585.1 Burkholderiaceae bacterium
CGGTTCTTGTGCGCCAGCACCTCGAAGTCCTTGAAGGTGCCCACGCGGATGTTGGGCGTGTCGTACCACTGGTAGGGCAGCCGGCGCGTGACCGGCATGCGCCCGCGCAGGATCGACAGGCGGTTGGGCCAGTGCGCGAAGTTGGGGAACGCGACGATGGCGCTGCGGCCCACACGCGCGGTCTCGCGCAGCATGACCTCGGCGTTGCGCAGGTGCTGCAGCGTGTCGATCTGCAGCACCACGTCGAAGCTGTCGTCCTGGAACATCGCCAGCCCCTCGTCCAGGTTCAGCTGCACCACGTTCACGCCGCGGCGCACGCAGGCCAGCACGTTGGCGTCGGCGATCTCCACGCCGTAGCCGCTGCAGCCGCGCGTGCGCTGCAACAGCTTCAGCAGGGCGCCGTCGCCGCAGCCTAAGTCGAGCACGCGACTGCCGTCCGGCACCAGCCGCGCGATGGCTTCCATGGTGGCGCGGTCGCTCATGCCGTTGTCTCCTGGGCCACGTTGTCGAAGTAGGCGCGCACCACGCCCAGGTAGCGCGCGTCGTCCAGCAAGAAGGCGTCGTGCCCGTGCGGCGCGTCGATCTCGGCGTAAGCGACGTCGCGGCGGTTGTCCAGCAGCGCCTGCACGATCTCGCGGCTGCGCGCCGGGGCGAAGCGCCAGTCGGTGGAAAAGCTCACCAGCAGAAATTTCGCCCGGGCGGCGGCCAGCGCCCGGGCCAGGCGGCCACCGTGGTGGCGCGCGGGGTCGAAGTAGTCGAGCGCGCGGGTGATGAGCAAATAGGTGTTGGCGTCGAAATAGTCGCTGAACTTGTCGCCCTGGTAGCGCAGGTAGCTCTCGATCTGGAACTCGATGTCTTGCGTGCTGTACTGGTAGTCGCCGCCCGCCACGGCGTTGCGCAGCTCGCGGCCGAACTTGGCATTCATCACGTCGTCCGACAGGTACGTGATGTGGCCGATCATGCGGGCGATGCGCAGGCCGCGCTTCGGCACCACGCCGTGCCGGTAGAAGTGGCCACCGTGGAAATCCGGGTCGGTCACGATGGCGCGGCGCGCCACCTCGTTGAAGGCGATGTTCTCGGCCGTCAGGTTGGGGGCGCTGGCCACCACCACCGCGTGGCGCACGCGCTCGGGGTACTGCAGCGCCCAGCTCAAGGCCTGCATGCCGCCGAGGCTGCCGCCCATGACGGCGGCCAGCTGCGTGATGCCCAGCGCATCCAGCAGCCGGGCCTGGGCGTTGACCCAGTCCTCGACGGTGACGACCGGAAAGTCGGCGCCGTAGACCTCGCCCGTGTCCGGGTGCCGGTGCATCGGGCCGGTGGAGCCGAAGCACGATCCCAGGTTGTTGATGCCGATGACGAAGAAGCGGTCGGTGTCCACGCTCTTGCCCGGCCCGATCATGTTGTCCCACCAGCCTTCGCTCTTGGGCTCGCCGGCGTAGTGGCCGGCCACATGGTGCGAGGCGTTGAGCGCGTGGCACACCAGGACGGCGTTGTCGCGTGCGGCGTTCAACTGGCCGTAGGTCTCGAAGGCCAGGTCGTAGGCGCGGATCGAGGCACCCGAGGCGAGCGCCAGTGGCTCGGCGAAATGCATGGACTGCGGTGTGGCGATGAACGACATGGCAATCAACAAAAAACCCGGCTCACGCTAAAAACGGGCCGGGTCGGATTGCATGCGTGCGATCGGTCACGTCTTTAGCAGGATTTATAAAGCGCCCGCAAGCGGTGCAAATCGGCGCGTCTGGCGTGCATTATGCCAAAGCAGGCCCGGCAAGCGCCCACAGGCCCAGCACCAGAAAGATCAGCGCGGACACGCCGTGCACCACCTTGATCGGCACACGCCGCGTGATGCGCTCGCCCAGCCAGACCACGGGCGCGTTGGCCAGCATCATGCCGAGGGTGGTGCCGGCGACCACGGCCCCGTAGCTGGCGTACTGCGCGGCCAGCACCACGGTGGCCACCTGCGTCTTGTCGCCCATCTCGGCCAGGAAGAACGCCAGCGTGGTGGCGCCGAACACACCCAGGCGCGTCGCCGCGCCGCGCGGCACCTGGCCGTCGTCCAGCCGGTCGGGAATCAGCATCCAGCCGGCCATGGCGACGAACGACAGACCCAGCGCCCAGCGCAGCCCCCCGGGCCCGAGCCAGGTGGTCACCCAGGCGCCCAGCGCGCCGGCGAGCAGGTGGTTCGCCAGCGTCGCCACCAGGATGCCCCAGACGATCGGCCACGGCCGCTGGTAGCGCGACGCCAGCACCAACGCCAGCAGCTGTGTCTTGTCGCCCATTTCCGCCAAGGCGACAACGGCGGTGGAGATGGCGAACGCGTCCATGAAAAATCGCTGGCAGGCAGGTTGTCAAAAAGGTTCCGGCGCTCGGGCAGGCCGGAGAGGGAAGCGCACGTGGAAAGCGCGTTCAGCGGTCGGAAACCGGTACGAATTGTAGCGACGCCGCCACGGTTTATGCCTAGGTTGCACACTGCGACAAGTCGGTCGCGAATCTCGCGAAAAACGGTTGTAAAGCCCGGCAGTTTGTGCTCCATAATGAACCAGCAGGGGCTTTTTGCTCCCTGCCGAGGTTGCGGTGATCCGTCAGTTTTCGCGCATAGGGCGTCTTTGTGATTCACTGGCTGCGGGTTCGGGACTCCGTCGCTGAATTCATTTGTTTTTGAGGAGTCCCTGATGGGCAACAAACTGTACGTCGGCAATCTGCCCTATTCGGTGCGCGACCAGGACCTGGAGCAGGCCTTCGGCCAGTTCGGCGCTGTTACCAGCGCCAAGGTCATGATGGAGCGCGACACCGGCCGATCCAAAGGTTTCGGTTTTGTCGAAATGGGCAGCGATGCCGAGGCCCAGGAAGCCATCAACGGCATGAACGGCCAGTCGCTCGGCGGCCGCAGCATCGTCGTCAATGAGGCGCGTCCCATGGAGCCCCGTCCCCCGCGCAGCGGTGGCGGCGGTGGTGGCTACGCAGGCGGTGGCGGCGGCTACGGCGGCGGTGGTGGCTACGGCGGTGGCGGTGGTGGTGGCGGCAACTACGGTGGCGGCGGTGGCCGCAGCGGTGGCGGCGGCTACGGCGGTGGTGGTGGCGGCGGCGGCCGCAGCGAAGGCGGTTTCCGCAGCCCTTACGGCGGCGGTGGCCGCAGCGGTGGCGGCGGCAGCAGCAGCGGTGGCGGTCGCAGCGGCGGCGGCTACGGCGGCGGCTACTGACAGACACACGCAAACCGCATCCGCATTCGCCTGCCACTTGCTGGCGTGCGGCCCGCGGTTTTGACACTGCATGACAAAAGGCTCCTTCCGGAGCCTTTTGCTTTTGCATCGTCCGGTTTTGCCGGCGGCTCTCAGCCCAGGCCGCCCTGACCCGAGCGGTGCTTGCGCGGCCGGCCTGCGAGCAGCCGGTCGAACAGCGCGTTCGGCAGCACGCGCAGCAGCTTCGCCACCACGCCCATCTGCCACGGGATGACGCGGTAGCTCGCCCCCCGCTCGATGGCGCGGCAGGCGCGCTCGGCAAAGGCGTCCGCATCCAGCAGGAACGGCATGGCGTAGCGGTTTTGCTGCGTCAGCGGCGTGTCCACATAGCCCGGGCTGATGGTGACCACCCGCACGCCGCTGCCACGCAACTCGCCGCGCAGGCTTTCGCAGTAATTGATGACGGCCGCCTTGCTGGCGCAGTAGGCCCCATGGCCCGGCAGGCCGCGGATGCCGGCGACGCTGGCGATCCCCACCAGGCGGCCGCTGCCCCGTGCCCGCATGGGCCCGACGAACGGGTGGAACGTCGCGGCCAGCCCCAGGTTGTTGGTGGCGAAGGTGCGCGCCATCGTGTCCAGGTCGGCCCGCTCGGCCGTGTCCATGCCGACGCTGATGCCGGCATTGGCCACCACCACATCGGGCAGTCCCTGGCGCGCCAGGCAGGCGCGGGCGGCGGCGATGATGCTGTCCGGGTCGGACACGTCGCAGCTGTAGAGCTCATAGCTGTTGCCGGGCATGCCGCTGGCGCCCAGCCAGTTGCGCATCACATCACCCCGGCGTGCGGCCAGGGCCACGCGCCAGCCGCTGCGCAGGTAGCGCAACGCCAGCGCCTGGCCGATGCCGCTGGAGGCGCCGGTGATGAAGGCCAGGGGGCGGCGGTCCATGGGCGGGCCCTAGCGGGGCGGCGGCGCCGCCAGGCTGCCGCGCACGTGCCCGTGCAGCTCCAGCACCTGGGCCGCATGGTCGTATTCCAGGCGATCGGCGGTGAAGGTATCGCCCCCGCGGCGCAGGGTCACGGGCTGGTCCGAGCGCACCCGCTCTTCGCGCGTCCAGGCGTGCAGGAACTCACCCGCAAATTCCAGGCGCGGCGTGGGCACGCCGCCCGGCTGCGCCAGCGGCTCGCGCACCACGCTGGCCTGGCCGAAGAGCTGGACTTCCGATCCGTCGGCATTGCTCAGGGCGCGCTGCGCGCGCGCCGTGACCACGCGGCCGTCCTCGGTCACCGAGCGCATGCGCGGCTGTTCGATCTCCAGCGTGTCGGTGTCCGGAAAATGCAGCAGCCTGGTGCCGCGCAGCTCGCTGCCCAGGCGGCCTTCCGCCTCGAAGCTTTTCACCGAAAAGTCGCGCATGTAGTAGTCGGGCTCGTGGCGCGGCGCCTGCGGGCCCTGCGGCTGCTCGGGGTGCGGGGCGTTGCGCACCAGCCACCACGTGGCCAGCGCCAGCAGGCCGAGCAGCAGCACGGGCAGGTACAGCGATGCCCGCTCCCAGGCCCGGCGCAACGGCAGCGTGGGCCGCGCGGCCCTGGCGCCGCTGCGCGTCATGCGCTATGGCGGGCCAGCAGCCCCGCGTAGCGCCCGCTGGCTGTCAGCAGCAGGTCGCACAACTCGCGCGCAGCGCCCTGCCCTGCCGGCGCCACGGTGACGTGGTGCGCCAGCGCGCGCACCTCGGCGTGTGCCTGGCCGGGCGCACAGGCCAGCGCGGCCCGGCGCATCATGGCCAGGTCGGGCCAGTCGTCGCCCATGGCCGCCGCCTGGTGCCAGGACAGCCCCAGTTCGGCGAGGATGGCCGCGGCCGCCGGTCCCTTGTCCTCGGTGCCGAAGCGCGCATGCACCACACCGAGCGCCTTCAGGCGGGTGCGCAGTGCCGGCGAGTCGCGCCCGGTGACCACCGCCGGCGTGATGCCGCCGGCCTGCAGCAGCTTCAGGCCGTGGCCGTCCAGCGTGTGAAAGCGCTTGAGCACTTCCCCTTCGCCGGAGAAATACAGCCCGCCGTCGGTCAGCACACCGTCGACGTCGAAGAAGGCCACGCGCACGGGCTGCGCGCGCAGCAGCAGCTCGGGCGCAAAGCGCAGCACCGGCTCCAGTGCATCCAGGGGCGGCAACCCGGGCATGGCTCAGATGACCTTCGCGCGCATCAGGTCGCCGATGTGCACGATGCCCACCAGCAGGTCCTGCGCGTCCGTCACCAGCACGCTGGTGATGGCATGGCGTTCCATGGCGCGCGCTGCGTCGGCGGCCAGCGCATCGGCGGCGATGGTGCGCGGCGTGGAGTGCATGGCATCACGCGCCTGCAGCGTGCGCAGGTCGGCGCCCTGTTCGATGCGCCGGCGCAGGTCGCCATCGGTGAAGATGCCCAGCACGCGGCCGTCCTCGCCGACGATGGCGGCCGCACCGACCCCCTTGGCGCTCATTTCGCGCATCAGCGCGCTGAACGGCGCATCGGGCGCCACGCGCGGCACGTCGGCGCCGGTGCGCATGACGTCGCGCACGTGCGTGAGCAGCCGCCGGCCCAGCGCGCCGCCGGGGTGCGAGCGGGCGAAGTCCTCGGGACGGAAGCCGCGCGCGTCCAGCAGCGCCACCGCCAGCGCATCGCCCAGCGCCAGTTGCGCCGTGGTGCTGGCCGTGGGCGCCAGGTTCAGCGGGCAGGCCTCGCGCTCGACACCGCAGTCCAGCACCACGTCGGCGTGGCGCGCGAGAGTGGAATGGGCTGCGCCGGTCAGCGCCAGCAGCGGCACGCCCTGCCGCTTGAGCAGTGGCAGCAGCACGTTCAGCTCGCTGCTCTCGCCGCTGTTGGACAGCGCCAGCACCAGGTCGCCCGAGGCGACCATGCCCAAGTCGCCGTGGCTGGCCTCGGCAGGGTGCACGAAGAAGGCCGGCGTGCCGGTGGAGGCCAGCGTGGCGGCGATCTTGCGCCCGACGTGGCCGCTCTTGCCCATGCCCATGACGATCACCCGCCCGGCGGTGGCCCGCATGTGCTGCACGGCCTGCACGAAGGAGGGGCCCAGCCGCGCGGCCACGCCGTGCAGCGCCTGCGCTTCGATCTCCAGCGTTTCGCGTGCCAGGTGCAGGATCCGGTCGGAGGCAAGCGGCTGGTGGGCGGCGTCGGCATTGGCATCGGGCATGGCAGCGATTCTATCGGCCGGCCTGCGCACGGCTGGGTTTACGATCGAGCATGTCCTCCCTGGCGCTGACGCTGCTGTACCTGCTGGCCGCCGTGCTCGGCGTGGTGGTCTGCCGCAGCCTGCGCCTGCCGCCGATGATGGGCTACCTGGCCGCCGGCATCCTGATCGGGCCGCACGCGCTGGCGCTGACGCGCAACTCCGAAGGCGTGCGCCACCTCGGGGAATTCGGGGTGGTGTTCCTGATGTTCACCATCGGCCTGGAATTCAACCTGCCCAAGCTGCGCGCGATGCGCCGGCACGTGTTCGGCCTGGGGCTGGCGCAGGTGGCGGTGTCCATGGCCGTGTTCACGGGCGCGTTGCTCCTGGCCTCGCACCTGTTCGGCGGGGTGTGGCAGATGGGCTGGCAGTCGGCGCTGGCGCTGGGCGGCACGCTGGCCATGAGCAGCACCGCCATCGTCGTGAAGCTGCTGGCCGAGCGGGCCGAGCTGGAGAGCGAGCACGGCCAGCGGGTGCTGGGCATCTTGCTGTTCCAGGATCTGGCGGTGGTGCCGCTGCTGGTGCTCATCCCGGCGCTCGGCTCGTCGCCCGACCGCCTGCTGCTGGCGCTCGGCCTGGCCCTGCTCAAGGCGGCGGTGCTGGTCGCCGTGCTGCTGGTGGGCGGCCAGCGCGCCATGCGCTGGTGGCTGACGCTGGTGGCACGGCGCAAGAGCGACGAGCTGTTCATGCTGAACCTGCTGCTGGTCACCCTCGGGCTGGCGTGGCTGACCGAGCAGGCCGGCCTGTCGCTGGCGCTGGGGGCGTTCATCGCCGGGGTGCTGGTGTCCGAAACCCAGTACCGGCACCAGGTGGGCATCGACATCCGCCCGTTCCACGACGTGCTGCTGGGGCTGTTCTTCATCACGGTGGGCATGATGCTGGACTGGCACATCCTGCTGGAGCACTGGGCCCTGGTGCTGGTGCTGCTGCTCGGTCCGCTGTCGATCAAGATGGCGATCATCGTGGCGCTGGCGCGGGCGCAAGGGGCCACGGCCGGGGTTTCGCTGCGCGCCGCGCTGTTCGCGGCCCAGGCCGGCGAATTCGGCTTCGTGCTGCTGAGCCTGATGCAGGTGCATGCGCTGGTGGAGCCGGCCCTCATGAACCCGGTGCTGGCCGCCATGGTGTTGTCGATGCTGGCCACGCCGTTCCTGGTGCAGCACAGCAACCGCATCGTCATGAAACTCGTGGCCAGCGACTGGCTGCAGCAGTCACTGCAGGTCACCTCCATCGCGCGCCAGGCCATCAATGCCAGCGGCCACGTGCTGATCTGCGGCTATGGCCGCAGCGGCCAGAACCTGGCGCGCATGCTCGAGCGCGAAGGCATCGGCTACATGGCGCTGGACCTGGACCCCGACCGCGTGCGCCAGGCGGCGGCGGCCGGCAACTCGGTGGTGTTCGGGGACGCCACGCGGCTGCAGGCGCTGATGGCGGCCGGGCTGGCGCGCGCCGCTGCGGTGGTCATCACGTACCTGGACACGTCGGCGGCACTGAAAGTGCTGGCCAATGCGCGCGAGCACGCGCCGCACGTGCCGGTGGTGGTGCGCACGCAGGACGACACGCACCTGGACCAGCTTCAGGCCGCTGGCGCCACTGCCGTGGTGCCCGAGGCCATCGAGGGCTCGCTGATGCTGGCCAACCACGCGCTGGCGCTGCTGGGCGTGCCGATGCGGCGCGTGCTGCGCCTGGTGCGCGACCAGCGCGATGCGCGCTATGGCCTGCTGCGCGGCTACTTCCACGGCGCCGACGACGACACCCTGGCCGAACGCGACCAGGAGCGGCTGGCCTCGGTGACGCTGCCCGAGGGCGCGGCCGTGCTGGGCCGCGCACCGGCCGACCTGGCGCTAGGCCCCATCGGGGTGCGGCTGGTGAGTGTGCGCACCGCCGCGGGCCACATCGCCGCCGCGGACAGTGCGCTGCCGCTGGCGGCCGGCGACACGCTGGTGGTCTGCGGGCACCCGACGGCGCTCGCGCTGGCCGAAGACCAACTGCTGCGCGGTTGAAAGGCGCACGCGATTCCTTACACTGGCGGGCCCCGGTGCGCCTGCGCTGCGCGGCCCGCCTCTGCCTGTCCTTCTTTTTCCCTTGCCCCAATTCCCATGCACGACCTGAGCGTCAACGAGTACCTGCGCCAGCACATCCGCACCGTGGCCGACTGGCCGGCGCCCGGCGTGCAGTTTCGCGACATCACGCCGCTGCTGCAAAACCCCAGGGTGTTTCGCGTGATGATCGACGCCTTCGTGCACCGCTACATGGAGCCTGAGCGCCGCCCGGACGTGGTGGCCGGCCTGGACGCGCGCGGCTTCATCATCGGTGCGGTGGTGGCGTACGAGCTGAACGTGGGCTTCGTGCCGATCCGCAAGAAGGGCAAGCTGCCCTTCACGACGGTCGAGGAAACCTACGAGCTCGAATACGGCAGCGCCACGGTCGAGCTGCATGCCGATGCGGTGCGCGAAGGCGACCGCGTGCTGCTGGTGGACGACCTGATCGCCACCGGCGGCACCATGATGGCCGGCAAGCGGCTGCTGGAAAAGCTGGGCGCGCAGGTCATGGAAGGCGCCGCCATCGTGGACCTGCCCGAGCTGGGCGGCTCGGCGCGCCTGCGCGGCAGCAGACTGGCGCTGCACACGCTGGTGGACTTCGCCGGCCACTGACGGGCACGGCAGGGCGCCGGCGCGCCGCGGCGCGGCCTACAGGTCGCCGTACTGGGTGGCGCTCAGGTCGGCCTTGCGGCTGTCCTGCCCCGGCACCAGCGTGTCCTCGAAACCCGTGGAAGGCGGCAGCAGCGGGCCGCTGCGCGTGGCCACGCCCAGGTCGGCAGCCACCGGCGCGGCCGGGCGCGCCGCCGCGGCGCTGGCCAGCGCCTGCTTGAAGGCGGCCACCTCGTCGGCCTCGATGGGCTCGAAGCGGGCGGACGCGCGTGCAGGCGGCACCAGGGGCGCCGGCCGGGACGTCACCTCGCCCAGGGCCGCCGCGCGCGGCGGCATGGCGGTCGGCGCCGGGTGCGCCGCTTCTGCGGGACGCGTCGGCGCGACGATGGGCGACGCCGACGACGCCCCGGCCGCAGCCGTGGCCGCGCTGCGCAGGGGCAGCTGCGCGCCGAGCTGGGTGTTGACGCGCCAGTAGACGGCGGTCACGGCGATGTCGCAGCGCGCCTTGGCGGTCTGCACGATCAGCGCCTCGGTGTCGATGCCCAGCATGGGCTCGCCTGCATATTCCGGCGCCATGTCGACCATCACGAGGAACTGCGCGCCGCGCGGGTCCAGCGACAGCACCTTGAACTTGTAGCCGGCCGAGAGCACCCCGGCGCGCACCATCACGTCGCGCACCACGGCGTAGAGCTGTTCGCGCCGCTGCATGCGCTCGTCGCTGCGCACCGCGCCGCCGGCGCCCGCGGGCGGCCCCGGGCGGGCGGACGGCTGCGCCTTGTCGGCAGACGCAGCGGGCGGCCGGGCGGCTGCCGGGGGTGCCTTGGGAAAGAGCCAGCTCAACAGGGACATGGCGTGCTCGAAGTCAGCGCGGGACCGGGAAGTGGAAAAAAGGGCGCATCCAAGTGTAGTGCCAGGACTGCCGGGACGTGTCATGCACTGTTACGCGGCAGCGTTGCGATGGACCGGGCAGCCACTGCGATGCAAGGGCCTCAGGTGGCCGCGACCCGGCGGCGGCGGTCGCCCAGGCGCTTGGCCAGCACGGCGCCGGCGGCCATGGCCACCTGCAGCGCGACGGCAGGCTGGCGGTTGGCCAGTTCGGCGTGGCGCAGCGCCGACAGGCTCCACAGCCGTGTCGGCACGCCCGCCTGCACCGTGGCGCTGCGCGGCCGGTGCGAGAAGAACGCCCCCTCGCCGACGATCGAGCCGGGCCCGACGATGGCCAAGCGCAGGCGCTGCTTGGCGTCCTGGAAGTGCACGCTCAGCGAGCCGCTTTCGATGAAGTACAGGGTGCGGTCGTTCGTGCCCTGGGCGAACAGCACCTGGCCGGCTGCGAGCTGCACGGGCAGCAGGTAGGCGGCCAGCAGCTCCCACTGCTCGCTGCTGAGCAGGTTGTTCATGCTGTCGTCGGATGTGGCCTGGCTGATGGCGGCAATCAACCCGCGCAGGTCGGCCTTGGCCGGAGAAGAGGGGTTGGGCGTGTCGATCATCAGCCCGCGAAGGTAACCGGGCGCTGGCACACGCACAAGCATCCTTTACCAGTGGTTACCCTAAACGTTTCACGGCTCACTTGCCGATGCAAAAGCGCGAGAAGATCACGCCCAGCAGGTCGTCGGCGCCGAACTCGCCGGTGATGGCGTTCAGCGCGTTCTGCGCCAGCCGCAGCTCTTCGGCCAGCAGGTCCAGCGCCGGCGCGGTGTGGTGCAGCTGCGCCGCGGCCTGCACCAGGTGGTCGTCGGCCGCGCGCAGGGCCTGCAGGTGGCGTTCGCGCGCGATGTAGACCCCTTCGGGCACGGCCTGCACGCCAGCGGTCTGCAGCAGCAGGCGGCGCAGCGCGTCCAGTCCCTCGCCGGTGTGGGCCGAGATGCGCACCGAACCCGCCGCATCGCCCGCGCCTGGCAAGCCGGGCCCGGACGCAGCCGCCGCATCGCTCTTGTTCCAGACATCGACCACCGGCACGCCGCCCGCCAGCTGGCGCGCCAGCGTGGCGGCGATGCGCGCGTCCTCGGCCGCGTAGCCGGGTTCGCCGCAGCGGGTCAGGTCGTGCAGGAACAGCACCGCATCGGCGCCCGCGATCTCTTCCCAGGCGCGCTCGATGCCGATGCGCTCGACCTCGTCGGTGGACTCGCGCAAGCCGGCCGTGTCCACCACGTGCAGCGGCACGCCCTCGATCTGGATGGTCTGCTGCACCTTGTCTCGGGTGGTGCCGGGGATCGCCGTGACGATGGCCAGTTCTGCGCCCGCCAGCGCGTTCAGCAAGGAGCTCTTGCCGGCGTTGGGCTGGCCGGCGATCACCACCTTGATGCCCTCGCGCAGCAGCGCCCCCTGGGTGGCACGCTGCAGCACGCCCGCCAGCAACTGCTGCAGCGCCGCGAGCTGGCCCGCGGCATCGGCCTGGCGCAGGAAGTCGATTTCCTCCTCCGGAAAGTCCAGCGTCGCCTCGACCAGCATGCGCAGGTGCACCAGCGCGTCGCACAGGCCGTGGATCTCGCGCGAGAAGGTGCCCGCCAGCGAGCGGCTGGCGCTGCGCGCGGCGGCCTCGGTGCTGGCGTCGATCAGGTCGGCGATGGCCTCGGCCTGCGCCAGGTCCAGCTTGTCGTTGAGGAACGCCCGCTCGGTGAACTCGCCCGGCTCGGCCAGGCGCAGGCCGGGCAGAGCGCCGCCCGCCGCGACCTGCAGGCAGCGCGCCAGCAGCAGCTGCAGCACCACCGGGCCGCCGTGCGCCTGCAGCTCCAGCACGTCCTCGCCGGTGTAGCTGTGCGGAGCCGGGAAGTACAGCGCCAG
>DAMCAL010000085.1:0-11743 GCA_032059585.1 Burkholderiaceae bacterium
CGGCCAACACCATCGTCGGCAACACGGTGCTGTTCGGCGCCACCAGCGGCGAGGCGTTCTTGTCCGGCGTGGCCGGCGAGCGCTTCGCGGTGCGCCTGTCGGGCGCTGTCGCAGTGGTCGAGGGTGTGGGCGACCACGGCTGCGAGTACATGACCGGCGGCACCGTGGTGGTGCTGGGCCGCACCGGGCGCAACTTCGCCGCCGGCATGAGCGGCGGCGTGGCCTATGTGTACAACGAGGACGGGCAATTCGAGACGCGCTGCAACCGCGCCATGGTGCAGCTCGAGCGCGTCCAGCCCGCCGACGAGCAGCGTGCCACAGCCCCGCAGGGCCACTGGCACCGCGGCCAGACCGACGAGGAGCAGCTGAAAAGCCTGCTGGAGCAGCACAGCCGCTGGACCGGCAGCCGCCGCGCGCGCGAACTGCTGGACCACTGGGCCGATGCGCGCAGCCGCTTCGTCAAGGTCGTGCCCCACGAGTACCAGCGCGCGCTGGCCGAGATGCACGAGCGAAAACTGCTCGAAGACGGCACCACGCCTGCGGTGGCAGCTCCTGAAATGGAAGCGCCGGCAGCGACGGCCGCGGCCTGAGGCAACGCGTCATCGCTCCCCACCAAAGCCCCACACCGCCAGGACACACACCATGGGAAAGACCACCGGCTTTCTGGAATACGACCGCATCGAAGAGGGCCACACGCCCGTCGCCGAGCGCGTCAAGCACTACCGCGAGTTCGTCATCGCGCTGGACGACGGCCAGGCGCAGGTGCAGGCCGCGCGCTGCATGGACTGCGGCACGCCGTTTTGCAACAGCGGCTGCCCGGTGAACAACATCATCCCGGACTTCAACGACCTGGTGTACCGGCAGGACTGGGCCAGCGCCCTTGCCGTGCTGCACAGCACCAACAATTTCCCCGAGTTCACCGGGCGCGTCTGCCCGGCGCCGTGCGAAGCCGCGTGCACGCTGAATTTGCAGGACGCGCCGGTCGGCATCAAGAGCATCGAACACGCCATCATCGACCGCGCCTGGGCGGAAGGCTGGGTGCGGCCCCAGCCGCCAAGCCATTCCAGCGGCAAGCGGGTCGCGGTGGTGGGTTCGGGACCTGCGGGGTTGGCGGCGGCGCAGCAACTCGCCCGCGCCGGGCACGCGGTGACGGTGTTCGAAAAGAACGACCGCGTGGGCGGACTGCTGCGCTACGGCATTCCGGACTTCAAGCTGGAAAAATCGCACATCGACCGGCGTGTGGAGCAGATGCAAGCCGAGGGGGTCACCTTTCGCACCGGCGTGCTGGTGGCCGGGCCTGACGGCCTCGGCGCGCAGGCGCCCATCACCAACGGGGCCCGCGAAACCCTCAGCCCGGCGCAGCTCGCCGGCGACTTCGATGCCGTGCTGCTCGCCGGCGGCTCCGAGGTCTCGCGCGACCTGCCCGTGCCGGGACGCGACCTCAAGGGCGTGCACTTCGCCATGGAGTTCCTGCCGCAGCAAAACAAGGCCAACGCCGGCGACCGACTGCGCAACCCCCTGCGGGCGGAGGGCCGGCACGTCATCGTGATCGGCGGCGGCGACACCGGCAGCGACTGCGTCGGTACCAGCCTGCGCCAGGGCGCCGCCAGCGTGACCCAGTTCGAGCTGATGCCGATGCCGCCGGCCGGGGAGGACAAGCCCCTGGTCTGGCCCTACTGGCCGCTCAAGCTGCGGACCAGCTCCAGCCACGAGGAGGGCTGCGAGCGCGAATTCGCCATCGCCACCCGCGCCTTCACCGGCGAACGCGGCCGTGTCACTGGCGTGCAGACCGTCCGCCTGTGGCCGGACGGCGGCAAACTGGTGGAAGTGCCGGGCAGCGAGCAGACCTGGCGCGCCGACCTGGTGCTGCTGGCCATGGGGTTTGCCAGCCCCGCGGCGAGCGTGCTCGAGGCGTTCGGCGTGCCGCGCGATGCGCGCGGCAACGCGCGCGCCGGCACCGATGCGGTGGGCGGCTACGCCACCGGGGTGGCCAAGGTCTTCGCCGCGGGCGACATGCGCCGCGGGCAGTCGCTGGTGGTGTGGGCGATCCGCGAGGGACGCCAGGCGGCGCGCGCGGTGGATGCCTTCCTCATGGGACACACGCGCCTGCCGCGCTGACCGCGCCGCCGTCTTGCACCGCCAGCCAGGCATGCGGGAAAGCCCGCGTCCGGAGCGCTGGCGCGCGCCCTACAGTGTTTGCACGGCGCCCGGCTCCCCAGCTGCGGCGCCTGCATTCTTCAGGAGGCATTCCCCATGCGTGACAACGCTTTCATTTCGCGCCGCGCGGTTCTGGCGCAGGCGCTGGCCGCCGCCGTGCTGGCCGGAGCCGCTCCCGGCGTGCAGGCCGAGGCGGCCTGGCCGACCAAGCCGGTGCGCATCGTCGTCGGCTTTTCCGCAGGTGGCACCACCGACATCGTCGCCCGGCTGATGGCCCAGGAACTGACCGAATCGCTCGGGCAGTCCTTCGTCGTCGACAACCGGCCGGGTGGTGGCAGCAACATCGCCACCGACCTGGTGCGCCAGGCCCCGCCGGACGGCTACACGCTGCTGTTCGTCGCGGTGACCAGCACCATCAACCAGACGCTGTACCCGAACGTGAAGTTCGACCTGATGCGCGACTTCGAGCCCGTCGCCCTGGGCGCCAAGGTGCCCAACATCCTGGTCGTGCATCCGAGCGTGCCGGCCAAGACCGTGCCCGAGCTCGTCGCCTGGGCGCGGGCCCATGCCGACACCGCGTCGTATGCGTCCTCGGGCAGCGGCACGTCGATTCACATGGCCGGCGAGATGTTCAAGGTGCGCACCGGGCTGACCACCCAGCACGTACCCTACAAGGGCAGCGCCCCGGCGCTTACCGACCTGATCGGCGGACAGGTGCACTTCATGTTCGACAACATGCCCTCGGCATGGCCGCATGTGCAGTCCGGCAAGCTGCGTGCCCTGGCAGTGACCACGCGCGCGCGCTCGCCGGCGGCGCCCGATGTGCCGACCATGGAAGAAAGCGGCATCGCCCCGTTCGACGTGACGTCCTGGTTCGGCCTGCTGGCGCCCAAGGGCACGCCCCCCGAGGTGGTCGCCCGGCTGAACAAGGCCATGAACGCGGCCTTCGACAAGCCCGCGGTGCAGCAGGCTTATGCCAAGCTGGGCGCCATGTCCGAGAAGAACAGCCCGCAGGAGTTTGGCCGTTTCATCGATTCGGAAGTCAAGGGCTGGGCGCCTATCGTCAAGGCCTCGGGCGCGCGCGTGGACTGATGTCCGCGCCGCGCGGCGGGGCGCCATCACGGCCGCCGCGCTGCAAAGGTGGGACAATTGCGGGTTTTCCCGGGCCTTCGGGCCCGGTTTTTCCTTCCCTTTCTTACGCTTTGCTCCCATGAAGAAGTTTGCCGCTGTCGCCCTGTTGGCCCTTGGGGCCGTGCTCGCCGGTTGTTCCAAGGAGGAGGCGGCTGCGCCCGCTGCCGCCGCGCCGGCGCCCGCCGCGGTGACCAAGATTGTTGTCGGCCTGGACGACAACTTCCCGCCGATGGGCTTTCGCGACGACAAGAACGAGCTGGTGGGCTTTGACATCGACATGGCCCGCGAGGCGGCGCAGCGCCTGGGCCTGCAGGTCGAGTTCAAGCCGATCGACTGGAGCGCCAAGGAAGCCGAGCTCGCCGGCAAGCGCGTGGATGCGCTGTGGAACGGGCTGACCATCACCGAGGAACGCAAGCAGAACATCGCCTTCACCGCGCCCTACATGGAAAACCACCAGATCATCGTGGTGCCCGCCGGCTCGGCGGTTCGGACCAAGGCCGACCTGGCCGGGAAGATCGTCGGTGCGCAGGAAGGCTCCAGCGCCGTGGACGCGGTCAAGAAGGAAGACGCCGTGTTCCAGTCGCTCAAGGAGCTCAAGACCTTCGGCGACAACGTGACCGCGCTGATGGACCTGGCCACCGGCCGCTTGGAAGCCGTGGTGGTCGACGAAGTGGTGGGCCGCTACTACGTGGCCAAGAAGCCCGACCAGTACGCCGTGCTGGAGGAGCACTTCGGCACCGAAGACTACGGTGTGGGCGTGCGCAAGGAAGACACCGAGCTGCAGCAGAAGCTGGACAAGGCGCTGGCGGACATGAAGCAGGATGGCGCTGCCGCCAAGATTGCCGAGCAGTGGTTTGGCAAGGACATCATCAAATGACTTCGGTGCAACCCGCCGAGCGGCTGCGCCACTTCCCTTTTCTCTCGAATGGCTGCGCCATTCGGGAAGGGGGACGACGCCCGCGCGGCGGGGCGGCCCTGGCGCGGCGTCCGCTGGCCTGGCGCGCGCCCGTCGTGGCGGTTGCGGCTTGTGCTGGCAGGTGAAGGTAGCGGCCCTGGTGTGGTGCCCGTGCACAGGGGCCATGCCGCGGCCTGAAGCGTCCTGATTTCCGTGGACTACGTTCTTTCCCTTTTGCCGCCGCTGGCGCAGGGCGCGGCGGTCACGCTCAAGCTGTTCGCCATCACGCTGGTGCTGGCGGTGCCGCTGGGGCTGGCGCTGGCGCTGGCGCGGCTGTCGCGTTTTGCGCCGCTGTCGGCGGCGGTGAATGGCTACATCTGGCTGATGCGCGGCACGCCGCTCATGCTGCAGATGCTGTTCATCTACTTCGCGCTGCCGTTCGTGCCGGTGGTGGGCGTGCGCCTGCCGGACTTTCCTGCAGCCGTGGCGGCCTTTGCGTTGAACTACGCCGCCTACTTCGCCGAGATCTTCCGCGCTGGCATCCAGTCGGTGGATCGGGGCCAGTACGAGGCCGCCAAGGTGCTGGGCATGGGCTACCCGCAGACCATGCGCCGCATCGTGCTGCCGCAGATGGTGCGCACCATCCTGCCGCCCATGAGCAACGAGACCATCACCCTGGTCAAGGACACCTCGCTGATCTACGTGCTGGCGCTCAACGACCTGCTGCGCGCCGCGCGCGGCATCGTGCAGCGCGACTTCACCACCACCCCTTTCATCGTCGCCGCCGCGTTCTATCTTGTGATGACGCTGGTGCTGACCTGGGGCTTCCAGCGCCTGGAGCAACGCCATGCCAAGTTCGACCAGTGACGCCGCCGCGCCCCTGATGATCGAGGCGCGCGAGGTGAGAAAGCGCTTCGGCGCCCACGAAGTGCTGCGCGGCGCCTCGCTCACCGTGCGCCGCGGCGAAGTGGTGGCGCTGATCGGCCCGTCGGGCTCCGGCAAGAGCACCTTCTTGCGCTGCCTGAACCACCTGGAGACCATCGACAGCGGTCACATCGCCATCGCCGGCGACACGCTCGCCACGACCGACGGGCAGGGCCGGTGCGTCTACGTGCCCGACCCGCAGTTGCGCTCCATTTGCGCCAAGACCGGCATGGTGTTCCAGCACTTCAACCTGTTTCCGCACCTCACGGTGCTGGAAAACCTGATCGAAGCGCCGATGGTGGTGCAAGGGCTGGCGCGCAGCGCCGCGGTCGAGCGTGCCGAGGCGCTGCTGGCCAAGGTGGGCCTGCTGCCCAAGCGCGACAACTATCCCGCACGCCTGTCGGGAGGGCAAAAGCAGCGCGTGGCCATCGCCCGGGCGCTGGCCATGCAGCCCCAGGTCATGCTGTTCGACGAGCCGACCTCCGCGCTCGACCCGGAACTCACCGGCGAGGTGCTGCGCACCATGCGCGAACTGGCCGATGGGCGCATGACGATGCTGGTGGTGACGCACGAGATGGGGTTCGCGCGCGAGGTGGCCAACACCGTCGCCTTCATGGACCAGGGCGAGCTGCTCGCCACCCGCGCCGCGCGCGAGTTCTTTGCCGACCCCGGACACGAACGCGCCCAGGCCTTCCTGAACCACATGCTGTGAAACGCCGCGGCCCGCACTGCGGCGGGCTGCAGTCGGTGCGTTGGCCGCGGCTGCGCCCCGGTCCAGTGCCGTCGAGGCAAAAAAAAGGCCCCTGAAGGGCCCGGTGCGCCGCGGCGCGAGGTCACTTTTGTTGGTTGCGGTCGTGCGGCATGCCTTGTCCGCCTTGCTGGCCACCCTGCTGGCCACCCTGCTGGTTGCCACCCTGCTGGTTGCCACCCTGCTGGTTGCCACCCTGCTGGTTGCCACCCTGCTGGTTGCCACCTTGCTGGTTGCCACCTTGACCGCCTTGCTGGCTACCGCCCTGGCCGCCGCCTTGGCCGCCTTGCTGATTGCCGCCCTGGCCGCCGCCTTGTTGGTTGCCGCCTTGGTTGCCTTGAGTGCCGTTCTGGGATGTGGACATGTTCGACTCCTGGGTTGGTTCAAGGGCCGGAAATGGCCGTTGAGCACGCATGCTGCTGGGCACCCGGCAGCCGGTCTGTAGGCGGGTGAGCCGCCTGCCCCGGAGACGACGGCTACCGCGGTTGACGGCCACCCACCGGTGGCGCCGCACTGCCGCCCTGGCCTGCGGCTGCGGCGTCCGCTGACGGGACCCTCTTGCAGCGCGCTGGCATGATGCCCGGCATGCCGGTCTGGATCGATACCCACTGCCACCTGGACGAGTTCATCCACCATGGCGGCGCGGCCTACGCAGATGCCGAGCGCACGCGCGCCGCGCAGGCCGGCGTGGCGCACTGTGTGCTGCCCGCGGTGGAGCGTGCCAACTTCGCCGCGGTGCGCGAGTTGGCCGAGCGCCACGGCGACAGCTATGCGCTGGGCATCCACCCGCTGTTCACTCCCCGCGCCAGCGACGACGACCTGCAGGCCCTGGCCGACCTGCTGGCGCAGCGCGCGGACGATCCGCGGCTGGTGGCCATCGGCGAGATCGGACTGGACTATTTCGACAAGACGCTGGACGACGAGCGCCAGCAGCACCTGTGGCGCGAGCAGTTGCGCCTGGCGCGCCGGCACGACCTGCCGGTCATCGTTCACTCGCGCCGCTCGGTGGACCAGGTGCTCAAGGGCCTGCGCGCGCTGCCCGTGCGCGGCGGCATCGCGCATGCCTTCAACGGCAGCGAGCAACAGGCGCGCATGCTGATCGAGCTGGGCTTCAAGCTGGGGTTCGGCGGGGCAGCGACGTTCGAGCGGGCCCACAACATCCGTCGCCTGGCGGCCGAGTTGCCGCTGGACGCCCTGGTGCTGGAAACCGATGCGCCCGACATTCCGCCGCACTGGCTCTACGTCACCGCGGCCGAGCGCGAGGCCGGTACGCCGCCGGCGCGCAACACGCCGGCCGAGTTGCCGCGCATCGGCGCGGTGATCGCCGAGCTGCGCGGCATGCCGGCCCGCGCGCTGGCCGAAGCCTGCCGCGCCAACGCCTGCGCCGCCCTGCCGCGCCTGTCGGCGCTGCTCGGGCCATGAATTTGAAGTGTTTTTGGCCTCCAGCGCTGATGGGGCAAGCGCTGACAGCTATCAAAATAATAGTGTCGCGATCCGTTAACCTTGCGCATCGCTTCTCCGGACCGCACCCTTGACCCGCAAGAAATCTCCCGCCACCGCCGAACTGCCCGAAGTCAGCGTCTCCGACGACGGCGACGTGCGCCACCTGCACCTGGGCACGCCCTGGATCCAGGGGTCCATGCGCATCGACGATCCGTTCATCATCGAGCTGGAATACGTGCAGCGCATGATGGCCTGGCTGCTGTTCGTGGCGCCCGAGGGCGTGTCCCGGCGCCACGCCATGCAGCTCGGCCTGGGGGCCGGGGCGATCACCAAGTTCTGCCACAAGAAGCTGCGCATGCGCACCACCGCCGTCGAGCTGAACCCGCAGGTGGTGGCGGTGTGCCGCGCCTGGTTCAAGCTGCCGCCCGATGGCCCGCGCCTGTCGGTGCTGCTGGCCGACGCAGCGCAGCACATCCGCCGCCCCGAGCTGGCCGCCACCGTGGACTTCCTTGCCGTGGACCTGTACGACGACGAGGCGGCCGCGCCCGTGCTCGACAGCGCCGAGTTCTACGCCGACTGCCGGGCGCTGCTGACCGAGGACGGGTGCCTGACGGTGAACCTGTTCGGCCGCGCCTCCAGCTACGAACGCAGCCTGGCGCGCCTGGCCGAGGCCTTTGGCGAGAACGCGCTGTGGGCCTTCAAGCCCACGCGCGAAGGCAATACCGTGGTGCTGGCGCAGCGCACCCCCTCCCGCCCCAAGCGCGCCGAGCTGCTGGCGCGCGCCGAGCAGGTGCAGGCCCGCTGGGACCTGCCGGCGCCCAAGTGGCTGCGGGTGTTCAAGCCGGTCACCGTCTGACTTTTTCCTGCCCGAGAGCCTGCATGACCCCCGCGACCGAACCTGACAGTACGCCTGACCTCCTGCCGGCGGCACAGGGCAGCGCCTTGCCCGCCGGTCCGCTGCACTGGCGCCAGATCGTCGACTGGCTGCGCAAGGACGGCGTCATCACCGCCGAGGAGGCGCAGCGCACGATCACCCGCTGCGCGCATGCCGAAAGCAGCCAGCACCCGCTGGTGCGCCTGGGCGCGGTGGCGATGCAGCGCGCCTCGGACGGCAAGCCGCTCGACGTCGAGCTGCTGACCGAGTATGTGGCCGGCCGCGCGGGCCTGCCGTACCTGCGCATCGACCCGCTGCGCGTGGACGTGGGCCGCGTGGCGGACGCCATGAGCGCCAGCTACGCCGAGCGCCACCGGGTGCTGCCGGTGCAGGTCACGGCCAAGGAGGTGGTGGTGGCCACCGCCGAGCCGTTCATCGACGACTGGGTCGCCGAGGTGGAGCGCCAGGCCAAGCGGGCGGTGCGCCGGGTCATGGCCAACCCCCAGGACGTGGTGCGCTACACGGCCGAGTTCTTCGCGCTCGCGCGTTCGGTGCGCGCGGCGCAGAAGGCCGGCGGCGGCGCGGCCGGCAGCAGCTTCGAGCAGCTGGTGGAGCTGGGCCGCGCGGGCAAGCAGCTGGACGCCAACGACCAGGGCGTGATCCGCGTGGTCGACTGGCTGTGGCAGTACGCCTTCGACCAGCGCGCCAGCGACATCCACCTGGAGCCGCGGCGCGAGCAGGGCGTGATCCGCTTTCGCATCGACGGCGTGCTGCACCCGGTCTACCAGATGCCCATGGGCGTGCTCAACGCCATGGTGGCGCGCGTCAAGCTGCTCGGGCGCATGGACGTGGTGGAGCGCCGCCGCCCGCAGGACGGGCGCATCAAGACGCGCAACCCGCGCGGCGACGAGGTCGAGATGCGCCTGTCCACGCTGCCCACGGCGTTCGGCGAGAAGATGGTCATGCGCATCTTCGACCCGGACAACGCGGTCAAGGACCTGGACGCCCTGGGCTTCACGCCGCACGATGCGGCGCGCTGGGAGCAGCTGGTCAAGCGCCCGCACGGCATCATCCTCGTCACCGGCCCGACCGGCTCGGGCAAGACCACCACGCTGTACTCGACGCTCAAACGCGTGGCCACCGAGGAGGTGAACGTCTCCACGGTGGAAGACCCCATCGAGATGATCGAGCCCGCCTTCAACCAGACGCAGGTGCAGCCACAGCTCGACTTCAACTTCACCGAAGGCCTGCGCGCGCTCATGCGCCAGGACCCGGACGTGATCATGGTCGGCGAGATCCGCGACCTGGCCACCGCCGACATGGCGGTGCAGGCGGCGCTGACCGGCCACCTGGTGTTTTCCACCCTGCACACCAACGACGCGCCCAGCGCCGTCACGCGCTTGATGGAGCTGGGCGTGCCGCCGTACCTGATCAACGCGACGCTGCTGGGCGTGCTGGCACAGCGGCTGGTGCGCACGCTGTGCAAGCAGTGCCGCCAGCGCGACCGCGAGGCGGACCCGCAGGTGCTGGCCGACCTGATCCGGCCCTGGAAGCTGAACGGCTACCGGGCCTACAAGCCGGTGGGGTGCGTCGAATGCCGCATGACGGGGTTCCGCGGCCGCATGGGCCTGTACGAGCTGCTGACCGTGACCGAGCCGCTGAAGGAGCAGATCCACGGCAACCCGTCGATCGACTCCCTGCGCCGCCAGGCCGTCAAGGACGGCATGCGCCCGCTGCGCCTGGCCGGTGCGCTGCGCGCGGCCGAAGGGGTGACCACGCTGGAAGAGGTGATCGCCACCACGCCACCGCTGGAGTAGCGCGCGCTGCCCGACCGGCCCGCGTGGCCGAGCCGGTGAAAACCCGCAGTTGTCAGGTAGGTGTAACCCACAGCGGGGCGCGCGGGGGCGGACCACACAATCGGCGTTTCCTCTCGACCGCTGGAGACTTTCGTGCAGATCAAAAGTCAAAAGGACTTTTTCGCGGGCCTGCTGTACCTGGTGGTGGGAACGGCGTTCGCCTGGGGCGCCACCCACTACAACGTCGGCAATGCGGCCCGCATGGGGCCGGGCTACTTCCCGCTGCTGCTGGGCATCCTGCTGGCCTTCATCGGCGCGGTCATCATGTTCAAGGCCACCATCGTCGAGACCGAGGACGGCGAGCCCGTGGGCCGCTGGGCATGGAAGCAGATCGTGTTCATCATCGGTGCCAACCTGCTGTTCGGCGTGCTGCTGGCGGGCCTGCCCAGCTTCGGCGTTCCGGCGATGGGGCTGATCGCGGCGATCTTCGGCCTGACCTTCGTCGCCAGCCTGGCCGGCGACCAGTTCAAGCCGCGGCAGGTTTTCGTGCTGGCCACCGTGCTGGCCGCGGGCAGCTACGCCGCGTTCGTCTGGGCGCTCAAGCTGCAGTTCCCCGTCTGGCCCAGTTTCCTCACCACCTGAAGCCGCGCGCACCACACGAGTCTCGACCATGGAATTGTTCGACCACCTCTCGATGGGTTTTGGCGTGGCCTTCACGTTCCAGAACCTGGTTTACTGTTTCGTCGGCTGCCTGCTGGGCACCCTGATCGGTGTGCTGCCGGGCGTGGGTCCGGTGGCGACCATCGCCATGCTGCTCCCCGCCACGTACGCGCTGCCGCCGGTCTCGGCGCTGATCATGCTGGCCGGCATCTACTACGGCGCGCAGTACGGCGGCTCCACCACCGCCATCCTGGTGAACCTGCCGGGTGAATCGTCCTCGGTGGTCACGGTGATCGACGGCTACCAGATGGCGCGCAAGGGCCGCGCGGGCCCGGCGCTGGCCGCCGCCGGCATCGGCTCGTTCTTCGCCGGCTGCGTGGGCACCATCATCCTGGCCGCGTTCGCGCCGCCGCTGACCGAAGTGGCCTTCAAGTTCGGCCCGGCGGAATATTTCTCGCTGATGGTCCTGGGGCTGATCGGCGCGGTGGTGCTGGCCTCGGGCTCGCTGCTCAAAGCCGTGGGCATGATCGTGCTGGGCCTGCTGCTGGGCCTGGTGGGCACCGACGTGAACTCGGGCGTGGCGCGCTACAGCTTCGACGTGCCCGAGCTGACCGACGGCCTGAACTTCGTCGTCATCGCCATGGGCGTGTTCGGCTACGGGGAAATCATCGCCAACCTCTCGCGCCCCGAGGACGAGCGCGAGGTGTTCGCTGCCAAGGTCACGGGCCTGATGCCCACGCGCGAGGACTTCAAGCGCATGTTCCCCGCCATGCTGCGCGGCACGGCGCTCGGCTCGGCACTGGGCATCCTGCCGGGCGGCGGCGCGCTCCTGTCGTCGTTCGCGGCCTACACCATCGAGAAGAAGACCCGCCTGAAGCCCGGCGAGGTGCCGTTCGGCCAGGGCAACATCCGCGGCGTGACGGCGCCCGAGTCGGCCAACAATGCCGGCTCGCAGACTTCCTTCATCCCGCTGCTGACCCTGGGCATCCCGCCCAACGCCGTGATGGCGCTGATGGTCGGGGCCATGACCATCCACAACATCCAGCCCGGCCCGCAGGTGATGACCAGCAACCCCGAGCTGTTCTGGGGCCTGATCGCCTCGATGTGGATCGGCA
>DAMCAL010000086.1:0-11637 GCA_032059585.1 Burkholderiaceae bacterium
GTCTTCGATCTGGATGCCCTTGGCAAGCTGCTCGTCCACCAGCTTTTGCAGGGTGACGGAGTCGAGGAACTCCACCATGCGCTGATTGAGCGCGGCCCACAGCTCGTGGGTCATGCAGCGGCCCGCCTCGCCGAGGCAATTTTCCTTGCCGCCACACTGCGTCGAGTCAATAGGCTCATCCACCGATACGATGATGTCGGCCACGGTGATATCGGCCGCCTTGCGCGCCAAGGTATAACCGCCGCCCGGTCCGCGGGTAGACTCCACCAGTTCATGGCGGCGCAGCTTGCCGAAAAGCTGTTCGAGATAAGACAGCGAGATCTGCTGGCGCTGGCTGATGGCCGCCAGGGTGACGGGACCATTGTTCTGGCGCAAGGCCAGGTCAATCATGGCGGTGACCGCAAACCGGCCTTTGGTGGTGAGACGCATCGCAAGCTCCTTCTGGTCAGGCTTGATCGTGTTGAAAAGCCATGGGCGCGCTACATACTCAGCCGCCCTGGCACCGTCCCCGCCCTGTTCCCCTGCGCTGCGCGCAAGGCTTTTACGCTCTGATCGTGGGGTTGTTTTTTTGTAGGTTTGAGGCGATTGTAGCACAAATCCCGATTGTTTTGGTCGGGTAAATGAACTGATCAGTCACAATTCCGACCGAGCGGTCAAGCCACTGCGTGGTCGTCGCCATGGGCACCAAAGACACGGTCCTTGAGGTGACCCAGTTGGTCACGTACGCGCGCGGCCTGCTCGAACTCGAGATTGCGCGCGTGTTCGAGCATGAGTTTTTCCAGCCGCTTGATCTCGCGCGCGATGTCCTTTTCCGACATCTCGTCCAGTTCCACCTGGCGCGCCGCCGCCTGCTCCAGGCGGTGCGCTTCCTGGCCAGCCTTTTCGCTGTACACCCCGTCGATCAGGTCGCGCACCTGCTTGACGATGCTGCGCGGGGTGATGCCCATGGCCAGGTTGTGCGCGATTTGCTTGGCCCGCCGCCGCTCGGTCTCGTCGATGGCCTTGCGCATCGACTCGGTCATCTGGTCGGCGTACAGGATGGCCTTGCCGTTCAGGTTGCGCGCAGCGCGGCCGATGGTCTGGATCAGGCTGCGCTCGGCGCGCAGAAAACCTTCCTTGTCGGCGTCCAGAATGGCCACCAGCGACACCTCGGGAATGTCCAGGCCTTCGCGCAACAGGTTGATGCCCACCAGCACGTCGAAGGCGCCCAGGCGCAGGTCGCGGATGATTTCCACGCGCTCCACGGTGTCGATGTCCGAGTGCAGATAGCGCACGCGCACGCCGTTGTCGGTGAGGTAGTCGGTCAGCTGCTCGGCCATGCGCTTGGTCAGCGTGGTGATCAGCACCCGTTCGTGCTTGTCCACCCGCAGGCGGATCTCTTGCAACACGTCGTCCACCTGGTGCGTGGCGGGGCGCACCTCGACCAGCGGGTCGACCAGCCCCGTGGGACGCACCACCTGGTCCACGATCTGGCCGGAGTGCTGCTGCTCGTACTGCGCGGGCGTGGCCGAGACGAAGATGACCTGGCGCATGCGCCGCTCGAACTCCTCAAACTTGAGCGGCCGGTTGTCCAGTGCCGAAGGCAGGCGAAAGCCGAACTCCACCAGCGTGGTCTTGCGCGAGCGGTCGCCGTTGTACATGGCCGAAAGCTGGCCGATCATCTGGTGGCTTTCGTCCAGGAACATCAGCGCATCCTTGGGCAGGTAGTCGGTCAGGGTGCTGGGCGGCTGGCCCGGCGCCGCGCCCGACAAGTGGCGCGTGTAGTTCTCGATGCCCTTGCAGTGGCCCACCTCCGCGAGCATCTCCAGATCGAACCGGGTGCGCTGCTCCAGGCGCTGCGCTTCCACCAGCTTGCCCTCGCGCTCGAAGAAGGCCAGGCGGTCGGCCAGCTCGAGCTTGATCGAGTCGACGGCCGACAGCACCTTGTCGCGCGGGGTTACATAGTGGCTGCTCGGGTAGACGGTAAAGCGCGGCACCTTCTGCTGGATGCGCCCGGTCAGCGGGTCGAACAGCTGCAGGCTCTCCACCTCGTCGTCGAACAACTCGATGCGCAGCGCCAGCTCGGAATGCTCGGCCGGGAAGACGTCGATGGTGTCGCCGCGCACGCGAAACTTGCCCCGGCTGAAGTCCTGGTCGTTGCGCTGGTACTGCATGCGGATCAGCTGGGCGATCACGTCGCGCTGCCCCAGCTTGTCGCCGGTGCGCACCGTCATGATCATGCGGTGGTAGCTCTCGGGCTCGCCGATGCCGTAGATGGCCGACACCGTGGCCACGATGACCACGTCGCGCCGCTCCAGGATGCTCTTGGTGCACGACAGGCGCATCTGCTCGATGTGCTCGTTGATCGCGCTGTCCTTCTCTATGAACAGATCGCGCTGGGGCACGTACGCCTCGGGCTGGTAATAGTCGTAGTAGCTGACGAAATACTCCACCGCGTTCTTGGGGAAGAACTCCCGGAACTCGGAGTAGAGCTGCGCCGCCAGGGTCTTGTTGGGCGCGAACACGATGGCCGGGCGCCCCAGGCGCGCGATGACGTTGGCCATGGTGAAGGTCTTGCCCGACCCCGTCACGCCCAGCAGCGTCTGGAAGGCCTCGCCGTCGCGCACCCCTTCCACCAGCTTGTCGATGGCCTGTGGCTGGTCGCCCGCAGGGGGATACGGCTGGAACAGCTGGAAGGGCGAACCCGGAAACTGGACGAACTGCCCGCCTTCGACTGCGGGCTCGGTGGTGACTTCGTGCATGGCGGCAGAAACGACGCGCGGCGCATCGCCCGTAAAATCGAGGGTTGGCTGTGGTCCAGTCTAACTGGGGCCACCGGCTGCGATTTCCACCCCGTCAAGGACTTTCCATGTCTCTGTTTTCCGCCGTCGAAATGGCCCCGCGCGACCCGATCCTGGGCCTGAACGAACAATTCAACGCCGATCCCAACCCGAAAAAGGTCAACCTGGGCGTGGGCGTGTACTTCGACGACAGCGGGAAGCTGCCCCTGCTGCAGTGCGTGCGCCAGGCCGAAAAGGCGCTGATGGACCCGCCCGCCGCGCGCGGCTACCTGCCCATCGACGGCATCGCCGCCTATGACAATGCCGTGAAGGCGCTGGTGTTCGGCGCCGACTCCGACGTGGTGCGCGAAGGGCGCGTGGCCACCGTGCAGGCCATTGGCGGCACCGGCGGGTTGAAGATCGGCGCCGATTTCCTCAAGAAGCTCGAGCCGAACGCCCGGGTGCTGATCTCCGACCCCAGCTGGGAGAACCACCGCGCGCTGTTCACCAACGCGGGGTTTTCGGTCGGCACCTACACCTACTATGACGCAGCCACGCGGCCGGTGAATTTCGACGGCATGCTGGCCGACCTGCGCGCTGCCGCGCCCGGCACCATCGTGGTGCTGCACGCGTGCTGCCACAACCCCACGGGCTATGACCTGACCCCTGCGCAGTGGGACCAGGTGATCCCGGTGGTGCAGGAGCGCGGCCTGGTGGCTTTCCTGGACATGGCCTACCAGGGCTTCGGCCATGGCATCCGCGAGGACGGCGCGGTGATCGGCAAGTTCGTCGCCGCCGGCCTGAACATCTTCGTCTCCACCTCGTTTTCCAAGAGCTTTTCGCTGTACGGCGAGCGCGTGGGCGCGCTGTCGGTGGTGGCGCAGGACAAGGACGAGGCAGCGCGTGTGCTGTCGCAGCTCAAGATCGTGGTGCGCACCAACTACTCCAACCCGCCCACCCACGGCGGCGCGGTGGTTGCCGCCGTGCTGAACGACCCCGAACTGCATGCGCTGTGGGAAAGGGAGCTGGGCGAGATGCGCGTGCGCATCAAGGCCATGCGCCAGAAACTGGTGGACGGTCTGCAGGCGGCTGGCGTTCGCCAGGACATGTCGTTCATCACGCAGCAGATCGGCATGTTCAGCTACTCCGGGCTGTCCAAGGACCAGATGGTGCGCCTGCGCAGCGAGTTCGGCGTCTATGGCACCGACACCGGGCGCATGTGTGTGGCGGCCCTGAACAGCCAGAACATCGACTATGTCTGCGCGTCGATCGCCCAGGTGATGTGACGCCGACGGCGCCGCGGGCACCGCGGCAGGGTTGCTTCAGAACCGCCTGCGGGCGGTTTTTTCACGTCGGCCGGAGCACGCGCACGCTACCCTTTTTCATAGCTGCCCGCGCTTCCCCATCAAGCGCCAGAGCCTCTTTTCAACCACAATATCGCCCGCCTGCGGCACTGTCCGACACTCTGCGCGTGCCGCCCCTGACAGGCGCGGGATTCGTGCTCGGCTCCAATGGGTCCAGTTGAATTTCCCCCATCTGGAGACACGTGCCATGACACCCTTTGCGCTCAATCCCGACATGACGTCCGCCTCCGGCACGTTCTACCCCACGGGCTACGTTTTCGCGCTGTTTTCCAACGAGGAGGCGGCGCGCGCGGCGGCGCAAAAGCTGCAGGACCAGGGCCACGGCGACGTCGCGCACGCCAGCCCGTCCACCACCCTCGAGCATGTGGTGCGCACGCTGGGCAACGCGGACGATCCGTTGCCATCGGTTGGCGCCGAAGGGGTCATCGTGCGGCGCATTGCCGAACTGGCCAGCAGCGGCGCCCACGCGCTGATGTTCCAGGCGCAGGACAGCGACTCGCCGGACAGCCTGCGCGTGGCGCTGCAGGACGCGTCGGCCGTCGCAGCGTTCTACTACCGCCGCCTGATCATCGAAGACCTGATTCCCGCCTCCGCCTGAAGCGGCCGCGGTCAGCCGCGGCGGCGCAGGCCCTTGTTCGTGTTTACCGGGCGGGCGGCATCCCTGCGCTTGCCGGTCGGCTGAGCACCGGCGCGCGGCGGCAGCCCGGTGTGCTGCGTGAGCAGGCGGCCGCGCTCGGGCTGCGCCGGGCCCGCACTCGCGCGGGAGGCCGACGGCTTTGGCGCCGCCGTGCTGTTCTTGCGCCGGGCCGACTGGTATCCCCCATCCGTCATCGGCTGGAAGGTCGGGATCAGGTGGTGCTTGCCGTTGCCGATCAGATCCGCGCGGCCCATGCCGTGCAGCGCTTCGCGCAGCAGCGGCCAGTTGTTCGGATCGTGGTAGCGCAGGAACGCCTTGTGCAGGCGCCGGCGCCGCTCGCCGCGCACGACATCGACCGATTCCTCGGCCTCGTCGCGCATCTTGCGGCGCACGCGCGTGAGCGGGTTGCGCCCCGAGTGGTACATGGCCGTGGCCGTGGCCATCGGACTGGGATAGAAAGCCTGCACCTGGTCGGCGCGAAAACCGTTCTTCTTCAGCCAGACGGCCAGCTGCAGCATGTCCTCGTCCGTTGTTCCCGGGTGCGCAGCGATGAAGTACGGGATCAGGAACTGCTTCTTGCCCGCTTCCTCGCTGTACTTCTCGAACATCTGCTTGAAACGGTCGTAGTTGCCGATGCCCGGCTTCATCATCTTCGACAGCGGCCCGGCTTCTGTGTGCTCGGGCGCGATCTTCAAATACCCGCCCACATGGTGCTGCACCAGTTCGCGCACGTACTCGGGCGACTGCACTGCCAGGTCGTAGCGCAGGCCCGAGCCGATCAGGATCTTCTTGATGCCCGGCAGCGCGCGGGCCCGCCGGTAGATGTCGATGAGCGGGGCATGGTCAGTGTGCAGGTTGGAGCAGATGCCCGGGAACACGCAGCTGGGCTTGCGGCAGGCGGCCTCGACCTCCGGGCTCTTGCAGCCCAGGCGGTACATGTTGGCCGTGGGGCCGCCCAGGTCCGAGATGGTGCCGGTGAAGCCCTTGACCTTGTCGCGGATGTCCTCCACCTCGGCAATGATGGAATCTTCCGAGCGGCTCTGGATGATGCGCCCCTCGTGCTCGGTGATGGAGCAGAAAGTGCAGCCGCCAAAGCACCCGCGCATGATGTTGATCGACGCGCGGATCATCTCCCACGCCGGGATCTTGGTCGGGCCGTCGAACCCGCCCTGCTCGTCCGCATAGCGCGGGTGCGGGTTGCGGGCGTACGGCAGGCCGAAGACCCAGTCCATCTCCGCGGTGGTGAGCGGGATCGGCGGCGGGTTCAGCCAGACGTCGCGCGCCGCAGTGCCCTCGCCGTGCGCCTGCACCAGCGCCCGCGCGTTGCCGGGGTTGGTCTCCAGGTGCAGCACGCGGTTGGCATGGGCGTACAGCACCGGGTCGCCCTTGACCTGCTCGAAGCTGGGC
The DNA here is from genome assembly GCA_032059585.1 of Burkholderiaceae bacterium. Classification (GTDB taxonomy): domain Bacteria; phylum Pseudomonadota; class Gammaproteobacteria; order Burkholderiales; family Burkholderiaceae_C; genus Melaminivora. Next base: position 6,168 of record DAMCAL010000086.1, read on the forward strand.
AGCCGGATCACCGTGCGGCTGCGCGGCGGCTGACCATCCTTGCGCCGCAACGAAGGGTTGGGCACGAACTGCACCACCGATTCGGTGCCTTTTTGGCCTCCAACGCTTGTCCCAATTGCGCTGGCAGCTATCGAATCAGGAGCGTCCTCGCGCGAGCAGCTTTGGCCCTTGGCGGCGGCCTGCTCGGCGGTGGTCAGGTATGGGTTGAGGTGCGGCGTGACGGCGCCCGGCTCGTCCACGCTGGTCGAGTCGATCTCGAACCAGCCCTCGGGTGCGCTCCTGCGCACGAAGGCCGTGCCGCGCACGTCGGTGATCTGCTCCACCGGCTCGCGGCGCGCCAGCCGGTGGGCGACTTCGACCAGCGCGCGCTCGGCGTTGCCGTACAGCAGCAGGTCGCATTTGGCGTCCACCACCAGCGAGCGGCGCACCTTGTCGCTCCAGTAATCGTAGTGGGCGATGCGGCGCAGCGAGCCCTCGATGCCGCCCAGCACGATGGGCACATCCTTGAAGGCCTCGCGGCAACGCTGGCTGTAGACGATGGCCGCCCGGTCCGGACGCTTGCCGCCCACGTCGCCGGGGGTGTAGGCGTCGTCGCTGCGGATCTTTCTGTCGGCCGTGTAGCGGTTGATCATCGAATCCATGTTGCCCGCGGTCACGCCCCAAAACAGGTTGGGACGCCCAAGCGCCTTGAAGGCGTCTGCGCTGGTCCAGTCCGGCTGCGCGATGATGCCCACGCGAAAGCCCTGCGCCTCCAGCACCCGCCCGATCACCGCCATGCCGAAACTCGGGTGGTCCACGTAGGCGTCGCCCGTGACCAGCACCACATCGCAACTGTCCCAGCCCAGCTGCTCCATCTCGGCGCGGCTCATGGGCAGGTAGGGCGCCGTGCCGAAGCGTTTGGCCCAGTACGGACGGTAGCTGGCCAGCGGCTTGGCGTCGCGCGGGAAGAAGGAAACGTCGGCAAAGGCGGTCATGGCGGGCTCTCGGGCGGGGGCCGGGCATTGTAGGAGGGGGGGCATACCGGCGCTGGCGTGCGGACATGGGGCGTACGCCACGCCGGGTAAGCTTGGCGCCCCATGCGCTTTACGTTGAAGGACCCCGTCCACGCCGAACTCGTCATCAAGAAGAGCCGGTTCATCGCCTGTGTCCAGCCCGTCGACGGCCGCCCGCAGGCGCAGGCGGTGGTGCAGGTGCTGCGCGAAACCCACCCGGGCGCGGCGCACGTCTGCTGGGCGCTGCTGGCGGGGGGACAGTCGGCGGCGGTGGACGATGGCGAGCCCGGCGGCACCGCGGGCCGCCCCATGCTGGATGTGCTGCGCCACCAGCACCTCGACGGTGTGCTGGCCACGGTGGTGCGCTATTTCGGCGGGATCAAGCTGGGCGCCGGTGGCCTGGTGCGCGCCTACACCGACAGTGTGGCCCAGGCGCTGCTCGGGGCGGAAAAGTTGCAGCGCCAGCGCCAGCAAAAGCTGCAGTTATGGTTTCCCTATGCGGTCGAGGGCGCGGTGCGCCGCGAGATTGCCGCCGCGGGCGCGGAACTGGTGGACATGGCGCACGCCGCCCAGGTACAGATGGCGGTGGTGTTGCCCGAGGCGCAGGCGCCCGAATTCATCGCCCGCCTGGAGGACCTGGCCAGCGGGCGCCTGGCCTGGCAGGCGCAGGACTGAAGGCGCGCTGCCGGCTCTTCCCCGGTCAATGGCATGCCAGCCTACAGCCGAGCCGGCCCCCGCGGCCGACACTGTCCGCCACCACCATGACCCAGACCCTCGACACCCTCATCATCGGTGCCGGCACCGCCGGCCTGTCCGCGCTGCGCGAAGTGCGCAAGCACACCGACCGTTTCCTCATCGTCAACGAGGGACCGTGGGGCACGACCTGCGCGCGGGTCGGCTGCATGCCCTCCAAGATGCTGATCGAGGCGGCCAATGCGCTGCACGCCCGCAGCCGCTTCGAAACCTTCGGCCTGCGCGGCGGCAAGCACCTTCGCGCCGATATGCCCGCGGTGCTGGCGCGGGTGCGCGCCCTGCGCGACGAGTTTGTGGAAGGCACGCTGCGCGCCGGCGACGCGGGCGAGCGCGCCCTCTCGGGCCGGGCACGGCTGCTGGACGCGCGGCATGTCGACGTGAACGGGCAGACCTACGAGACGCGCAGCGTCATCGTGGCCACCGGCTCGCGGCCGAGGGTGCCGCGCGACTGGCTGGCCTTCGGCGACCGCATCCTGACCACCGACACCCTGTTCGAACAGCCCACGCTCGGCCCGCGCATCGCCGTCATCGGGCTCGGTCCGCTCGGCGTGGAGCTGGCGCAGGCACTCGCGCGGCTGGGAGTCGAGGTGGTCGCCTTCGTCACCGGCCCGCATGTGGCGGGCGTGCGCGACGACGCCGTCAACGCGGCGCTGTACGAACACCTGAAGGGCGAGTTCGCCATCAGCGTGGGAGAGCACGCGCAGCTGCGCGAGCTCGCCGGCGGCATCGAGGTGCGCAATGGGGCCACCGCGGTGGTGGTCGATCAGGTGGTGGCCGCCCTCGGCCGCACGCCCAATATCGAGCACCTGGGCCTGGACACGCTCGGCCCCGTGCTGGATGCGCACGGCCTGCCGCCCATCGACGACTGCACCCTGCAGGTCGGCGACACGGCTGTCTTCGTCGCCGGCGACGTGGACCGCGAGCGGCCCCTGCTGCACGAGGCTGCCGACGAGGGCCACATGGCCGGGATCAACGCCCTGCTGGCCGCGCGCGGTGAACCACTGCGGCGCTTTCGCCGGCGGGTGCCGCTGGCCATCACCTTCTGCGATCCCCAGGCGGCCAGCGTCGGGCTGCCCTGGACCGAAGTGCAGGCGCAACCCCACCTGGTGGGCGAAGTGGATTTCGCGCGCCAGGGCCGTGCCCGCGTGGCGCAGCGCAATGCGGGGCTGCTGCGCATCTACGCCGCCCCCGACAGCGGCCGCCTGCTCGGCGCCGAGATGTGCGCACCTGCGGGCGAGCACCTGGCCCACCTGCTGGCCCTGGCCATCGACCGCGAGATGACGGTGCAGCAGTTGCTGCGCATGCCCGTCTACCACCCGACGCTGGAAGAGGGACTGCGCAGCGCCCTGCGCCAGTTGGCCCGGCAGCTGGAGCCCGCAAGCGACTCGGACCTGTCGGACTGCGAGAACCTGGGCGCCAGCGCGCTGGACTGACCGCGCTCCGGCGCGTCGGGACGCCTGTGCTAGCGCAACCGTGCGGGCGAGAGCGCTTCGGGCGTGACGCCCTCGCGCACCAGGCGGGAGTCCAGCGCTTCGCCCAACAGCAGGTTGCGCGCCAGCAGCGCCGCCCCGGGCGCGCTCTGGATGCCGTAGCCGCCCTGCCCTGCCAGCCAGAAGAACCCCGGCGCGTCGGCGTCCCAGCCGATGACCGGGTCGCCATCGGGCACGAACGAGCGCAGGCCGGCCCAGGTCCGGGTGGGCCGGCGGATCTGGAACTGCGTGACCTCCTCGATGCGGTGGATGCCGAGCGCGACGTCGAGCTCCTCGGGCACCACGTCGTGCGGCGCCACCGGGTCTGCATTGGCGGGCGACCCCAGCAGCTGCCCGGCATCGGGCTTGAAGTACCAGTCCTCCTCGATGCCGATCGCGGCCGGCCAGTGAGTCGCGTCCATCCCGGGCGGTACGGGGAAGGTGAAGGCGGTGCGCCGGCGCGGCTCCAGGCCCACCGGCGCGGCGCCGGCCAAGCCCGCGACCACGTCAGCCCAGGCGCCGGCGGCGTTCACCACCACGCTGGCGTGCAGCTGCGCGCCGTCCGCAAGTGCCACTGCCCAGCCGCCGCCCGAGGGCCGCAGGCCGGCAACGTCGGCATCCGTGCGCAGTACCCCGCCCCGGCGGCGCAGGCCGCGCAGGTATCCCTGGTGCAGCGCATGCACATCCATGTCGGCAGCTTCGTCCTCGGCCATGCCGCCAGCCACCGCATCGGGCTTCAGGCAGGGCAGCATCTGCAGCAGCACGTCGCGTGGCAGCAGGCGCACGCGCGGGTTGCGCTGGCGGGCCTGCTCGAACGTGGCCGTCAGCCGGTCGAACTGGTGCGGCCCGGCCACATAGGCCACCCCGCGCGGCGCCAGCAGCGGCGTGTCGCCAAAGCCGTCGGGCGGCGCGTCGAAGAAGGGCCGGCTGGCACGCGTCAGCGCCTGGATCTGCGGCGTGCCATAGGTTGCGATGTACAGCGCGGCCGAGCGGCCCGTGGTGTGGTAGCCGGGCTGCGATTCCCGCTCCAGCAGCAGCACGCGCCGCGTCGCGGCGAGCTCCCACGCCACGGACGCGCCGGCCATGCCCGCCCCCACGACCACCACATCGAACCGGCCCTGCATCGTGTCCATCGCGCGTCCCCATCCCGCGGTTGAAAACCGACATGGTAGTGCTGGCCCGGTGCCCTCCATCTCCCTGCCGCGGGTGCGGACACCCGGTGGGAATGGCCCCGACCCCAAAAGATGCATAACATATGCACATTAAACCGAGGCCCCACCCGATGACTGACGTGCCCACCACCGCCACCTCCAGCCCGCCACCGCCCGATGCGCTCGCGCGGGCCCTGCAGCGCCCCTACCAGCATGGCTTCGTGACGGACATCGAATCGGACGCGCTGCCGCCCGGCCTGGACGAGGACACCATCCGCGCCATCTCGCGCAAGAAGCGCGAGCCGCAGTTCTTGCTGGACTGGCGCCTCGCCGCCTTCGCCCGCTGGCAGCAGATGGAGCAGCCCGACTGGGCGCGGCTGCACATCGACCCCATCGACTTTCAGGCGCTGTGCTACTACTCGGCGCCCAAATCGCTCAAGAACGCGCCCAAGAGCCTGGCGGAGGTGGACCCCAAGCTGCTGGAAACCTACGAGAAGCTGAACGTGCCGCTGCACGAGCGTGCGCGCCTGGCGGGCGTGGCGGTGGATGCGGTGTTCGATTCGGTGTCGGTCGGCACCACCTTCCGCGAGCAGCTCGCGCAGGTGGGCGTCGTCTTTTGCTCGTTCTCGCACGCGGTGCAGCACCACACGGCGCTCATCGAACGCTACCTGGGCAGCGTGGTGCCGGTGGGCGACAACTTCTACGCGGCGCTGAACTCGGCCGTGTTTTCCGACGGCTCCTTCGTGTACATCCCCGCCGGCGTGAAGTGCCCGATGGAGCTGTCGTCGTACTTCCGCATCAACGCCCAGGGCACGGGCCAGTTCGAGCGCACGCTGATCATCGCCGAGGAAGGCAGCTCGGTCAGTTACCTGGAAGGCTGCACCGCGCCGCAGCGCGATGAGAACCAGCTGCACGCCGCGGTGGTCGAACTGGTGGCGCACGACGACGCCTTCATCAAGTACTCCACGGTGCAGAACTGGTACCCGGGCGACGAGCACGGGCGCGGCGGCATCTACAACTTCGTGACCAAGCGCGGGCTGGCAGCAGGTCAGCGCTCGCGCATCGCCTGGACGCAGATCGAGACCGGCTCGGCCATCACCTGGAA
>DAMCAL010000087.1:0-11596 GCA_032059585.1 Burkholderiaceae bacterium
ATGGAGAGTGCCGGCAAGCAGGTCGAGGACGAGGAGCTGCGCGGCGCCATGCAGGAAAAGGGCCTGGGCACCCCGGCCACGCGCGCCGCCACCATCGAAGGGCTGATCACCGAGAAATACATGCTGCGCGAGGGCCGCGAGCTGATTCCCACGGCCAAGGCCTTCCAGTTGATGACGCTCTTGCGCGGGCTGGGCGTGCACGAGCTGTCGCGCGCCGAACTGACCGGCGAGTGGGAATACAAGCTGGCGCAGATGGAGCGCGGCGAACTCCCGCGCGAGACCTTCATGCAGCAGATCCAGGCCATGACGGAAAAGATCGTCCGCAAGGCCAAGGAATACGACCGCGACAGCATCCCCGGCGACTACGCCACGCTTTCCTCGCCCTGCCCGGATTGCGGCGGCGTGGTCAAGGAAAACTACCGCCGCTATGCCTGCACCGGCGCAGGCGGCAGCAGCGAGGGCTGCGGGTTCTCGTTCACCAAGTCACCGGCCGGGCGCACCTTCGAGACGCAGGAGGCTGAAGACCTGCTGCGCGAGCGGCGCATCGGCCCGCTGGAGGGCTTTCGCTCCAAGGCCGGCTGGCCGTTCACGGCCGAGGTCACCATCGCGCGCGACGAGGAAAGCGGCCAGCACAAGCTGGAGTTCGATTTCGGCGACGACGCGGCCGCGGACGCCGCCAGCGGCGAGCTGGTGGACTTCACCGGCCAGGAGAGCCTGGGCCCCTGCCCCGTCTGCGGCGCGCCGGTGTACGAACACGGCGCCAACTACGTGTGCAGCCGCGCCGTGCCCACCGCGCAGCAGCCGGCGCCGTCGTGCAGCTTCAAGAGCGGCAAGGTCATCCTGCAGCAGCCCGTGGAGCGCCCGCAGATGGCCAAGCTGCTGGCCACTGGCAAGACCGACCTGCTGGACAAGTTTGTCAGCCTGCGCACACGCCGCCCGTTCAAGGCGTTCCTCGCCTGGGACGCAGCTGCCGGCAAGGTGAACTTCGAATTCGAGCAGCGCGACAGCAAATACCCGCCGCGCAAGACCGCTGCTGCCGCTAGCAAAACAGGAGCTACCGGCGCAGGCAGGACGGGAGCTGCCGCCAAAAAAGCCGCTAAACCTGCCGCCAAGAAGACCGCCGCCGCCAAGGCGCCACGCAAGGCCAGCACGGCCGCTGGCAAGCAGCCCAGCGCGGAGCTGGCCGCCGTGATCGGGGCCGATCCCGTCGCGCGCACCGAAGCCATGAAGAAAACCTGGGACTACATCAAGGCGCACAACCTGCAGGACCCGCAGGACAAGCGCACCATCGTCGCGGATGACAAGCTCAGGGCGGTGCTGGGCAAGGAGCGGATCGGCATGTTCGAGCTGGCCGGCATCCTGGGCAAGCACCTGGGCTGACGGCATGCGCAGCCGGGGCGAGCGGATGGCCTGGGCTGCGTTCGCCGCCCTGGTTTTGCTGGGCGTGGCAGCGGCCTGGTGGACTGCCGAGCGGTGGACGCCACACGTCGGTCCCTGGGCGGCAAAAGCATGGCGCACCATCACCCGGCCCGGTCCCGATACCCTGCCACGCGGCAAGGCGGCGCGGCCGGCATCGGGGACCGCGAAAGCAGAACCCGAGGCACACCATCGGCCCCCGCGCAGGTGCGTACAGGGCAGATCGTTCACCTATACCGACCAGCCTTGTCCCGCGGGAAGCCGGGAAGAGACGGTGGACGGCGCCGTCACAGCCCTCCCCGCGCGGTAGCGGCACGCCACCGCCATGCGCAGCGCCCACTGTTTCCCAACCCTTGCCGTGCAGGGTGGGCAGCGCTGCAAATTGGGCTCAGCCCTTGGGCTCGAGAAACGTCACCTGCATGTTGACGCGGTAGGCGCTGATCTTGCCCCCCTCCACGGTCACCTTCTGCTCCTTGATCCAGGCACCCCGGACAGCGGAGACGTCCTTGCAGGCGTTGTTGATGCCGTTTTGGATGGCGTCTTCGAAACTCTTGGGGCTGGTGGAACTGATCTCGACGACCTTGGCGACGCTCATGGGAACTCCTTGAAAACTTGACGGAAAAAGCCATGCTAGGAGCCAGCGCTCGGCCATGGGTGTGGGACATGCCACCTCGGTCGGGTAGGCCCGAAGATCGAAGCTCGTCCGCAGCGGGTGGAGCAACTGCTGGAAATCTGCCCTTTGCCCTGCCCCGGTTTCTCAACAATTCCCAAGGCCTGCTCGCGCTATGCCCGTGTTTGTCAAGAGACGCGCGCGGAGGAGCTGCGATGTGGTCGACGTACCGATGGCGAGCCTGAACGTCGCGAAAGCATGTCCGTCGCCAAAGCCGGCGTCACCGACGCGTACAGGAGTGGCACAACCTCCATCCTTGGGGGTATAAGACTCGCACAATCGGATACATCCTGGCGGAGACGTATGGCTACCCTGATTCCGGCGCTGGGCTCCTGCAAAGCGCGCATGACCTCCGGCGAACGCCGCTTGGCCGAGCGACTGGAGGCCAAGCTGGAGAGCGACTACCTGTTGTGGTACGACGTGCCGGTCGGTCCGAAGCAGGTGCACCCTGACTTCGTCGTCCTGCACCCCAGTCGCGGGCTGCTGATCCTTGAAGTAAAGGATTTTCGGCTCACCACCATCGTGCAGGCCAACCGGGATAGCTGGACCATCCTGGACAGCGCGTCCGGTACTCCCAAGACCATTCAGTCGCCGTACGCACAGGCGCGTGGCTACGCGCATTCGGTGCTGGATGTGCTGCGAAAGGACCGTCGGCTGGTGCATTCGGAAGGCCGGCGCCAGGGCGAGGTGGTGTTCGCCTGGAGCTATGGGGTGGTGCTGCCCAACATCACGCGCAAGCAATTCACCGATGCCGGCCTGGCCGATGCCATCGCGGCGCAGCGCGTGCTCTGCAGCGACGAGATGACCGAGGCCGTGGACGCCGAGGAGTTCCAGAGCCGGCTGTGGGACATGTTTCCGTACGAGCACTACCAGACGCTCACGCTGCCGCAGCTCGACCGCGTGCGCTGGATCTTGTTCCCGCAGGTGCGCATCCCCGACCAGGCCAGCCTGTTCGACGAAGCCGATGCCCAGGCCGCGGTGCCCGACATGCTGCGCGTGATGGACTTGCAGCAGGAGCAGCTGGCCCGCTCCCTGGGCGACGGCCACCGCGTCATCCACGGCGTGGCCGGCTCGGGCAAAACCATGATCCTCGGCTACCGCGCCGAGTACCTGGCCCGCGCCAGCGCTGCCGGCAAGCCGGTGCTGGTGCTTTGCTACAACGAGCCGCTGGCCGTCCAGCTTGCGGCCACCATGGCCGCCAAGGGGCTGGGCGAGCGCGTGCACTGCGTGCACTTTCACAAATGGGCGCGGGCACAACTGGTGGCCTACGGGCAGACTCTGCCGCCCAGCCACCTGCCGCAAGATGCCTTTTTTGCCGACATGGTGCAGCGCGTCATCACGGGCGTGGAGCGCCGCCACATCCCCACCGGCCAATACCTGGCCGTGCTCATCGACGAAGGCCACGACTTTGCACCCGAATGGCTGAAGCTCGTCACGCAGATGGTCGACCCGGCCACCAACAGCCTGCTGGTGCTGTACGACGACGCGCAAAGCATCTACGAGCGTGGGCGCGCCAAGAACTTCAGCTTCAAGAGCGTAGGCATCCAGGCCCAGGGCCGCACCACCATCCTGAAGATCAACTACCGCAACACGCGGCAGATTTTGCAAACCGCCAACGCACTCGCCGGCGACCTGCTCACGGCGGAGGACCGGGACGACGACGGCATTCCGCTGGTGCAGCCCGTCAGTTGTGGCCGCGACGGCCCCGAACCGCTTGTCATCCACTTGCCTACCTTGCCCGAGCAGGCCGCAAAAATAGCCGAATTGCTGCAAGGCGCCCACGCCGACGGCTTTGCCTGGGGCGACATGGCCGTGCTGTGCCGCGATGCCAAAACCCGCGACCTGTGCGCCAGCACGCTGGCCAAACGCGGCGTGCCAGTGCAAAACCGCATCCGCGCGGGCGATTACGACCCGGCGGCCAACAGCGTGAAGGTCATGAACATGCGGGTGAGCAAGGGGCTGGAATTTCCCGTGGTGGCGATCCCGGGGCTGGAGAGCCTGGACCGCCTCGCACCGGCGAATCCAACAGCCGAGGCCTGCCCGGCGGCCGAAGTCGATGCACGCAGGGATGCGGCGCGCGTGCTGTACGTGGCAGCAACCCGCGCGACGCAGCGATTGGTCCTTGGCGTCAATCAGCCGTGCGGCCCCGCCGAAGCCGTTGACGAACCAGGCAGGTGCCGCCCCTCTGCCGGTGCCGTCCAACATGCAGGCTGACCCGGGCGCGGCAAGGCCGTTCATGCAGCCCGCCTGCGCGCGCCATGCGTTCATGGCACACTGAAGCGCTTCCTTTTTTATAGCTGCTTGCGCTGGTGGATAAAGCGCTGACGGCCAATTTCTCTACGGGTGCTTTGTTGTACTCCGGGTGCCCCGGCTCCTCCAACAGCGCCTTTCCGCGATGCGCATGCGTCGCCCTCCCCTTCTTTCCCGGAACAGGACCATCCCATGACCAGCCCCCTGTACACCCACTCGGTTCCCGTCTTCAAGCAACTGCTGACAGCGCTGCAAGCCATCCTGGCGCAGGCCAGCGAGCACGCCGCCGCCAAGTCTATCGAGCCCGACGCGCTGCTGCAGGCGCGCCTGGCGCCCGACATGTTTCCGCTGCTCAGGCAGGTGCAGATCGCCGCAGATTTCTCGCGTGGCATCGCGGCGCGGCTGGCGGGGGTGGAGGTGCCGAAGGTGGGAGGCGATGAGAAGACCTTTGCCGACCTGGACGCGCTGCTGACCCAGACCCTGGCCTTTCTGGACAGCGTGGACGCGGCGCGGTTCGAAGGCAAGGAAGGCGCCGAGATCGTCCTGCGCCCCGGCACGCCGAAGGAGAAAAAGCTCACCGGCCAAGCGTACCTGGCGAACTACGGCCTGCCGCAGTTCTTCTTCCACGTGACGACGGCCTACGACATCCTGCGCCACAACGGCCTGCCGATCGGCAAGCGCGACTTCATGGGGGCCTACTGACACCGCCCCCGTCGCCAGTGGCCGGCACGGCGCACGCACCATCGCGTCCATGAAAGCTCCCCCACGCCTGCAGTCCCTGGTCGATGAAGGCCTCATCGACTCCGTGGTGCGCCAGCTCATGAGCGGCAAGGAGGCCATGGTCTACGTGGTGCGCTGCGGCGACCAGACGCGCTGCGCCAAGGTCTACAAGGAAGCCACGCACCGCAGCTTTCGCCAGGCGGTGGACTACACCGAAAACCGCAAGACCAAGAACTCGCGTACCGGCCGGGCGATGGCCAAGGGCAGCAAGTTCGGCCGCAAGGAGCAAGAAGCCGCCTGGCAAAACGCCGAGGTGGACGCGCTGTACCGCCTGGCAGCGGCAGGCGTGCGCGTGCCGCGGCCGTTCAACTTCCACGAGGGCGTGCTGCTGATGGAGCTGGTCACCGACGCCGACGGCGCCGCGGCACCGCGCCTGAACGATGTGTCCTTCACCCCCGCGCAGGCGCTGCAGCACCACGCCACGCTGATCGCCGAAGTGGTGCGCATGCTGTGCGCGGGCGTGGTGCACGGGGACCTGTCGGAGTTCAACATCCTGCTGGCGCACGGCGCGGGCGATGACGGCGCCGAAGGCGTGGACTTCCCCGTCATCATCGACCTGCCGCAGGCCGTGGACGCCGCCGGCAACAACCACGCCCAGCGCATGCTGCTGCGCGACGTGGCCAACCTGCGCCAGTTCTTCGGCCAGTTCGCGCCGCAGCTGCTGGCCACCGAATACGGCGCCGAGATCTGGAGCCTGTACCAGGGCGGCATGCTCCACAACGAAACGCCGCTGACCGGCCGCTTCGAGCGGCGCCATGCCAGCGTGGACATGCAGGCGGTGCTGCGCGAGATCGACGATGCGCGCGACGAAGAGGCGGCGCGCCGCCTGCGCATGACATCCGCAGGCCGCTGAGTACCTGGCGGGGTGTGCCGATCGCCGGGCGCTTCCAATTCAATAGCTGCTCGCGCTTGCTGGACAAGCGCTGGAGGCGTTTTTGACCCACAACCGGCCGGCACGCTGCTTCGCCGGTGCGCCCGGCCAGCAGCTGCGGGCCGCTAGGGCTGCGTTGCGCGCTGGATGCGCACCGGCACGCCCTTGGACGCCGGCGTCTTGGACGCCTGGTCGTGGTACCACAGCGGCACCAGCGGGTTCATCTCCGGGTAATAGCCGGCCACGCAGCCGTCCGGCAGATCGAACGGCGTGACTTTCAGGCCCGCCACTTCGCGGTGCACGCCGTCGCCGGCATCGCCCATCAGGCTGACCACATCGCCTGCCTTGAGCTGCGCGCGCGCCATGTCGGCCGGGTTGATGAGCACGATGGCGCGGTCGCCCTCCAGCCCGCGCAGCCGGTCGCTGTGCCCGTAGATGGTGGTGTTGAACTGGTCGTTGGAGCGCAGCGTGATCAGGTGCCAGCGCCCGGGCGCGTCGCCCACGCCCAGCGCCGACAGCACCGTCGGCACGGTGAACTCGGCCTTGCCGCTGTCGGTCTTCCACACCCGCTCGCGCGCGGCGTTGCCGCGGTAAAAGCCCCCGGGGTTGAACATGCGCGCGTTGAAGTCGCGGAACTGCTCGGGGTAGGTCTGCTCGATCAGCCCGCGCACCAGGCGGTAGTCGCCCACCCAGGCGTCCCACTGCCACTTCGGGTGCGGCGGCAGGGTCGCCCGCGCCATGCCGGCAACGATGGCCGGCTCGGACAGCAGGTGTTCGCTGGCCGGCTCACGCTGGCCGACCGAGCCGTGGATGTGGCTGAAGGTGTCCTCGATCGACACGGCCTGCGGGCCGGCGGCCTGCACGTCCTGCTCCGCCCGGGCCAGGCAGGGCAGCAGGTAGGACGCGCGCCCGTGCACCAGGTGGCTGCGGTTGAGCTTGGTGGCGACGTACACGGTGAGCGCCATCGCGCCCCAGGCGCGCTCCAGCGCCTCGCGCTCGGGCGCGGCGCGCACGAAGTTGCCGCCCAGGCTGACGAAGCCGCGCACCGAGCCGTCCAGGATGCCGCTGCAGGCATCGACCGTGGTCAGGCCCGCATCGCGCGGCGGCGTGAAGTCAAACAGCTCGGCCAGCCGGTCCAGCGGCACCAGCTCGGGCTTTTCCGAGATGCCCACCGTGCGCTGGCCCTGCACGTTGGAGTGGCCGCGCACGGGCGAGACGCCGGCGCCGCGCCGGCCGATGTTGCCGCGCAGCAGCAGCAGGTTGACCAGCAGGCCGATGCTCTGCGAGCCGTGCACCTGCTGCGTCAGCCCCATGCCGTACACGCCGATGACGCGCTGGGCGTTGAGGTACACCTCACCGGCCTGCTCCAGCGCCGCGCGCGCCAGGCCCGAAACGGCCTCGATCTCGGCCCATTCGGTGGCCCGGACGCTGGCTGCGAACGCCTCCAGCCCCTGTGTGTGCTCGGCGATGAAGGCGCGGTCGAGCACACCGGGCTGGCCTGCGGCCTGGCGGCGCGCGTCCTCGGCCAGCACGTGCTTGCACAGGCCGATCAACGCGGCCATGTCGCCGCCGGGGCGCACCTGCAGGTACAGGTGCGACAGCGGCGTGCTCTGCCCGGTCAGCATCTGCAGCGGGTTCTGCGGGTCGGTGAAATGCACCAGCCCCGCTTCGCGCACCGGGTTGAAGGTGACGATCTTGCAGCCGCGCCGCACGGCCTCCTGCAGCGGGTGCAGGAACCTGGGGCTGTTGGCGCCGGGGTTCTGGCCGAAATACAAAATCGCGTCGCAGTGCTCGAAGTCTTCCAGCACGCAGGTGCCGACCGGCGAGCCGGTCACTTTCTTGAGCCCGACCGAGGTCGTCTCGTGGCACATGTTCGAGCTGTCGGGGAAATTGTTGTGCCCGTACAAGCGCCCGAACAGACTGAACAGGTAGGACGCCTCCAGCGCCGCCTTGCCCGAGGTGTAGAACACCACCGACTTCGGCTGCAGCGCACGCAGCTCCCGGCCGATGCCGGCGAACGCCTCCTGCCAGGTGCAGGCCAGGTACTTGTCGCTGGCCGCGTCGTAGCGCAGCGGGTGCGTCAGCCGGCCCTGCATCTCCAGGTCGTAGTCGCTCCAGCCGCGCAGCTGGGTGACGGTGTGCTGCGCGAAGAACGCGGGCGTGCAGCGGTCGTGCGTCAGGTCCCACAGGGTGGCCTTGGCGCCGTTTTCGCAGAACTCGAACGTGCGCGGATGGGCCGGCTTGCCCCAGGCGCAGGAGTTGCACATGTACCCGCCCGGCTTGTTCTGCCGGGCCAGCGTTTCCAGGGCCGCCGGGCTGGCGCGCTCGCGGAACATCACGCTGGAGATGCCTTTGAGCGATCCCCAGCCGCCTGCCACCGGCGGCTCGTCGTGTGAATCAGCGGGGGCGCGGGAGGTCATGGCACCCGGCGCGGCAGACACCGGAGCGCGCCTCGGGCCTGCCGCCCTGCCCACCGTGCAGGCCGCGGCAGCTCAGCCTTGCTTGGCGTTGGCATTGGCGCTGGTTTCCGCCAGTTTGGTCATGTATTCATCGGCCTGGTAGCACTCCTTGGTGGCCCTTTGCAGTTTTGCGTGGTCGTCCTTCTTGCCCAGCTCCTTGGCGAAGGCGGCAACGGTGCCGAAGCCGGCGATGCCGTAGTGCGTCATGCGCTGGTACTGGGCAATGATCATGGCGTCCAGCACGGGGCCTTGCGGCGGCGCCTCTTCGGTGGTGTGCTTGGTGGCTTCGGACACCAGGCCCTCCATGCCCTTGCAGTGCTCCTTCGAGACTTTGTCTGCGTTGCCGGCGATCAGCTCCTTGAGCATCTCGGTGTGCCTGCCGATGCCGTCGTGCGACTTGTTCAGCATCTCGGCCAAAGCAGCGTCGGAGGCCTTGGCGGCAAGCTTGCGGACGCACTTTTGCATCTGGTCGTTGGCGGACCACAGGTCTTTGAGTTCGTCGATGTACAGGTCGGTGAGGTTTTGCGGGGCGGACATGCAGGCTCCTTGGGCGTACGGGTGGGAAACGAAGGCTGCAGGCTGATCCTGCCGCCGGGCCGGGCCCGCCGGAAAACGCGCTGTCGCCGTGTAGGAAAGCTCTGCCCTTGCCGTGGACCGCTCAGGCGGCCGGCCCGTCCCCGCCTGCATCCGCGTCCACCCGCATGCGGCTGGCCTGCGCCGCTTCCTCGAAGCGGTCCACCCGGCGCAGTGGTGCGAAGGCGGCCATCCACGCGGCCACCACCCCCAGCGTGCACAGGGCGCCGGCCACGGCGGCCGGCACGGCGCCCAGCCACGCCGCACTGGTGCCGGCACGGAACTCGCCCAGTTCGTTGGACGAGCCGATGAACAGCATGTTCACGGCGTTCACACGCCCGCGCATGGCGTCCGGCGTGGAAAACTGCACCAGCGTGCCGCGGATGTTCACGCTCACCATGTCGGCCGCGCCGGCCACGGCCAGCATCAGGCACGACAGCCAGAACCAGTGCGACAGCGCGAACACCAAGTTGGCCAGGCCGAACACCGCCACCGCGGCGAACATGGTGCGCCCCACGTGGCGCGAAATCGGCCGCACGCTCAGGCACAGCCCCATGCCCACCTCGCCCACCGCCATGGCGCTGCGCAGCGCGCCCAGGCCCGTGGGGCCCACGTGCAGCACCTCCTGCGCGTAGATCGGCAGCAGCGCCACCACGCCGCCCAGCAGCACGGCGAACAGGTCCAGCGAAATGGTGCCCAGGATGATCGGCCGGGTGCGGATGAAGGTGATGCCGGCGCCGAAGCGCTCGGCCATGGTGCCCTGCACCGGCCCGCGCGGCCCGGCGTGCGCCACGGTGACGCGGCGCAGCAGCCAGGCACCCAGCACGAAGCAGCCGCAGCACACGGCGTAGGTCAGCTCGCCCCCGCCCAGCGCATACAGCACGCCGCCCAGCAGCGGCCCGCCCACGGCCGCGCCGCGCATCAGCATGCTGTTGGCGGCGATCGCCTGCGCCAGCTGGCCGCGCGGCACGATCTGCGGCAGCAGGCTCTGCATGGCCGGCCCCGAAAAAGCGCGCGTGCAGCCGTACAGCACCAGCACCGCGTAGATGCCCGCCACGCCGCTGGCACCGTGGCCCGAGAGCCACCACAAGAGCGCGCTGCACAGCGCCCCCACCGACCAGCTCGCGCCCAGGATGCGACGCCGGTCGAAGCGGTCGATCAGGTCGCCCGCCGGCAGCAGCAGCCCCAGCATGGGCAAGAACTGCGCCAGCCCCACCCAGGCCAGCGCCAGCGGCTCGCGCGTCAGGTCGTACACCTGCCAGGCCACCACCACGGCCTGCACCTGCGTGGCGACCACGGCCACCAGCCGGGCGATCAAAAAGGCCGTGAAGCCGCTGTGGCGAAAGACACTGGCCTGCGGCGCGGCAGGGGGTGCAGAGACGGCGGCAGGAGGACGGGAATCGCGGGGACGGGCCATGGGGCAGCGGGCAGGCAGGAAAGAAAGCGTGGACAGAGGCGCCCATCCGCAGCAGCGCCCCGGCGCGCACCCCGGGCAGAGACGCAAAACGCCCCGCACCGGGTGCGTTGCGGCTGGGACGTGGGGTGGAACGTGGAAGGGGGACGCTCGCGAGAGGCCAAGGCCCCGGGCAGCATGAAATTATCGGGCGCAAGGCGCCTGCGCTGCCGGCCTGGGGTCGGACGGGCAGAGCGCCGCCGGCAGGGCGCGGCGCGCTTGGGCCGCCGGGGCCGCTTGTGCCCAGCCGCCTGCGCGACTGCCGCCGGGCGCGCGGCACACTACGATCCCCGCCGGCCCGCACGCCGGGCGCAACCCCACACCATCCAACCGGAGAGACACGACCCATGTTCAGCCACGTCATGCTCGGCGCGAGCGACCTCGACAAATCCCGCCAGTTCTACGACGCCCTGCTGGGCGCGCTGGACATCAAGCCGGGCTTCACCGACCCGAAGGGCCGCACCTTCTGGCGCCATGCCGGCAACACCTTCGGCATCACCGCGCCCATCAACGGCGAGCCGCCCTGCCACGCCAACGGCGGCACCCTCGGCTTTGCCGCGGCGTCGCCCGAGCAGGCAAACGCCGCACACGCCGCCGGCCTGGCCGCGGGCGGCACGGACTGCGAGGACGCACCCGGCTGGCGCGGCGAGCAGGGCGCCGGCGGCATGTACCTGGCCTACCTGCGCGACCCGGACGGCAACAAGCTGTGCCTGCTGCACCGTCCGCCCAAGGCGGCCTGACCGGCTTTCGGCACCACCAGGGCCTCGCCCTGGCCGCACGCGGCGCAGCGGACATGCGCCGCCCGCGCCTGTGTGCGCCGCCCCAACTTTGCTGGTGCGGTATTCATGTAGGCAGATTGAAGCAAATTTGATAGCTGCCAGCGCTTATCCAGTAAGGGATTGAGCCTGATTTCAATAGAAATCTGGGCCAAGCCCTTTTGCTTCATGGCAAGCCTCGGGTTTCCGTCAGCCCGTTATCAGCTTGAGCCCCTATAAAGTGTTTCTGTTTGAAACTTCGAGGGAGCAAGAGAGAGGCATGGCGATGTTGATGTCGGCTGGCCCACAGGCCGGCCGGGGCACCCCGGGCGAGCGCCGCCTGGCCGAGCGGCTGCAAAAGAAGCTGCA
>DAMCAL010000088.1:0-11470 GCA_032059585.1 Burkholderiaceae bacterium
AGCGCGCCATCATGCCCAGCAGCACCGACTTGCCCACGCCCGAGCCGGCGAACAGCCCCAGGCGCTGGCCGCGGCCCACCGACAGCAGCGCGTTGATGGCGCGCACGCCCGTGTCCAGCGGCTCGCGCACCGGGTCGCGCTCCATGGCGTTGATGGGCGTGCGGTCCAGCGGCTCGCCGCTCACCTCCTGCAAAGCACCGCCATGGTCGAGCGGGCGGCCTTGGGAGTCCACCACCCGCCCCAGCAGGCCGCGGCCCATGGGCAGGCGCAGCACGCCGGCCGCACCAGGGTCCTGCGGCGTTTCGTCGGCCGCCTGCCCCAGCCGCAGCGGCGGCACGAAAGCCGGCGCCGACGATACGCGGGCCCCGCTGGACAGGCCCTGCACGTCGCCCGCGGGCATCAAATACGCCTTGTCACCGGCAAAACCGACCACCTCGGCCAGCACCGGCTCGCCCTGCTCGCCCATGCGCACCTGGCACTGCGCACCCACTGGCACGCGCAGGCCGGCGGCTTCCAGCACCAGGCCCGTGAGGCGCGTGAGCGTGCCGCGCGACTCCAGCGGCAGCGGCCCGGCCAGGCGCGCACGGGCCTGGGCGGCCAGCTGGCCCCACGCGGCGGCGGGTTCAATCGGCATGCTCGGCCTCGCGCCACACGGCGGTGAGCCCCAGCGCCGCGATGGCGCGGCCCCAGCGCTTGTCCAGCGTGCCGTCGACCACCATGCCGGCACTCTCGACGATGCACTCGCCCGGCTGCACGGCGGCGTCCTGCAGCCACTCGATGCGGGCCGACGGGTGCTCGGTGCGCAGCGCCTGCTCCAGCGCTGCCCAGTCGCCCGGGTGCAGCCGCACGGTGGCCGGACGGCTTTCGCTGCCCAGCATGGACAGGGCTTCGCGCACCACCGGCAGCACGGCCTGGCGGTTCACGGCGATCTCGCTGCGCATGACCTGGCGCGCGATGTCGCACGCCAGGTGCAGCACCTCTTGCGCCATGCCCTGCTGCAGGCCGGCCAGGCTGGCCTCGAAGGCCTGCGCCACCTGAGCCAGGCGCTCGGCGGCGTCGCGCCCCTGGCCTGCGATGTGGTCGTCCATGCGCTGCTGCCAGGCCAGGCGCTCGCGCTCCTGGCCCTCCGCCACGCCCTGCGCGTGGGCCTGCTCGCAGGCCTCGCGCAGCAGGGTTTCGTGCTCGGCCAGGGGCAGCACCACCGGCAGGGCGGCCGCGGGCTCGGGCGCCACGGCGACCGCCTCGGCCACCAGGGGCTCGAACGCGGCATGGGCCGCATCCACTGCGCCGAACTGCCAGCGCACCACCTCGCCCACCTCCTCGCGCGGAACGAAACGGGTGTAGTGGCGTTGCTTGCTCGTGGCCATGGGTCAGGGTCCTTGCGCCGTCAGATGAAGGCGTCGTCGCCGCCGCCGGCCAGGGCGATCTGGCCCTCGTCGGCCAGGCGACGCACGGTCTTCAAAATTTCGCGCTGCTGCGCCTCGACCTCGGACAGGCGCATCGGCCCGCGCGACTCCAGATCCTCGCGCATGGCCTCGGCGGCGCGCGAGGACATGTTGGCCAGGATCTTCTCGCGCACCTCGGGCTGGGCGCCCTTGAGCGCTACCACCAGCGTTTCGGAGGCCACCTCGCGCAGCACCGTCTGGATGGCGCGGCCGTCCAGCTTGGACAGGTCGTCGAAGACGAACATCTTGTCCATGATCTTCTGCGCCAGCTCCATGTCGTGGTTGCGCACGGCCTCCAGCACCACCGCGTCGGCGCCCGAACCCATGAGGTTGATGATCTCGGCGGCCGCCTTGACGCCGCCCAGCGAGCTCTTGCGCACCTTGTCGCCACCGGCCAGCACGCGAAACAGCACCTCGTTCAGGTCCTTGAGCGCCGTCGGCTGGATGCCCTCCAGCGTGGCGATGCGCAGCATCACCTCGCTGCGCTGGCGCTCGGTCAGGTGCATCAGCACGTCGGAGGACTGCTCCGGGTCCAGGTGTACCAGGATGGCCGCGACGATCTGCGGGTGTTCGTTGCGCAGCAGCTCGGCCACCGACAGCGGGTCCATCCACTTCAGGCTCTCGATGCCCGAGACATCGCCGCCCTGCAGGATGCGGTCGATCAGCAGCGCCGCCTTGTCGTCGCCCAGCGCCCGTTTCAGCACCGCGCGCACGTAGTTGCTGGTGTCGGACACCAGCAGGCTCTGCGCCGCGGCGTCACCGGTGAAACGGTTGATCACCTCGTCCACCTTCTCCTTGGAGACGGTGCGCATGCGCGCGATGGTCTCGCCGAGCTTTTGCACTTCCTTGGGCGACAGATGCTTGAAGACCTCGGCAGCCTCCTCCTCGCCCAGCGACATCAGCACGATGGCTGCGTCGTTCAGTCCCTTGTCATCCATGGCGATGGGCCTCCATGCTGTGCCTGACGGGCGTGTGGTCTTTCGCCATGCTGCGAGGCGCGCGCACCGCAGACCGCAGGCGCGACCCAAGCCAGCGGACGCCGCGCAAGGGCTGTCCCGCCGCGCAGGCGTCGCCCCCCTTCGCGCAGCGCGCAGCGCTGCCAGAGAAGGCGGAAGCGGCGCAGCCGCTCAGGGGGTTGTCCGTATTCATTCACCGTTCACCCACGTCTTGAGGATATGCGCCACCGCCACGGGGTTGTCGCGCGCCAGCGTGCGGGCGTCGTTCAGCCGCGCCTGCTCCGGCGTGAGCTGCAACTCCTGCACCTCGGTGGGCGCCGGCAGCGCCGGGCGCTGCAGGCTCTCGGCCTCCAGCGCGTCCACCTTGCCGCTGGCCACGCGCGCCAGGGCCAGTTCCTTGCTGCGCGCACGCGCCCGCAGGGCCGGCCGCAAGATGCCGATCAGCACGATGGCCGCCGCCAGCGAGATGGCCAGCGGCCAACCCAGCGTGGTCGCCAGCTCGCGCACCTCGGGCTGTTTCCACAGCGGCAGCTCGCCCGGTGGCACCTCTTCCACCAGGAACGGGGCGTTCATCAGGTTGACCGAGTCGCCGCGCTCCTTGTTGAAGCCGATGGTCTCGCGCACCAGCGCCGTCATCTGCTCGATCTGCTCGGGCGTGAGCGCTCTGGCCGTGGCCGGCTTGCCCGCGCCCTCGCTGACGCTGGCGTAGTTGACCACCACCGCCGCGTTCACGCGCTTGATGGCGCCGGTGGCGGCGCGCGTGACCTGCGTGGTCTTGTCCACCTCGTAGTTGGTCACCGACTCGCGCTTGCCCGCCGGCGCGCCGCTGCCCTGCCCGCCGCCGGCGGCCGCCAGTTGCGGAGCAGCGCCGTTGATCGGGGCGTTGGCCGCCTGGGGCGGCTGATTGCTCACCGCGCCGGGAATGCCCGAGGGTGGCTGCACGCCGGGTGCGCCGCCGCTTTCCACCACCTGCTGACTGCGCACGGCGCTGGCGTCGGGCGACAGGTTCGGCCGGTGCTGCTCGGCGGTGGTTTCGGTGCGGGTGAAGTCCACATCGGCGGTGACCTGGGCCTTCACGTTGTTCTTGCCCACCACCGGCTCCAGCAGGTCGATGATGCGGCGTGCGTACTGCTGCTCGATGCGCTGCACGTAGGCCAGCTGTTGCGCGTCCACGGCGCTGTCGGCGCTGCCGTCCGGCGACTGCGACAGCAGCTTGCCGGTGTCGTCGAGCACGCTGACGGCCGACGGCGCCATGTCGGGCACGCTGGAAGACACCAGGTGCACGATGCCGGCAAGCTGCGCACGGTCGAGGAAGCGGCCGGGGTACAGGCCCAACAGCACCGAAGCCGAGGGCTTTTGCTGCTCGCGGAAGAAACCGTTCTGGTTGGGCAGCGCCAGGTGCACGCGCGCGCTTTGCACCGAGGCCAGCGCCTGGATGGAGCGCGTGAGCTCCCCTTCCAGCCCGCGCTGGAAGTTCAGCCGTTCCTGAAACTGCGTGACGCCGAAGCGGCTGGACTCCATCACCTCGAAGCCGGTGACCGACCCCTTGGGCAGGCCCTGCGTGGCCAGGCGCAGGCGCACGTCGTGCACCCGGTCGGCCGGCACCAGGATGGCACCCCCGCCCTCGCTGTACTTGTAGGGCACGTTCATCGTGGCCAGTTGCGCGACGATGGCGCCGCCGTCCTTGTCGTTCACGCCGGCGAACAGCACGCGGTAGTCGGGCTGGCGGCTGTAGAAGAACGCCGCCAGGGCGCCAGCCAGCAGCAGCGCGGCCAGCATGCCCCAGCGCAGGCGTGCGGCCCGGTCGAGCGTGGCCATGCGCTGCAGCAGGCCGGGCGCGGGCACGCCCACGGGGTTCGGTACGGCTGGCATTTCGGCTACGGCGGCGGAGGTCATCGTGGCTTTCGGGGCAAGGGGCTCGGTGGCGGCAGACTGCGGGGCCACCTGGACGGACCAGGGGCGGTGCGGCGATTATGGAAAAGCACCCCGCCCGGCGTTCGCCCGATAAAGCGCCCCTTTGGCCATCATTTCCGCAGGACGGCCCGCCGCGCGCGCCCTACGATTGCCCCCATCGTCCCCACACGTCCCTGCCGGGAGCCCACCACCATGGACATGCGCATCGCCAGCGCCACCGCCCCGCTCACGGGCACCCAGATCGCCCGCCGCGCCACTGCGCCGCAAGGCGGCACGGACGCGGTCGGCGGCGGCTTTTCCACCGCGTTCAAGAACGCCCTGCAATCGGTCAGCAGCGCCCAGGACCGGGCCAGCGGCCTGCAGCAGGAAGTGCAGATGGAAAACCCGAACGTCAGCCTGGAGGAGACCATGGTCGCCATGCAAAAGGCGCAGGTGGGTTTCCAGGCCACGCTGCATGTGCGCAACCGCATGGTGCAGGCCTATACCGACATCATGAACATGCAGGTTTGAGCTTCAGCGTTGCTCCTGGTTGGATAGCTGCCAGCGATTGCTGCATAAGCGTTAGACCCACTTTTCATTCATAAAAGCAAAAGCCGGCCACCTTGCGGTGCCGGCTTTTTTGCGCCTGCGTCATGTGCGGGCGCTGGCGGCCCGGACGGGCCATGGTCAGTGCATGACCTGCGGCTGGCCTTCGAACAGGTGCTCGAACTGCGCCATCCAGGGCTCGGCCAGCACGCGGATCTGCGCGTCGTTGCGCAGGATGCGCTGCATGATGCGGGCCTTTTCCTTGCGGTGCTCGGGCGTCAGCTCCTGCTGCTGGGACTGAAAGCGCAGCTGCTCGATCAGCACCGCGCAGGCGCCCTCGCAGCGCACGACCTCGTCCCAGTTCTCGAGCCGCGCGGCTTCGAGCATGCGGGCGCTGCTTTGTTCGATGGCTTTGTAGTAGTCGATAAGCATGTCGGGCATGGTGTTCAAGCCTCCGCCATGGCAAGGCGTGTGTTGTCGTTGGCGGCCGCATCGGCCGTGCCGTGGGCCTGCGATCCGCCTTTCATGGCGCTCCAGCCCTGGGCGATAGGCTCGATCAGGCGAGCGACTTCCTGCAGCATCGCGTCGTCGTTGCGCGCGTTGGCCAGGATGAGCCGGCGCAGGCAGTAGTCGTACAGCGCGCCCAGGTTTTGCGCCAGCGTGCCGCCGGCGCTGCGGTCCAGCGCCGTCATCAGGCCTTCTTCCAGAATGCGCGCCGCCTTGGAAATGCTGTTGCACTTGGCCGGCACATCGCCACGCGCCAGCGCGCCGCGGGCGGTGGCAATGGAGGTCAGCACGCCCTCGTACAGCAGGCTGACCAGTTGGTGCTGGTCGATCGTGTGCATGCTGGTCTCGACGTTGATGCGCTGGTAGGCGCTGGCGGCTCGGGGGTTGAAGGCGCTGAACATGGCGGAGGTTCCTCAGGACTGGGCTCTTGCTCTAGTTATCGGCCATGCGCGCGAGAACTGAAGCCTTGTGCATCAGTTGGGCGTCTTGTTCCAGCTGGTCACCTGCTGCGAGATGTAGGCGTTCAACGCATTGAGCGACGCCATCTTCGTGTCCAGTGCGGTGTAGCGTTCCTTCAGGCTCTTTTCCAGCCGGTCGGCCCGGTCCAACACGCGCTCGACCTCCTTGGCATTGAGCTTGAGAGCGCCCTCGTAGGTCTTGGACTTGGTGGCAAAAAAGCCATCGCTGGCCAGCAGCTTGTCCGTCATGGCCTTGAACTGGCCCGCAAAACCGTCCTGCACGCTGGCGCCATCAGCGCCACGAAAGAACGTCTTCACGGCGTCCGGGTCTTCCATCGCCTTGTTGAACTTGGTGGCGTCCAGCACCAGCGAGCCGTCGGGCGAGACATTGCCCGCACCCAGGCCGCCGGCGGAAATGACACCCACCGCCGACAGGTTGCGCAGCGCACCGGAGCCGGTGACGGTCTGCATTGCCTGGCGCAGCGTGTTTTGCAGCGCCACCACGGTGGAGTCGCCCTGCAGCAGCGCCGAAGTCTGCGTTTCCTTGTCGTATTTGGTCGAGGCGTTGAGTGCGCTGTTGACCGCGTTGTACGCGGCAACGAAGTCCTCGATGTTCTTTTTGACCGCCGAGGTATCCTTGGCCACCGTGATGGTCACCGGCTCAGTGGTCACCTTGCTGGCGGTGAAGGTCACCCCGGCCACCGTGTCGGCAAACGCGTTAGTCGCCGAGCTCACCGGCACGCCGTTGACGGTGGCGCGGGCGTTGTTGCCGTATTCGGTGCTCATGCCGTTGACCAGCCTCGACAGGCCGGCAGCGTCACCGTGGTTGTTGTCTGCATCGTGCACCGACAGCCGGTAGCCGGCCGCCTCGCCGGTGCCTGCGCTGCGCAGCAGCAGCCGCTCGCCAGAAGCATCGGACAGGATGGTGGCCGTCACACCGGCGTTGGAGCCGTTGATCTTGCCGGCGATGTCGGCCAGCGTGTCGCTGGCCGTCACCTCGATGTTCACCGCATCGGCGCCACCCTTGGTGAATGCCTTGGGTTCGCCCGCCCAGCCGCCGATCTCCAGCGTCAAGGTGCCGGCGCCCACCGGCTGCTTCGGGGGCGTGAGCGCAGCCGACATGGACGACTGGGCGGTCGCCAAGTTCTGCACCTGGACGGTGAATGAGGTGGCCGCTGCCCCGCCCACGGCGCTGGCGCTGACCATGTCGGCATGGGACGACGACGCCTTGGCGCCGTTCCAGCCGGTAACGCTGGTCAGCTTGCCGGCGGCATCGGCCAGCGTGGAGACCAGCGACTTGAACTGGCCGAAGGCCGAGACCTTGGAGTTGGTCAGCGCCGCCTGCTGCTGCAGGCCGCCGGTCTTGGAGATGGGGAACTTGACCGCGTCCACCGAGGCCTGGATCAGCGCATTGACGTCGATGCCGCCGCCCAGGCCGATGCCGATCGATGAAAAGCTTGCCATGTCTGTCCTCCTGTCCTGCCCATGAATCTTCGCGCGCGGCCGCTGGTCGAAAGACGCGCCAGCCAACGGCGATTATCGAATCAGCGCCGAGCGCCCATGCGCCCGACAGCGGGGGAAAAGACCCCCAATCCTCGTGCTGGCGACAAAGGCCCTGCCGCTCCAAAGACAAAGCGCGGCGGTGACCCTGCCACCGCCGCGCTTGCGTTCTCCTGCCGGCCTGGGGACCGTGAGCGGCGGGCCAGCCGCCGCTTTTTCCCTCAGGCCATGGTCACCGCGTTGCCTTAGCGCAGCAGGGCCAGCACGCCCTGGGGCAGCTGGTTGGCCTGCGCCACCATGGCGGTGCCGGCCTGCTGCAGGATCTGCGAGCGCGACAGGTTGGCGGTCTCGGCCGCAAAGTCGGCGTCCTGGATGCGACCACGCGAGGCGGACATGTTCTCGGCCGAGGTCTGCAGGTTGTTCACCGCGGTCTCGAAGCGCGACTGCAGGGCACCGAAGCTGGCGCGCTGGCCGTTCACGGCTGCCAGGGCGGAGTCGATGATCTTCAGGGCTTTGGTGGAGCCGTCCACGGTGGAGACGTCGATATCGCTGACAGAGTTCAGGTTGGATGCCGCTGCTGTGGAGACCAGAGCCGATCCCGTGCCGCCGCCGTCCGTTACTGAAAAGCCCTTGTCGGAGCTAAATTCCAGCGTGCCGAAGGAGCGAGCCGTATCGCCGCCTGCAGCGGTAGCCGCGGCACCAAACGTCAGCTTCTTGTTGGTGTTCGTGGCGTCCAGGTCTTGGCCGGCCAGGGTGACATCGCCGCCGCTCGTTGTCGCATTGGCGATCTTGATGTCGGCACCCGCTTCGTTCGTCAGGACGAGGCCATCGCCGGCCGCATTGAGCTTGGCGGTAACGCCCGTCTGCGAAGCCACGTCGTTAAATGCCTTGACAGCCTCGGCCAAACCGGCCGTGTCGTTGGACTTGACGTTGACGGAAATATTGGCCGCCGTGGTGGTGTTGTCACCATTGACTGACAGCGAGTACGAGCCGGGGGCACTGAACTTCAACTCAGATACGTTGCGCGCCGAGGCCGTGACGCCGGTCTGGTCTGCCAGAGCGTTGATCTTAGCTGCCGCTGTCGCGGCGGTGTCGGTCGCCGTCAGTGTAACCTTCGCGGTCTGCAAGCCTGCAATTTCAATGTCGCCGGCCAGATCGCCCGTTGCACCATCATCGGCAGCAGCATACGCAGAAGCGTTCAACTGGGCCCCGTAGGTGTTGGTACGGAAGTTGCCCGTGGTGGCCGTGATCGTCTGGTTGGCGTTGGCGCCCACCTGGAAGGTGGCCGAGCCGAACGAGCCGTCCAGCAGCTTCTGGCCGTTGAATTCGGTCGTCACCGAGATCCGGTCCAGCTCGGACAGCAACTGCCCCACTTCGGCCTGGATCGCCTTGCGGTCGCCGGCGCTGTTGGTGGCGTTGGCCGACTGCACCGACAGTTCGCGCACCCGCTGCAGGATGTCGCCCGAGGCCTTGAGCGCGCCTTCGGCGGTCTGCGCCATGGAGATGCCGTCGTTGGCATTGCGCACTGCCTGGTTCAGGCCGCGGATCTGGCTGGTGAAGCGCTCGGAGATGGCCAGACCGGCAGCGTCGTCCTTGGCGCTGTTGATGCGCAGGCCCGACGACAGGCGCTGGATGGAGGTGTTGAGCGAGCCCTGGCTGATGCCCAGGTTGCGCTGGGCCGTGAGCGAGGCGACGTTGGTGTTGATGGTGGAAGCCATTGCAAATCTCCTGAAAAGAAGGGGCTGGAATGTGGCGTTGCCGCCATCTGCGCCTCTCAAACCCTGAGCAGCGCGGGTTCCCAGTGCCTTTGCGGGCTTGGCTGTGGAACGGCGGGGCGCTCACTCCTTGTTTCAAACGTCCCGTTGAATGTGTTTTCGGTCTGTGCTTGAAAAACTTTAGGAGCGAATGCAGGGAATGGCGGGTTTTTGCGCTGCTTATCGCGCCAACGTGGCCGGCGCACCTCCCCACAATTGCCAGCATCGTCTTTCCCGTCCGCCGCCAGGGCTGCTGCCCGTCGCCGGCAGCACCACCAAATCCGTAGCCCCGCAGGAGTCTTCCGATGGCATCCACGATCAACACCAACGTCGCCTCGCTCACCGCCCAGCGCAACCTCGGGGTGAGCCAGGGCTCGCTCAATACGTCCATCCAGCGTCTGTCGTCGGGCCTGCGCATCAACAGCGCCAAGGACGACGCCGCCGGCCTGGCGATTTCCGAGCGTTTCACGGCGCAGATTCGCGGCCTGAACCAGGCGGCGCGCAACGCCAACGACGGCATTTCGCTGTCGCAGGTAGCGGAAAGCGCGCTGGCCGGTGCCGGCAACATCCTGCAGCGAGTGCGCGAACTGTCAGTGCAATCGGCCAACGCCACCAACAGCGCCGGCGACCGCAAGGCGATCCAGGCCGAAGTCGGCCAGTTGCTGTCGGAACTGGACCGCATGGCGGTAACCACCGAGTTCAACGGCCAGAAGCTGCTGGACGGTTCGTTCGGCTCGGCCACGTTCCAGGTGGGCGCCAACGCCAACCAGACGATCACGGCGACGACGGGCAATTTCCGTACCACCACCTATGGAACGCAGCTCAAGCAGTCGGGACCGGTGGCCGTCACGGCGACCAACACCCCGACCGCGCTGACCGGCACGTTCGACGTGGCGGGCTTGCAGTCGGGAACCGTGACGCTCACGGCAGCGGACACCATGGCCACGGCCGCGTCCAAGATCAACGCCTTGGCCGAAGCCACGGGCGTGACGGCCAGTGCCCGCAACCAGGTCCAGTTGACCAATTTCGCGGCCGCGGGCACCTACTCCCTTGCCGTCAAGGGCGATAACGCGACCGCCGCCAATGTCACCTTCAGCATTGGCGCCGGCGGCGCCACGGCAGCCGGGTTGGCGGAAGCGGTGAAATCCTTCAACGACGTTGCGTCGCAAACTGGCATCACTGCCAAACTCAACGCTGCAGGCAACGGCCTGGTGCTGGTCAACGAGTCCGGTGCAGACATCCAGATCCAGAACAATTCCACGGCAGGCAACACACTTTCCCTGGGCGCCTACGACGCAGTGGCGTCTGCGGGCTCGGGCACACCCACTTTCGTGGCTGGCGTGGCAGCGGCGCCTGCGGGAGGCTACGCGACAGCGCGCGGCTACCTGGAGATGAGCTCCGACAAAGGCTTCGCGATCTCCAACGTGACCGGCACGCCGCCGGTCACTGGCACACCGTCCACGCTCAACTCGGTGAACACCATCGACGTCACCACAGTCGACGGTTCGACGAGGGCGCTGAAAATCATCGATTCGGCTCTGGCCGCGGTGAACGGCCAGCGCGCGAGCTTCGGTGCCTTGCAGGCACGCTTCGAGACCGCCATCGCCAACCTCAATACCTCGTCCGAAAACATGTCGGCTTCGCGCAGCCGCATCCAGGACGCCGACTTTGCGGCGGAAACGGCCAACCTGTCGCGCACGCAGATCCTGCAGCAGGCCGGCACCGCCATGGTGGCGCAGGCCAACCAGATCCCGCAGGGCGTGCTGGCACTCCTGAAGGGTTGACGGCTCCGTTGGTTTGCTATTCTTTGAATAGCCATCGGCGGCGGATGGACCTACCTTGAGGCGGCCTTTCGTGCTCTCTGGAGGGTCGGGGCCGGGTGGCTGCTCCAGTTTCAAGCGGCGACCAGCACCCCGGGTGGCCTATCCCGGTACAACGAACCAACGCCCTTGGCGCCTCACCCGCACTTCATGCCGCCTCTAGTGGCACCTCCCTCCAGAACGCAGCATGCTCGTCATCCTCGGCTACCTCATCACCTTCGGCGCTGTCTTCGGGGTGTTCATTGCGCACGGCGGCAACATCAACGTGCTGCTGGAGGCGCTGCCTTTCGAGATGATCACCATCGGCGGCGCTGCCTTTGGTGCGTTCATCGTGAACAACCAGCCTAAGGTGCTCAAGGCCACGTTCGCCTCGCTGCCCAAGGTGCTCAAGGGCAACAAGTACACCAAGGCGCGCTACATGGAGCTGCTGGCGATGCTCTATGAAATCCTGCAAAAGGCGCGCAAGGAAGGCCTCATGGCCATCGAACAGGACGTGGAGGAGCCGGAGAAGTCCGAAATATTCAAGAAATTCCCCGCCGTGGGCAGCGACCACCACGTCATCGAGTTCACCACCGACTACCTGCGCATGAT
>DAMCAL010000089.1:0-11458 GCA_032059585.1 Burkholderiaceae bacterium
TGGTGCTGGTGGGCTGCATGCTGTTCGTGGCGCTGGTGGTCAACCCGCTGATCGTCTGGGCGTGCATCCGGCGCAACCCTTATCCGCTGGTGCTGACCTGCCTGCGCGAGAGCGGCGTGACCGCATTCTTCACGCGCAGCTCGGCGGCCAACATCCCCATCAACCTGGCGCTGGCCGAGCGCCTGGGGCTGAAGGAGGAGACTTACAGCATCGCCATCCCGCTGGGCGCGACGATCAACATGGCCGGGGCCTCGGTGACCATCAGCGTGCTGTCGCTGGCGGCCGCGCACACGCTCGGCATCCAGGTCGAGATGGGCAGCGCACTGCTGCTGTGCGTGGTGGCGTCGGTGTGCGCGTGCGGCGCGTCGGGCGTGGCCGGGGGTTCGCTGCTGCTCATTCCGCTGGCTTGCAGCCTGTTCGGCATCGACCACGACGTGGCCATGCAGGTGGTGGCGGTGGGCTTCATCATCGGCATCGTGCAGGACTCGGCCGAGACGGCGCTCAATTCCTCCACCGACGTGCTGTTCACCGCCGCCGCCGGCATGGCGCAGCAGCGGCGCACCGGCGTTTGAGCATCAAAAACGGCTCCAGCGCTTGCCAGGCAAGCGTCAGGCGCTCACTTTTTTGATCACTCGATGCGGGCCACCCGGCCGGCTTCGATGGTGATGCGCCGCCCGCACCGGGCGGCGATCTCCCGGTCGTGCGTGACCAGCACCAGGGTGGTGCCGTGCTCGCGGTTCAGCGCCAGCATCAGCTCGACCACGGCCTCGCCGGTGGCGAAGTCCAGGCTGCCGGTGGGCTCGTCGGCCAGCAGCACTGCCGGCTGCACCACGAAGGCGCGCGCCAGCGCCACGCGCTGCTGTTCCCCGCCCGACAGCACACGCGGGTAGTGGCCCAGGCGTTCGGCCAGGCCCACCCGCGCCAGCATGTCGGCCGCCCGGCGGCGAGCGCCCGCGCTGCCGGCCAGCTCCAGCGGAAGCATCACGTTCTCCAGCGCCGTGAGGTTGGCCAGCAACTGGAAACTCTGGAACACGAACCCCATCTGACGGGCACGCAGCGCCGCGCGCGCATCCTCGTTCAGGGCGAACAGGTCCTGCCCGGCCACGCGCACGGTCCCCTGCGTGGGCGTGTCCAGCCCGGCGACGATGGACAGCAGCGTGCTCTTGCCCGAACCGGAGGCGCCGACGATCGCGACCGTCTCGCGCGGCGCCACGGAGAAATCGATGTCCCGCAGAATGTCGAGCGTCCCGGTCGAATCGGTGACGGACTTGTGCAGGTGTTCCACCGCGATGATGGAGCCTGCCTGCGCGGCGCGGGATTCAAGCATGAAGGAGTGTGTGTGAAGTCAATATGGGACGGGCTCTGGACCCGGCGTGACTGTATCGCGGCGGGATTGGCCCTCAGCGCGCCGGGCCTGGCCTGGGCAGCGCCGGCCGCCCGCGCGCCGGTGATCCTGGTGGTGGGCGACTCGCTCAGCGCCGAGTACGGCCTGGCGCGGGGCACCGGCTGGGTCACGCTGCTGGAGCAACGGCTCGGGCGCGAGGGCATTGGCGCCCGTGTGGTCAACGCCAGCGTCAGCGGCGACACGACCTCCGGCGGGCGCGCACGCCTGCCAGCGCTGCTGAAGGCACACCGGCCGACCCACGTGGTGCTCGAGCTGGGCGGCAACGACGCGCTGCGCGGCCTGCCGCTGAAGAACACCCGCGACAACCTGGCGCAAATGGCCGCGCAGGCGCAGGCCGCTGGCGCCCGCGTGCTGCTGCTGGGCATGCAGGTGCCGCCCAACTACGGCGGCGACTACGGGCGGCGCTTCGCCCAGCTGTACGAGGATGTGGCGCAAGAGCAGAAGGTGGCGTTGGTGCCGTTCCTGCTCAAGGGCGTGGCGGATGCACCCGACGCCGCGCGCCTGTTCCAGCCCGACCGCATCCACCCCACCGCGCAGGCCCAGCCGCAAATGCTGGACAACGTCTGGCCGGCGCTGCAAAAACTGCTGCGCTAGGCGCACGCTGCGTCAGCGATGGTCGGCCGGTTCCTCTGCCGCCGCGGCAGCCGGCGCGACGGCGCTGCGGTAGGCATGCCAGGTCGCATGGCCGAGCAGCGGCCCCACCACCAGCAGTCCGGCACCCCAGGCGAGGAGCGACGCTCCCACCAGCAGCGTGATGAGCGCGCCCCACAGCAACATCACGCCGGGGTTGTCCAGCACCACGCGCATGCTGGTCAGCACCGCCGTGAAGGCGTCCGTGTCGCGCTCCAGGATCATGGGAATGGCCACGGCCGTGAAGCTGAACACCAGCGCCGCGAAGATGCCGCCCACCGCCGCGTAGGCCAGCACGAACTGCCAATTTTGCGGGTTGAACACTGCCTGCACGACCCCCGTGGTCGAGGGCATGCCGGTGTGAAAGAACACCGCGAACACCACCAGCGAGGCCCGGCCCCACAGCAGCTCCAGCACGATCAAGGCCAGCACCAGCATTGCCATGCTGGGCACGTGCCGGTCCCAGCAGGTCAGCGACTCGCCCAGGCTCGCGGGCAAGCCGGCTTCGCGGCGTCGGCTGGTCTCGTACAGCCCCATGGCCAGGAACGGCCCCACCAGCAGGCACCCGCTGGCCAGCGACATGGTGTACTCGGGCCGCGCGCGGAACACCCAGCCGAGCAGCAGCGCCATGCTCCAGAAACACAGCCCGTAGAACAGCCCCACCCACGGCGCGCCCCACAGGTCGCGCGCCCCCGCGGCCAGCCAGGAGAAGGGCTGCCGCATGCCGAGCGGGAGGAGGACGGCAGGCAGCGGCGGCGCGGGTCGGGTGGTGGCGGTCGAATCCATCGTGCAAGCGCCCAAGGGCGTCGGAAAGTCGCGGACCACCGCACCTTAAGCGCTAGCACGCTGGCCATGCCATCGAGGAAAGCCCCAACCGCAGGGCGGCGCGGCGCGCTGGCGGCTCAGCTGAACGCCTGCTGCAGCGCCTGCGCCAAGTCGGCGCGCAGGTCGTCCACGTCTTCCAGCCCGACGCAAAAGCGCACCACGGTGCCGTCGGCCAGGTGCGGCGTGGCGCGCTCGCGCATCTGGCGCAGTTCGTAGGGCACCACGAGGCTGACCGGGCCGCCCCAGCTGTACCCCAGCCGGAACAGTCGCAGGGCGTCGCAGAAGGCATCCACCCGGCCCTGGTCGTGGCGCGCGTCGAACACCACGCTGAACAACCCCGCTGCAGCGCCTTCGCCGCCGTTGGCTGCGCCGCACAGCGCCTGCCAGTGCGCGTGGCCGGGCGAGCCCGGCAGAGCCGGGTGCAGCACCTGCGCCACGGGTGGCTGGCTGCCCATCCACTGCGCAAGGGAGCGCGCACCCAGGTCATGCGCGCGGTAGCGCAGCGCCGTGCTGGGCAGCGCGCGCAGCACCGCTTCGGCGTCGTTGGCGCCCACGCCAAGCCCCAGCCGCATGTGCGCCATCTTGATTTTCAGGTGCAGGGCCGCGTCACGCGTGGTGATGCTGCCCATCAGGACATCGCCACCACCACTGGGGTATTTGGTGAGCGCGTGCACCGACACGTCCACGCCCAGAGTGCCGTCGCCCGTCAGGTCGAACGGCGCGAACGCCAAGCCTGCACCCCAGGTGTTGTCCAGCGCCGCCACCACGCCGCGCTCGCGGCACAGGCGCGCCTGTGCGACCAGATCGGGGAACTCCAGCGTGACCGAGCCGGGCGCCTCCAGCCACACCAGGCGCGTGCGCCCGGAGATGCGGCGCGCCAGGTCCTGCACGTCCATCGGGTCGTACCACTGGTGGGCGATGCCGAAATGCGCCAGTTCACCTTCGGCCAGCGCCTTGTTGGGACCGTACACGTTGTCGGGCAGCAGTACCTCGTCGCCCTGGCGCAGCAGCGCCAGCGCCACGGTGGAGATCGCAGCCAGTCCGCTGGGCGCGAGCAGGCACTGCGTGCCACCCTCCAGGGTGGCGATGCGCTCTTCGAGCTGGTAGGTGGTCGGGGTGCCGTGCAGGCCGTAGGTATAGCCCGTCTTGTCCTTCCATTCGCGCACGCGCATGGCGGCAACGTCGGGGAAGAACACCGTGGACGCCTTGTGCACCGCAGGCTGCGGCGCCGCGAAACCTTCCGGCGGGACGTAGGCGTGGTGGACGAGCTGGGTCGAGAGGGCGAGCGGGCGTGTCGAGGTCATGCCCGGATGGTAGCGGCAGGCTGCACGGCCCCGCGCAGCCCGCTGCTTGCCGGCACAGCGTCAGGCGCCGGGACGGATCTCCAGGCGGTTTTCCACACGCGTGACCCCTTCCACCCGCTGGGCGATCTGCGTGGCCCGGTCACGCGCCGCAGCGTTCTTGGCGGGACCGTTCAGCGTCACCACGCCGTCCTTCGTATCCACGTCGATCCGCATCGCGCTCAGGTCCTCGTCGGCCGCCAGGCCGGCGTTGACCTTGGCGGTGATGCCGGCGTCCGCGACGGCTGCCTTGGCGTTGGCCGTCACCTCGCGGGTCTCGGCCTTCGCCTCCTGCACCTTCTCGCGCGCGTCCTGCGCCAACTCGTGGGACTTCGCTTGCGCTTCCTGCGAGGCTTCGTCCGCATTCACCTTGGCGTCATGGGCGGCGTCCTGCACGGCCACCTTGGTGTCGTGCGCGGCGTCCTGCACCGCGACCTTGGCATCGTGTGCAGCTTCCGCCGTGCGTTCCTTGGCATCCTGCGTGGCCTGCTCGGTCTGGGCAATGGCCGAGTCGAGTTTCTGGCCTGCGGTACGGTCGTCGTCCTTGCCACAGGCCGCGAGGCCAAGTGCCATTGCGACCGCGGCAGTCACGGCGGCCGAGCGCATCAGCGCGGGACGGGGCAGATCAGAGGTTGTCATGGAAGTTCTCCGTGCATATTCGATACAGGCACTGTAAGAACACGCTGCTGCGCGCATCGGTGGGAGAGGGCCGAATCAGCGGTAGGACAACGTCGGAAGGGGTTGCCGATACCCCAGACGCGGGCCCGGCGGGGCCACAATCGCAGGCCATGCCCCGCATCGCCCTGTCCCGCTGGCTGCCCTTTCTTGCCTGGCCCCGGCCTTCGGCCGAGCTGCTGCGTGGCGAGTTCTGGGCGGGCATGACGGTCGGGCTCATGCTGGTGCCGCAGGGCGTGGCCTATGCACACCTGGCGGGCATGCCTTTGGTCACGGGCATCTACGCATCGCTGGTGCCGGCGCTGGTTGCCGTGCTGTGGAGTTCGTCCACGCGCCTCGGGGTCGGCCCGACGGCGCTCACCAGCCTGTTGATCGGCGCTTCCCTCACGGGCACCGCACTGGCGGAGCCGGGCAGCGCGCAGTGGGTGCAGCTGGCCGCGTGGATGGCGCTGCTGTCGGGCCTGCTGCAGCTGTCGCTGGGCGTGGTGCGATTCGGCTGGCTGCTCAACCTCGTCACGTCGCCGGTGCTGGGCAGCTTCACGCAGGCCGCGGCACTGCTCATCCTCGCCTCGCAGCTGCCGGCCTTGCTGGGCCTGCGCACCGGCTGGGCGGCGTTGTGGCAAACACCGGGCTGGCACCAGTTCGACCTGCGCGCCATGGCCTTCGGCCTGGGCAGCCTGGCGCTGCTGATGGTGGCGCGGCGCTGGCGCCCCGGCTTTCCCGCGGCCATGGTGGTGATCGCCCTGGCGGCCCTAGCCAGCTGGGGCCTGGGGTTTGCCAACGCCGGCGGTGCCGTGGTGGGCCGCGTGCCGGCCGGGCTGCCGGCCCTGTACCTGCCGGGCTGGCTGACCTGGGAGCAGTTCACCGCGCTGGCGCTGCCGGTGCTGGTGGTGACGCTGGTGAGCTTTCTCGAGACCGCCTCCAGCGCCAAGGTGGAGCACGCGCGCGGCGGCACGCGCTGGAACGAGAACCAGGACCTGATCGCCCACGGCATGGCCAAGATGAGCTCGGGCCTGTGCGGCAGTTTCGCCACCAGCGCGTCGTTCTCGCGCTCGGCCATCAACCTGTACGCCGGCGCCAAGAGCGGCTGGGCCACCCTGTTCGCACTCGCAGTGGTGCTGGCCACGCTGCTGTGGCTGACCCCCGAGCTGTACCACGTGCCGCAGGCGGTGCTGGCGGCGGTGGTGGTCACGGCCGTGACCGGGCTCATCCGGCCCCTGGGCATGTTCCGCCTGTGGTCGGTGTCGCGGGTGGAAACCGTCATCGGCCTGGTCACCTTCACGCTCACGCTGGTCAGCGCGCCCCGGCTGTACTGGGGCGTGCTGGCCGGGCTGGTGATGAATCTCTCGCACTTTCTGTTCCAGCGTCTGCACCCGCGCATCATCGAAGTCGGCCTGCACGCCGACGGCAGCCTGCGCGACCGCCACCTGTGGCAGCTGCCCCCGCTCGCCCCGGGGGTGCTGGCGCTGCGCATGGACGCCGAGCTGGACTTCGCCTCGGCGGCAGCGCTGGAGCGCCGCGTTGCCGACGAAATGGCCGCGCGGGCGCAGCTGCGCGACCTGTGCCTGTTCGCCCTGCCGATCAACCGCATCGACGTGACCGGCGTCGAGGCCTTCACACGCCTGCGCGCGACGGTGCAGGCGCTGGGCGGCACGCTGCACGTCGCCGGGCTGAAGCTGCCGGTGCAGCGCGTTCTCGAGCGCGCAGACGTGCTGCGCGAAGGCGGCGACCTGCGCATGTATCGCACCGACGCCGAAGCCATTGCCGCGCTGGCGCAACAGCGTGAACGGGAAAGTGCTATGGCCACCCCGCGCTGATAAACTCTCCCCTCTTTATTTGTTTCGTTTTGTGTCCAACTCCGCGTCGCCTGCCTTCGTCTATCTGCGAGACCTCGACCTGTCCAGGGCGCATGCGCTGGTGTCGCAGTCGCTGGGCGACGAGGCGACGCTGCAGGGCCGCAGCCCGCGCGAATACCTGCAGACACTGATCGACGGCCTGTGCGATATCTCCCTGCGGGATCCGCTCACGGGCCTGTCCAACCGCCGCTTCATCCGTGCGGTGCTGGAAAGCGAGATCGACCGCGTCGCACGCTCCGGCGAAGCGGCGCTGCTGCTGATGCTGGACATCGACCACTTCAAGCAGGTCAATGACCGCCACGGGCATGGCGCGGGCGACATCGTGCTGCAGTCGGTGGCGCGCACGCTCGAGCGCTGCCTGCGGCCGATGGACTCGGTGGCGCGCTATGGCGGCGAAGAGTTCGCCATCGTCCTGCCGGCCTGCCAGTTCGGCTTCGGCCGGGTGATCGCCGAGCGCGTGCGCCGCGCGGTCGAATCCACGCCGATCGTCATCTCGCCCACCCTGTCGCTGTACGTCACGGTGAGCATCGGCGGCGCCTTCGCGCTGCAGTGGATCCGCAGCACCGCCCAGTTGTGGACCGAGCGTGCCGACGCCGAGCTGTACCGCGCCAAGGCGGACGGCCGCAACCGCATCAGCATCGAGGAGCAGCCCGACAGCACCGTCAGCGCCGAGGAAAAGAGCATGCTTTTCGGCCCCCTATACACTCCCTCGGGCTGGGGCGAGCTGCCCCCGCCGATGGACCCGCTTGCCTGCAGCGCCAATTGAAAGAGCGACGATGAAAGACGCGCTGTCGCCCCACCCTACCCCCACCGCCGTGCCCGGCGCCGCTGGCGCTCCCGAGGCTGCGCCCGATTCCTTTGCCTCGGCCGTGCAGGCGCACGGTTCGCGCATCATCGCCGTGACCAGCGGCAAGGGCGGCGTGGGCAAGACCTTCGTGTCGGCCAACCTGGCCGCCGCCCTCACCCGCCGTGGCTGGCGCGTGCTGGTGCTCGATGCCGACCTCGGGTTGGCCAACCTGGATGTGGTGCTGAACCTGCACCCCAAGGTCACGTTGCACGACGTGTTCACCGGCAAGGCCCAGCTCGAGGACGCCGTGATCGACGCCCCGGGCGGCTTTTCCGTGGTGCTGGCCGGCTCGGGCATGGTCGAATACTCGCGCCTGACGCCCGCGGTGCGCAGCGAATTCCTGAACGTCATCAACACCCTGGCCCCGCGCTACGACGTGGTGCTGCTGGACACCGGCGCGGGCATCTCCGACGTGGTGCTGTTTTCCGTGTCGCTGGCCTCCGAGGTGCTGATCGTCGCCACGCCCGAGCCGACCTCGCTCACCGACGCCTACGCCGCCATCAAGGTGCTGGCCACACAGCAAAAGCGCCAGCAGGTGCGCCTGGTGGTGAACCAGGCGGCGCGCCCGGGCGACGGCCGTGCCATCACCGGGCAACTGCAGCAGGTGCTGGACCGGTTCGTGACGCCCGAGTCCGGCCGCTCGATGCGGCTGATCCACATGGGCGACATCCCGGCCGATCCTTCGGTGCGCGACGCCGTGATGCGCCGGCAATTGCTGATGCTGCAGGCACCCGGCTGCCCCGCGGCGCTGGCGGTGGCGCAACTGGCCAACAAGGTCGACTCGACGCTGCTGTCGGCCAGGAACACCTGAGCGCATCGCTCCTGAAAAGTGAGCTGCCAGCGCTTGTCCAGCAAGCGTCGGGGCCACTTTTCATGCATATTCAGCCCCTTGCACTGGCTGGAGCGGGCCGTCCAGCAACGCTGGCTGCGACGTGGCACGTCCCGCAAGCGCCTTGCCTCGCTAGGGATGCGGCACCGGAGCGCATGCCAGCGCCTCGGCCACCGCGTCGATCTGCTCGGCCAGGGCCGCCTGCAGTTGCGCCCGCATGTCCTCGCGCGTGACCATCTCCTCGGCGCGCAGCAGCGCCCAGTCGATGGCCACGCCGGTCGCCAACCCCGCCACGGCGCCCACCGCCGCCCCGACCGCGGTGCCCAGGCCCGGCACCGCCGACCCCAGCCCGGCGCCCAGCAGCGCACCGGCGCCCGCACCCCCGGCCTTGCCCGCCGCCTGCTTCGCCGCGGCCTTGGCCAGCACCTTGGCCGCAGCCTTCATGGTCGCCTTGCCCATGACCTTGGCCGCCACCACGCCTGCCAGGCTGCCGAGGCCCACGCCTGCCACGGCGCTGGCCGCCAGGCGCTGCTGCGCGTCGCCCAGCAATTGCCACTCGGGCAATGCCGGCGCCTGGGCCTGCACCAGGCAACGCTGCCCATCCAGCGCCAGGTGGTGGCGCGCCAGCACCTCCTGCACCTGCCGCCGGCCCGTGTCCAGCGCGCCACGGCTGCGCTCGGCCTGCTGCTGCACCTGCTGCCACCATCCCTCCAGGCCCGGGGTCTCGGACAGGGTGCGCTCCAGGCGCTCCTGCAAGAAGGCCTCGGGCTTGCCGCCCAGCAGGTGGAAGATGCGGCCCCACTCGGCGCCCAGGCTGAAATACCAGTCCAGGTAGCGCTCCACCGCAGCGTTGCTGGCCTGGCGCACCGGCTGCAGCCGCTCGCACAGCGCAGGCGCGGCCCGGGCCTGCCCCAGCGCCTGCAGCGCCAGACGCCGCACGGCGTCCAGCGTGCCCACGGTGTAGAACTGCTGGCCGATGCGCTCGCAGCCCGGCAGGCGCTGCAGGGCCAGGGGGCTGGCGTGCCCGCGCGCCAGTCCGTCCAGCGCCGCGGTCGACTGCAGCGCGATCAGCGTGGCCAGCGCCGCGACCGCTGCCGCCACGGCCGCGCGGGCGCTGGCCGCTGATGGACGCCCGGGCGGCGACCAGCGCACGCCCCGCCGCACGCCGGCGCCCTGCAGCGCCCAGCCCAGGCACCACAGCAGGCTCAGCGGACCGGTCAGCGCGAGCAAGGCCAGTCGCACCGCGGCCGCCTGCGGCAGCGCCAACGCCGCGCCGCCGCCCACCTGCAGTGCCAGCAACGCGTCCAGGACCCAGCGCACCAATCCTGAGGGAGCGGCGGCGATGGCCGCCAGGGCGGCATCCAGCGTTTCGGGCGGCATGGCCGGGACCAGGTCGCGCCCCTGCAGCCCACCGTGGGCCCACGCGGCCAGCCAGGCACCGCCCAGCAGCAGCGCGACCAGCCCCCGCGCCAGCCGGTGGCTCCAGCGCCAGGCATAGGCCGGTGCGGCGAACTGCGGCGCCAGGCGCCCCTGCAGCGCCAGCACCAGCACGCCATACAGCGGCGGGGCGGCCACCAGCAGGCCCCATTCCCACGGCGCCAAGAACCAGCTTTGAGCCAGCAACGCGCCGCACACCAGCCAGGCCAGCACACTCGCCCGGGCCGCAGGCCACAGCCCCCCGGAGAACCAGCGCGCCACCCAGCCCTGTGCGGAGAACTGGGCGTGCGCGAGCCGCTTGCGCAGCATCATGCCCAGCCACAGCCCCCACGCGGGCAGCGCCGAGAGCACGGCCAGCGCTGCCAGCCATTGCCACGGCGCCAGCTGCGGCAGGTGCCGTCCCGCAGCCCACAGCAGCGCCAGCCAGCCCCAGCCCGCCAGGCAGATGCGCAGCGCGGCGGGCATGCAGGCGCGCGGCATGGCCTAGTGCACGTGGCCCCAGTAGATCAGCGCGTCGCGCCCTTCCACGGACAGCGACACCTGCGCCCCCACCGGCAACGCCACCTTGGTTGGCACGTGGCCGAATGGCAGGTTGGTCAGCACCGGCACCTTGACCTGCGTGCGCAGCCAGTCGACCACCGCCTGCAGCTTGAAGCCCTTGTCGTGCGGCGTGAGCGTGAATTCGGTGAACTGCCCCAGCACCACCGCCTTTTGTTTGGCCAGGATGCCGGCGTGCAGCAGCTGGGTCAGCAGCCGCTCGATGCGGTACGGGTGCTCGCCCACATCTTCCAGGAACAGGATGCCGCCCTCCACCTGCGGCAGGTAGGACGTGCCGACCAGCGAGCACAGTACCGCCAGGTTGCCGCCCCACAGCGGGGCCTGCTTCACATAGATGTCGCGCACCGCCGCCTTGCCGTCGGCCAGGGGCTTCTCGCGGGGCATGCGCCAGCCGGTGCCCTCGCCGTGGCCGGTGAGCAGGTCCTCGAAGCAGGCGAGCATGATCTCGTCGGGCTCGCCCGCCACGCCGAGGTCGCCCACCAGTGCCGGGCCGGCCCAGGTGGTCGCGCCGGTCTTGGCCAGCAGCGCCAGCTGCAGCGCGGTGAAGTCACTCACGCCGACCAGCCGCAACCCTTTGTCCACGGCCTTGGCCAGGGCCTTGTAGCGGATGGCAGGCAGCAGCCGCGTGAGGCCGTAGCCGCCGCGGCTGATCAGGGCGACATCGGCGCCGCTGGCGGCCGCGCGGTGGATGGCCGCCAGGCGCGTGGCGTCGTCGCCCGCAAAGCGGGTATGGCTGGCCAGCGCGTCCGGATCGACCTCGACTTCGTGGCCCAGCGCCTGCAGCCGTGCCACGCCCCGGCGAAACGCCGCCTTGTCGCGCACGGCGCCGGAGGGCGAGTAGAGGTAGATGTGCTTCGGGCCGTGGTCGTGGCCGCAGGCGGCGTGGTCGTGGTCGTGGTGGTCGTGCGGCAAGGCGTCGTGTCAGGCGGCAGGGGCCTGCTCCGTGGCGGGCGGTGGAGGGAAGGGAAAAAAGTATGGCACGGCCGCACGGGCCAGCGCGGCGGCGCCGTCCGGCGTGGCCAGGCTGTGCGCACCGGCGCCGAGCGCGCGACCATC
>DAMCAL010000090.1:0-11447 GCA_032059585.1 Burkholderiaceae bacterium
TGCGCGTGCAGCTCGACAAGCTGCCCGTGATCGTGCTGGGCGACTCCGACCAGCTGGCGGTGGGCGACCAGGTGCTGGCCATCGGCAACCCCTTCGGCGTCGGCCAGACGGTGACCAGCGGCATCGTCTCGGCCCTGGGGCGCAGCCAGTTGGGCATCAACACCTTCGAGAACTTCATCCAGACCGACGCCGCCATCAACCCCGGCAACTCCGGCGGCGCGCTGGTGGACGTGAACGGCAACCTGATGGGCATCAACACCGCCATCTATTCGCGCTCGGGCGGCAGCATGGGCATCGGCTTCGCGATTCCGGTGTCCACCGCCAAACTGGTGCTGGACGGCATCGTGCGCGAAGGCCAGGTCACCCGCGGCTGGATCGGCGTGGAGCCGGGCGAGCTCTCGCCGGAGCTGGCTCAGACCTTCGGCGTGCGCGCCACCGAGGGCGTGATCATCACGGGCGTGCTGCAAGGCGGCCCTGCCGCGCAGGCCGGCGTGCGCCCGGGCGACGTGATCCTGGAGGTGGGTGGCAAGTCGATCAACACCGTGCCGCAACTGCTGACCGCAGTGGCCGCCCTCAAGCCGGGCGAGTCGGCGCCGTTCCAGGTGCAGCGCGGGGACGCCCGCGTGGAGCTGTCGGTAGTGCCGGGAACCCGGCCCGCTGCCCGCCCGCAGCGCCGCTGAAGCGTTCCGCGGGACGAGGCGCGTTCAACGACCGCGGCGGCGCGGCGGCTCAGCCCGCCGATTCGGCCGCGTCGTCGGGCGCCTTGGTGTGGCGGATGAAAAGCTGCGCTGCCCAGATGCCCAGTTCGTACAGCAGGCACATGGGAATCGCCAGCGCCAGTTGCGAGACCACGTCCGGCGGCGTGACGATGGCGGCCACCACGAAGGCGCCGACAACGAAATAGCCGCGAAAGCTCTTGAGCTTGGCCACGGTCACCACCCCCATGCGCG
The DNA here is from genome assembly GCA_032059585.1 of Burkholderiaceae bacterium. Taxonomy (GTDB): domain Bacteria; phylum Pseudomonadota; class Gammaproteobacteria; order Burkholderiales; family Burkholderiaceae_C; genus Melaminivora. Next base: position 951 of record DAMCAL010000090.1, read on the forward strand.
CCAGCACCACCACGGCGATGGGCACTTCGAAGGCCAGGCCGAATGCCAGGAACATGGTCATGACGAAGCCCAGGTAGGCCTCGATGTCGGGGGCCGCGGTGATGCTCTTCGGCGCAAAGCTTTGGATGAACGAGAACACCTGGCCGAAGACGAAGAAATAGCAAAACGCCACGCCGAGGAAGAACAGCAGCGTGCTGGAAACCACCAGCGGCAGCACCAGGCGCTTTTCGTGCGAATACAGCCCCGGCGCGATGAAGGCCCAGACCTGGTAGAGCACGAACGGCAGGGCCACCAGGAAGGCCGACAGCAGCAAGATCTTCAGCGGCACCATGAACGGCGAGATGACCGAGGTGGCGATCATGGTCGCGCCTTGCGGCAGGTGCGACACCAGCGGCGCGGCCAGCAGGTCGTAGAGCTGGCCCGGGCCGGGGTAGAAGAACAGCACGGCGGCGGCGATGCCGACGGCGATGGCGGCACGCACCAGCCGGTCGCGCAGCTCCATCAGGTGCTCGACGAAAGGCTGCTCGGTGCCGGCGAGTTCGTCGTCTGTTTTCGGTTGGTCGGACATAGGAGAAGGCGACGGCCCGCAGGCTGCGCGGCGTGCGCCGGGGGTGGGGCCGCCGTCAGCCGGTCGGCGGCCGGGGGTTCAATGGAATTTTCGCGGCCGAAAGCGCGCCACGCGCGCCGCACCCGACTGCACATGGGTGCGCACGCCTGCGCGCGCCTTGTACCAGCGCGGCACGGCGCCCCGCTTGAGGCGCCAGTTCTTGCCGGGGTTGCGGTAGGTGGGGACGATGGCCAAGGCTGCGTCAGGTCCGGAGAGGGCGTCATGGCCGGTCGGGTCGAGCCCTGCGGTCGCGTCGTTCCAGTCGGCTTCGAACTTGCCCGCCTCGGTGTGGATGGTGCGCTGGACGTCGCGCGCCGCGCTCTCGACGGTGTCCTTCATCTTGCGCAGCTCGTCCAGCTCCATGGAGCGGTTGACCTCGGCCTTGACATCGGACACATAGCGCTGCGCCTTGCCCAGCAGCGTGCCGACGGTGCGTGCCACGCGCGGCAGCTTCTCGGGCCCGATGACAACGAGCGCGACGGCGCCGATCAGCGCCATCTTGGACAGGCCGATATCGATCATGGCGTGCGGGGGCTGCGGGCCGTGCAGCAGGCGGCGTGGGACAAGCGCATCAGCCCTTGTGCTTGGCCTCGACGTCGATGGTGGTGCGGTCGGCCGGGGCGGCCGGGTTGCCCGTCACCTGGCCCACGGGGGGCTGGGCCGCCGTGGTCGTGGCGGCATCGTCGGCGGCGCCATCGCGCATGCCGTCCTTGAAGCCCTTGACCGCACCGCCCAGGTCGGAGCCCATGTTCTTGAGCTTCTTGGTGCCGAAAACCAGCACCACGATCAGCAGCACGACGAGCCAGTGCCAGATGGAAAACGAACCCATGGAGATCTCCTAACGAATTCCGACAATTCTAGTGCCCGGGGTCGGGTGCAGGGGGCAAGCCCCTGCCCTCACCCTTTCTTCCAGGGGCGTGGGCCGCCGATCACGTGCATGTGCAGGTGGTGGATCTCCTGCCCGCCCTCGGTGCCGGTGTTGACCACCAGGCGAAAGCCGCCTTCCGGATACGGGTTGCAGCCCTGCTCGGCCGCCAGGCGCGGGGCCAGCGTCATCATGTGGCCGAGCACGGCGGCATGCGCCGGGGTGACGGATGCCATGGACGGGATGTGCTCCTTGGGGATGACCAGAAAATGCACCGGCGCCCAGGGGCTGATGTCGTGGAAGGCGAACACCTGCTCGTCTTCGTAGACCTTCTTGGAGGGGATCTGGCCGGCGGCGATCTTGCAAAACAGGCAGTCGGGGTCGTGGGTCATGGTGTGCGCAAAAAAGTGAAGAACGCGGCAGGGCCTCAGGCGGCGATGGCCTCGCCCTTGTTCATGGCGACCATGCCGCGCACGATGCGGTACAGGAACCAGATCGAGATCAGCCCCCAGGCGATCCAGCCAGGGAAGAAGAACAGCAGCCACAGCGGCACCGTCACGATGTACAGCACACCGGCCCAGATCACGGTGCGGATGCGCCAGGAAAAGTGGCTGGCCTGCCAGGTGCCCTCGGCGTCGCTCTTCTTGACCAGGTCGATGACCAGCGCCATCACCAGCAGGGCCGCACCGGGCTGCGCGCCGGGCAGCACCGCGCCCAGTGCCACCACCAGGTGCAGCAGGTAGCTGATCCAGCCCACGGCCTTGAGCGACTCGGCGCGCTCGTTCGGCTCGACGTCGATGATGTCGCGGTTCATGGCGTATGCCCTCCTGTGGCGGCCAAAGCCGCTTCGTCGTGTTCACGCTGCTGCGCCTTGCGCAGCGCTTTTTCCTCGATGCCGCTGGTGCCTTCGCGGCGTTCCAGCTCGGCGATCACGTCCGCCGGCGCGAGGCCGTAGTGGGCCAGCGCGACCATAGTGTGGAACCACAGGTCGGCCACTTCGTAGACCAGCTGCGCAGAGTCGGCCCCGTGCTCCACATCCTTGGCGGCCATGACCACCTCGGTGGCTTCCTCGCCGATCTTCTTCAGGAATGCATCCGGCCCCTTGTGCAGCAGCCGCGCCACATAGCTGGCCTGTGCATCGCCGCCCTGCTCGGGCTTGCGGCTTTCGATGATGGCGGCCAGGCGGGCCAGGGAATCGTTGCTGGACATGAGAGGTCAGTTGTAGATGGATTGCGGATCTTTCAAGACGGGATCGACCGCCTGCCACTGGCCGCCGCGCAGCACGCTGAAAAAGCAGCTGTGCCGGCCGGTGTGGCAGGCTATGGCCGGCGTGTGGCCCTGCTGCGTGACGCGCAGCAGCACCACGTCGGCATCGCAGTCCAGGCGGATTTCGTGCACGGCCTGCACGTGGCCGGACTCCTCGCCCTTGAACCACAGCCGCCCGCGCGAGCGGCTGAAGTACACGGCCCGGCCCAGCTCGGCGGTCTTCTGCAGGGCTTCGCGGTCCATCCAGGCCAGCATCAGCACGTCGCCACTGTCCGCCTCCTGGGCGATCGCGGGCACCAGGCCCTGGGCATCCCAGCGCACCTGGTCGAGCCAGTCAGGCACAACGGCAGCGGTCGGAGAATTCATGTTTGCTATATATTCGATAGCTGCCAGCGCTTATGCAGCAAGCGCTGGAGGCCGATTTGATGCAGAAATGGTGATCACAAGCGCACGGCGATACCGCGCGCGCGCAGGTGCTCCTTGGCCTCGCGCACGGTGAACTCGCCGTAGTGGAAGATGCTGGCGGCCAGCACCGCGTCGGCGCCGCCCACGCTTACGCCGTCGGCCAGGTGCGACAGGCTGCCCACGCCGCCCGAGGCGATGACGGGCACATCCACGGCGTCGCTCACGGCGCGGGTGAGCTGCAGGTCGAATCCCGACTTCGTCCCGTCGCGGTCCATGCTGGTGAGCAGGATCTCGCCCGCGCCGCGGCGCGCCATCTCGGCGGCCCACTGCACGGCATCGAGCCCCGTGTTCTTGCGCCCGCCATGGCTGTACACGTCCCAGCCCTCGCCGCGCTCGGCCACCTCCGCGCCCTGGCGGCGCTTGGCGTCGATGGCCACGACGATGCACTGCGCGCCGTACTTGGCGCTGGCGGCCTCGATGACCTCGGGGTTGGTGATGGCCGCGGAGTTGAAGCTGACCTTGTCCGCGCCCGCGTTGAGCAGCCGGCGCACGTCCTGCACGCTGCGCACGCCGCCGCCCACCGTGAGCGGGATGAAGACCTGGCTCGCCACAGCCTCGATGATCGGCAGGATCAAATCGCGGCCGTCACTGGTGGCGGTGATGTCCAGGAAGGTGAGTTCGTCAGCGCCCTGTTCGTTGTAGCGCGCGGCGATCTCCACCGGATCGCCGGCATCGCGCAGCTCGACGAAATTGACGCCCTTGACGACGCGGCCGCCGGTCACGTCAAGGCAGGGAATGATGCGTTTGGCCAGCATGGGAAGTGGGAATGCGGGGAGCGGGGAAAACGGTCTGCGCCCGGATGGCGCAAGGGCAAGATACCACGCGAACATCCGCGCGTTCGCCCACCGGCGCGGCCGGCGCGCGTCAGGCGGCGCGTGCGGCGCGGCTTTGCCAGCGCCAGGCGTCCTCGCACATGGTCTGTACGCTGCGCTGTGCACGCCAGCCCAGCAGCTGCTCGGCCAGTCGCGGGTCGGCCCAGCAGGCAGCCACGTCGCCCGGGCGGCGCGGCGCGATCCGGTAGGGCACGGGCCGGCCGCTCGCGCGCTCGAAACCCTGCACCATCTGCAACACCGAAATGGGGGTGCCGGTGCCCAGGTTCACCGTCAGCAAGCCCGTGTGCCGGCGCAGGTGGCGCAGCGCCGCCATGTGGCCCTCGACCAGGTCGCACACGTGGATGTAGTCGCGCAGGCCCGTGCCGTCGGGGGTCGGGTAGTCATTGCCGTAGACGTTCAGCGCCTCGCGCTGGCCGGCGGCGACCTGGGCCACGTACGGCATGAGGTTGTTGGGCTCGCCCTGCGGGTCTTCGCCGATCAGGCCGCTTTCGTGCGCACCCACAGGGTTGAAGTAGCGCAGGCGGGCGATACGCCACTGGCGCGGTGCGCTGGCGTCCAGGTCGCCCAGCACCTGTTCCATCATCAGCTTGCTGCGGCCGTAGGGGTTGGCCGCGGACAAGGGAAATTCCTCGCGGATGGGCAGCTCCGCGGGCTCGCCATACACGGTGGCGGAGGAAGAAAACACCAGCAGGCGCACCTGCGCCGCCTGCATCGCCTGCAGCAGCGCCACGGTGCCGTTGACGTTGTTGTCGTAATAACGCAACGGTTCGCGCACCGATTCACCCACGGCCTTGAGCGCCGCGAAGTGGATGACGCCGGTGATGGGGTACTGCCGCAGCAGCGTGTGCAGCAGCCCCGCGTCGCGCACGTCGCCTTGCACGCACACCGGCTCCTGGCCCGTGATGTCGGCGATGCGCCGCAGCACCGAAGGACGGCTGTTGCTGAAGTTGTCCAGCACCACGTACGGCTCGCCGGCCTCGGCCAGGGCGACACACATGTGCGAGCCGATGTAGCCCGCGCCTCCGGTCACGAGTATCAAGGGCGCTCCTTAACTATGCCGTCCATTCGGCGAATCATTGTTGCATGGACGATCGTCCACAAGACTGCCGGGTAGCGGGACAGGCCACAAGGCCTCGCAGACAAGCGGCGACCCATCGGTCCCGGCTCAAGCGCCGCGCTGTCGTACCCAGCGCCAGTCGATCCCACACTCGGTTGGCGATCCACGGCGCGCCGCTTGGCCAGTCAGCCCGCCAGCTCGTCCGCCCGTGCCTGCGCGGCTGCGAAGTCCAGGTCTCCCGAGTAGATCGCGCGCCCGCATATCACGCCTTCGACCCCTTCGCGCTCGACTTCGCACAGCCGCTCGATGTCCGCCATCCCGGCCAGGCCACCGGAGGCGATCACCGGGATGGTCAGCGCCTGCGCCAGGCGCACCGTGGCTTCGATGTTGATGCCCGAGAGCATGCCGTCGCGCCCGATGTCGGTGTAGATGACCGATTCCACGCCCCAGTCCTGGAATTTTTTGGCCAGGTCGACCACTTCGTGCCCGGTGAGCTTGCTCCAGCCGTCGGTGGCCACCTTGCCGTCCTTGGCGTCCAGGCCGACGATGATGTGCCCGGCGAAAGCGGTGCACGCGTCCTTCAGAAAGCCGGGGTTCTTCACCGCTGCCGTGCCGATGATGACGTAGCTGAGTCCGGCGTCGATGTAGCGCTCGATGGTGTCCAGGTCGCGGATACCGCCGCCCAGCTGCACCGGCATCTCGTCGCCCACCTCGGCCAGGATGGACTTGATCGCCGCCCGGTTCTTGGGCTGGCCGGCAAAGGCGCCGTTCAGGTCCACCAGGTGCAGGCGGCGCGCGCCGGCATCGGCCCAGCGCCGGGCCATGGCGGCAGGGTCTTCGCCGAACGTGGTCGACTGGTCCATGTCACCTTGCTTGAGGCGCACGCAGTGTCCGTCCTTGAGGTCGATGGCGGGGATGAGCAGCATGGTCGTGGTGCAGTAACGCCCGGCCGGGCCGGAGCGGGAACGAGGAATCAGGGCTTCCAGTGCAGGAAATTGCGGTACAGCTGCAGGCCGTCGCCGGCGCTCTTTTCCGGGTGGAACTGGGTGGCAAAAAGGTTGTCGCGGGCGATGGCCGCCGCAAACGGGCCGCCGTAGTCGGCTTCGCCCGCTACGTGCTCCACGGCGCGCGGGCGGGCGTAGAAGCTGTGCACGAAGTAAAAGTAGCTGTCGTCCGGCACCCCGGTCCACAACACGTGCGCCCGTCCCCCGGCGCGGGCCTGGCGCACGCGGTTCCAGCCCATCTGCGGCACCTTGAAGCGGCTGCCATCGGCTTGCCTGCGGCCGGCAAGGTCGAACCGGAGCACCTCGCCCGGGATGAGACCCAGGCCGGGCGTGTCGCCCTCGGCGCTGCGCTCGAGCAGCATCTGCATGCCCACGCACACGCCGAACAGCGGGCGGGCAGCGGCCGCCTCCAGGACCGAGTCGAGCAAGCCGCTCGCGCGCAGCTCGGCCATGCAGTCGGGCATGGCGCCCTGGCCGGGCAGCACGACGCGCTCGGCGCTGGCCACCTCCTCGGGCCGCGAGGTGATCAGCACCCGGCAGCCCAAGCCCTGGGCGGCAGCCTGCACGGCCTGCGTCACAGAGCGCAGGTTGCCCATGCCATAGTCCACCACCGCCACGGTGTTTGCTTCTATTTTCATAGCTGCTCGCGCAAGCCCATCAAGCGCTGCGGGCCGATTTGGCTTGATTTTTCACAGTGCCCCCTTGGTCGAGGGGATGGTGCCGGCAGCACGCGGATCGCGCGCCAGGGCGTCGCGCAGTGCGCGCGCGAAGGCCTTGAACACCGTTTCGCACTGGTGGTGCGCGTTGATGCCCTTGAGGTTGTCGATGTGCAGCGTCACCTGGGCGTGGTTGGCAAAGCCCTGGAAGAACTCGTAGGTGAGCTGCGTGTCGAAGCCGCCGATGCTGGCGGCCGTGAACGGGATGTGCAGGTGCAGGCCCGGGCGGCCGGAAAAGTCGATCACCACGCGCGACAGCGCCTCGTCCAGCGGCACGTACGCGTGCCCGTAGCGGCGGACGCCCTTCTTGTCGCCCACGGCGCGGGCGAAGGCCTGGCCCAGCGTGATGCCCACGTCTTCCACCGTATGGTGGCCGTCGATGTGCAGGTCGCCGTCGCACTCGATGTCCAGATCGATCAGCCCGTGGCGCGCGATCTGCTCGAGCATGTGGTCGAAGAAGCCGATGCCGGTGGCCAAGCGCGACTGGCCGGTGCCGTCCAGGTTCACGCGCGCGCGGATGCGCGTCTCGGCCGTGCTGCGCGCGACTTCGGCGGTGCGGTCGGCGAACTGGTCGGGAGAGGAAGTGGCGGAGGGTACGAGTGCAGAGGAAGTCATAGCGAAGCCTCGAGTGCGGCGAGCATCCGGGCGTTGTCCTGTTCGCTGCCGACAGTCAGGCGCAGGCACTGGGCCAGCAGCGGGTGCATTGTAGAAACGTTCTTGACGAGGACCTTGCGCTCGCGCATGCCCTCGAAGGCGCGGGCGGCGTCGGGCACGCGCACCAGCACCATGTTGGCCTGGCTGTCCCAAACCTTCTCCACGCCCGGCACTGCGCGCAGGCGCGGCACCAGCGCGTCGCGCTGGCGGCGCAGCTCCTGCGCCTGCGCGGCGAACACGTCGGCGTGCTCCAGCGCGAACAGCGCTGCTTCGCAGTTGAGCACGCTGACGTTGTAGGGCGGGCGCACCTTGTCGATCTCCTGCACCAGCGCCTCGGGCCCGATGAGGTAGCCCAGGCGCACCCCGGCCAGGCCGAACTTGGACAGGGTGCGCATCAGCAGCACGTGCTGGTGGCGCTGCGGCTCCGCCTGCATGCGGGTGATCCACGAGCGGCTGGCAAACGGCTGGTACGCCTCGTCCATCACCACGATGCCGCCCTGGCGGCCCACGGCATCGACGATGCGCTGCACCGCCGCCTCGTCCCACAGCGTGGCCGTGGGGTTGTTGGGATAGGCCAGGTAGGTAATGGCCGGGTCATGGCGCTCGATGGCGGCGAGCATGGCCGGCTCGTCCAGCTCGAAGTCCGCGGTGAGCGGCACCCCGACGAAGTCCAGGCCTTGCAGTTGCGCGCTCAAGGGGTACATCACGAAGCCAGGCACGGGCGCGAGCATGCGCGCGCGCTGGCCCTGGCACGGCTGCGCGCACGCCAGCGCCAGCAGGGTGATGAGCTCGTCCGAGCCGTTGCCCAGCACCACCGCGCTGCCCGGCGGGGCGCCGGCGTAGGCGGCCAGCGCCTCGCGCAGATCGTCCTGGCGTGCGCCGGGATAGCGGTTCAGCGCGAGCTGGCCCAGCCGCTCGCCCAGGGCCTGCTGCAGCGCGGGCGGCAGGCCGAACGGGTTTTCCATCGCGTCCATCTTCAGCAGGCCGTGCGAAGGAGCGACAGGGTAGGCGTGCATGGCGCGCACATCGGGGCGGATGCGTGCCAGCGCGTGCTGTCCGGCAAGGGAATGGGGCATGGAGGGTCGTTCCGTTCGGTGGGTGGGCGTGGCGCGGTCAGGCCGCAGGCGACAAGACGCAGTGCAAGGGATGCCAGACCTCGACGCCGCCGTACTGCGCGCCTTGCGGCAGGTGCAGCGACAGCAGGCTGGCGCAGCCGCTGTGCTGCGCGGCGGCAAGGGCAAGGCAGTCGGCCCAGGCAAGGGCGTGGCGCGCCTCGACGGCCCACGCGGTCTCCAGCGTGGCGGCATCGACCTGCCAGGGCGTCCAGGCGTTGTAGCGGCGGATGGCAGCGCGCGCGTCGCCCACGGCCATGGGGGGCGCCGCCTCACGCGTGGCGCTGGCATAGAACTGCGCCAGCACCGCGGTGCTCACGCGGCCCAGGCGCTCCTGCCACAGCAGGTCGAGTGCGGCTGCCGTGCGGTCCTGCAGCGCCGCATCGGCGCCGTCCTCGGCTGCCAGCAGCACCGCGGTATCGACGAAGACCGGCCGTTGCACGGCCCGCTCCAGCGTCGCCACCGGCCCGTCGCCCGCACGGCCGCGCTGCACGCCGCGCCCGCGCCGCGGGGCTGCTGCGCCAGCCCGGGCGCTGCGCCAGGTGCGCTCGTCCGTGCGCCAGGCCAGGTAGGCACGCTCGTAGGCGTCTTCGCGCCGCTGCATCTCGCCCAGGAAATCGCCCACCATGCGCGAGACGCTGGTGCCGCGCCGCGCCGCCTCGATCCGAGCCCACTCGAGCGCCGGATCATCGACCGTGATGGTGAGGTTCTTCATCGGTGCGCGAGCTTACACGAAATTCGTGCTGCACGAAATTCGTGCCGCACGCCGACGGACCGGCGGCCCTATGCTTGGCGGCCCTCTCCCGCCGCCGCCACGATGCCTTTTTCGCACGCATCCTCCCTCGATCTCCCGCCGGCAACAGGCCTGCCCGCCCTGCTTGCGCTGCTGCGGCAGGCACCGCGCTGGACGGTGCTGACCGGCGCCGGCCTGAGCACCGACAGCGGCATTCCCGACTACCGCGACGCCACGGGCGCCTGGAAGCGCCCGGCGCCGGTCATGTACCAGGACTTCATGGCCCACGCCGCCACGCGCCAGCGCTACTGGGCCCGCAGCCTGGCGGGTTGGCCGCTGTTTTCCCGCGCGCAACCCAACGCGGCGCACCAGGCGCTGGCGCAGTTGCAGGCGTTCGGGCGGGTGCACACGCTGATCACCCAGAATGTCGATGGCCTGCACCAGCGCGCCGGCAGCCAGGGCGTGGTCGACCTGCACGGGCGGCTCGACCGGATCGCGTGCACCGGCTGCGGCATGCGCAGCGAACGCGAGGGCTTCCAGGCGGCCCTGCTCGCGGCCAACCCGGGCTGGGCGCACCGGCACGCGCCCGCCGCGCCGGACGGCGACGCCGACCTGGACGTGGCGGATTTTTCCAGCTTCCACGTGCCTCCCTGCCCTGCCTGCGGCGGCATCCTGAAGCCGGACGTGACGTTCTATGGCGAGAGTGTGCCGCCTGCACGGGTGCAGGCGGCGCTGCAGGGACTGGCGCACAGCGACCTGCTGCTGGTGGTGGGCAGTTCGCTCATGGTGTATTCCGGCCTGCGCTTCGTGCATGCGGCGCGCGAGCGCGGGATGCCGGTCGGCGCACTCAACCTGGGGGTGACGCGCGCCGACGCGCTCCTGACGGCCAAGGCACAAGCCGCGTGCGCGCCGGTGCTGCAGGCGCTGACGCAGGCGTTGGCCTCTGCCGCGCCCGGGGGCGGCGCGCCGCCCAGCGCTGGCTGAGCGCGGCCGCGGCGTCAGCCCTGGCGCAGCCGCATCTCCGCCGCCCGCGCATGCGCCTGCAACCCTTCGCCATGCGCCAGCACGCTGGCGATCGGCCCGAGCACCTGGGCGCCAGATTCGCTCACCTCGATGATGCTGCTGCGCTTCTGGAAGTCGTACACCCCGAGCGGCGAAGAAAACCGTGCCGTGCCGCTGGTCGGC
>DAMCAL010000091.1:0-11357 GCA_032059585.1 Burkholderiaceae bacterium
CGCCGATGTCGGGCGTGGAGTAGGCGATCTGGTTGCTCCAGCCGGTGTCGGACGGCGTGGTGGCCTGCCAGCCCGAGGCGTTGAACAGGGGCACGTTCTTGTGCAGGATCAACGGCGAGAAAACGAACGAGTCGCCCAGCGGATTGCCCAGCACGGAGGGCAGGAAGTTGGGCGCCATCCAGCGGCCCAGGCGCAGGGTGCCGAAGCCGCCTGACAGGCTGACGTTGGCGTCGCGCGAGAAGAACGTGTCGTTCGGAAAGCGCCCCTGCACGCCGGTGTCGGCCTGGATGAACGAGGTCAGCGCGAAGCCGGCCTTCAGTCCGCCGCCCAGGTCCTCGGTGCCGGAGAAGCCGAACCACGACGTGGTCAGGCCGCCACTGTTGACCACTGCCTTGCGGCCGCCGTCGCCGGCCATGCGCACCGAGCCGGCATAGACGTCTACCGTGCCCGAGAGCGTGACCGAGCTTTGCGCGTGGGCGCCGGCGGCGCACAGGACGGCGGCCAGCGTGAGCAGTTTGCGATGCATGGGGATTCCTTGGGTCGTGGGAAGAGAGGAACAAAGCAGGGCCGGTGGGCACGCGCGCAGGCCAACACCAGGCCGCGCGCCCCGCCGCCCCGGAATATTGTGGGGGAAGGGGCGGGCACCGACATGCCTGCCACGCATATTTGATATTCCTCAAAGCACAGGTCCCGAGGCGGCGGCACAGTGGGTGCCATGTTCCCCCATCCGTCCTCCGACCCGTCCGCCCGGATCGAGCTGGCCGCCGCGGGCGAGGTACTGCGCGAGCGCCACCAGCACCCGGTGTGCGTGCTGCACCTGGACAGCGGACGCGTGCTGCTGGGCCTGCGCGAGGAAGGCGTCATGCGCCACCAGCTCGGCATGGTCGAAGGTCCGTTCTGGCTGGACGCAGCCACGGCCCTGCTGGACCAGCCATGCGCCGTCGACATGGTGGCCGACACCCATGTGCAGTTGCGCCGCGTGCCACTGGAGGAATTCCGGCGCAGCCTGGAACTGCTGCCCGCGCCGGCGCAGATCCTGCTGCGCGACATGGCCACCGGCTACTGTCGCCAGACGCAACTGGCCGTCAGCCGCCTCGCCCAGGACGCGGAAGCGCGCTGCGCCCAGTGGCTGCTGGAGCATGCGCAGCCGGGCGAGGACGGCGCGCTGCGCGTGACGCTGCACCAGCGCAAGCGGCTGATCGCGGCCCAGCTCGGCATCGCGCCGGAAACGTTCTCGCGCGTGCTGCGCCACCTGCGCGAGCATGGCCTGGTCGACGGCACAGGCAAGGTGCTGCACCTGCCGCAACCGGGCGCGCTGCGCACCGTCGCCCGCGCCTGACGCCCCTCCCCGGACGGGCGGCCTTGGCGCCTCTTGCTGTGGGATAACTCCGTCAGGGTTTTTCCTGCGCGGCTTCGAGGGTTGTACCCCACGCCCTGCGAGGATGCCGTTGCTTATATTGGCGGGGCCCCGGTCCCTGTCGGATGCTGCCGGCAACCCACCCAGCCATGTTCCGCGCCTCCTCTTCCTCTACCGGTCCAGGTGCTCCGCCCGCGGAGCAGCCGTGACGCCGCGCGAGCACGCCGCTGCCCTCGAGGCGCTGGGGCCGGTGCCCCCCGTTGCTCCCGAACCCCCGCACGCCGCGGGCAGCACGCCGGGGCCGCCACACGAGGACACTGAAGACGACGCCCACGACGCTGCTGCGGTCTGGTTCCCGGGCCCGCTGGTGCGGCGGCTGCTGCTGGTGGCGGCGCTGGCGGTGCTGGCCGCCGGGTCGCTGGTCGGCTGGCTGGTGTCGCGTGCGGCGGCGCAGGACGCCATGGAGCGCCTGGTCATGCAGCAAAGCGACGAGGTGGAGCTGGTCGCGCGGCTGCTGGCCAGCAAGATCGAGCAGAGCCAGAAGGTGCTGGCCACCGTGGCAGAGGGCATCACGCCGCCCATGCTGGACTCGCCGGCGTCGCTGGAATGGCTGCTGCAGCAGGGCCTGCCGGCGGTGCGCTTCTTCGACGCCATGCAGGTCGCGCGCAAGGACGGGCACCTGAGCGTGAACCTGCGCAACGGCCGGCTGGAGGAGGCCTCGGCGCTGGACTCCAGCGAGCGCGACTATCTCGTGCGCACCCTGGTCGAGGGCAAGCCGCTGGTGTCCGAGCTGCTGGGCACCACGGCGCAGGATGCGCGCGTCATGTTCACCGTGCCGCTGCTGCGCGGCGAAGGCGGCGTGACCGGCGCGGTGGCGGGCGTGCTGCGCCTGCAGTCGCAGGGTCTGCTGCCGCACTCGCTGGCACTGCCGGCGCGGCCGGAGTCGCGCCTGATCGTGTTCACGCGCGAAGGCGTGATCCTGTCGCACCCCGACCTTGCGCGCGTCATGGGCCACGTGCGCGAGGAGCCCGGTCTGGCCGAGGCCTTCGAGCGCTGGCGCAGCCGCGGCAAGCCCCTGGGTGGCAGCGGCGAGGACATGACCGGCCTGCGCTCGGGGCATGTCGTGAGCCTGGCCGGCGTTCCCATGCCGCAGTGGATGGTGGCGCGCGTGAGCGATGCGCGCACGCTGCTCGCGCCGGTGGAAGGCGCGCAGCGCCGCGCCCGCCTGCTGGCAGCCGTGGCGACGCTGGCGGTGTGCCTGCTGGCGCTGCTGGCCATGGCCTGGCTGGCGCGTCCGCTGGCCCAGTTGCGCCACCGCGCGGCGCTGCTGCTGCAGGCCGAGCCGGCGCTGGGGGCAGAGACCGATGCCGAGACCGGTGCCGATGGGGCAGCGCATCATCTGCACACCTGGCCACGCTCGGCCGGCGAGGTCGACGACGTGGTGCGCGTGTGCATGCGGCTGCTGGAGCACCGGCGCGTGCACCAGCAGGGCTCGCAGGCGCTCATGCGCCAGTTGCAGGCCGTGCTGGCGCACGTGCCGCTGGGCATTGCCGTGACGCGCGCCGAACGTGTGGAAGTGGTGAGCCTGCAGGCCTGCCGGCTGCTCGACTACACCCCGGCCGAGTTGCACGGGCGCGAGTTGCTGGAGCTGCTGGCGCCTTCCAGCGGCGAAGTCGGCAGCATGGCCCGGCACGTGCGCGCGCAGTTCGCCGCGCACGGCGCCTTCGACGGTGAGCTGCCGCTGCTGCGCCGCGACGCGAGCGTGCAGTGGGTGCGCGCCCAGGGCCAGCCCATCCACGCGGGGGAGCCGCAGGCCGGCACGGTGTGGATGCTGGAGGACTGCACCGCCCTGCGCGACGCGCGCCAGCAGCCCGCCTGGCACGGCGCGCACGACGCGCTCACGCTGCTGCCGCACCGCGGCGCCTTCGAGCAGCGGCTGCATGCGCTGCTCAACGCCCGCGCCGCGCGCGCGCGCCCGGCAGGCGCCAGCGCCTCCCAGCCGCCGCCCGGCCTGTATGGCGAGGAGGGCAGCGGGGTGCTGATGTTCCTGGACCTGGACCATTTCGCCGTCATCAACGACTTGGCCGGGCACGACGCGGGCGACGACGTGCTGCGCCACCTGGCGCGGCTGCTTGAAACGGAAGTGCGCCAGATGGGCTGGGCGGCGCGGCTGGGCGGCGACGAGTTCGCCGTGGTGCTGCCCGGCGCGACGCCCGCGCGCGGCCAGGCCGTGGCCGAGCAGTTGCGCGCGGCCGTGCAGGCGTGGGAGCCGTCGTATGGCGGGCGCAGCTTCACGCTGGGCCTGAGCATCGGCCTGGTGCCCCTGCCGCCCGGGCTGCGCGATGTGGCGCCGCTCGTGCACACCGCCGACATGGCCTGCTACGCCGCCAAGCGCGCAGGGCGCAACCGGGTGGAAGTGCGGCGCGTGGCGCTGCCGCCCGAAATCGAGGGACTGGCGCCCTGAAGCGCGGGGCGGTGCATCGGCCGGCGGCGCGCTGAACGGCGCGTTGACCGAGCCGTGAACGAGACTGTGGCGCGGCCCAGCGCTCTGCCGGGCCGAACCGCAGGGGCGTCAGCCTCTCGGTGGCTCAACCGCCCAGCCGGCCCAGTGCGCGCAGCACGTTCTCGGCCGTGGCGGGTGCGGTGAGGACGATGCGCTCGGTGCCCGCGCCCGGCGCGCCGCCGTCCCGCGCGGCCGCGACGGCGTTGCGCAGCGCCTCGTACACGCTCAGCGCCAGCATGAACGGCGGCTCGCCCACGGCCTTGCTGCCGGCCACGTTGTCCTCGGGATTGGCCTCGTGCCACAGGCGCACGTTCAGGTGCTCGGGGATGTCGCCGGTGGCCGGGATCTTGTAGGTGCTGGGCGCGTGCGTGGCCAGCACGCCCTGGTCGTTCCACACCAGCTCTTCGGTGGTCAGCCAGCCCATGCCTTGTACGAAGCCGCCCTCGATCTGGCCGATGTCGATGGCCGGGTTGATGCTGCGGCCCACGTCGTGCAGGATGTCCACCGCCAGCACGCGGCTCTCGCCGGTGTGCGTGTCGATGGCCACCTCGGTGCAGGCCGCGCCGTAGGCGAAGTAGAAGAACGGCCGGCCCGTGAGGGTGGTCTTGTCGTAGTGGATCTTGGGCGTGCGGTAAAAGCCGTCGCTCCACAGCTGGATGCGGTTGGCATAGGCCTCCTTGACCACGTCCTCCCAGCGCCGCGTGGCCGTTGGGGACATGACCTGCCCGCCCTGGAAGCGCACGGCCCCGGCGCCGCAGCGGTCCAGCCCGGCGACGAAGGCTGCCAGGTTGTCGCGGATGGTGCGCGCCGCGTACTGCGCCGCGCGGCCGTTCAGGTCGGTGCCGCTGCTGGCGGCGGTGGCGCTGGCGTTGGGCACCTTGCTGGTGTCGCTGGCGGTGACCAGCACGCGGGAGAGCGGCACGCCCAGCTCGTCGGCCACGATCTGCGCCACCTTGGTGTGCAGGCCCTGGCCCATCTCGGTGCCGCCGTGGTTCACCTGCACGCTGCCGTCCGTATAGACGTGCACCAGCGCGCCCGCCTGGTTGAACAGCGTGGCCGTGAAGCTGATGCCGAACTTGACCGGCGTGAGCGCCAGGCCACGCTTGAACACCGGGCTGGACGCGTTCCAGGCGGCGATCGCGCGCTGGCGCTCGCGGTAGCGGGCGTCCCGCTCGAGCTGGGGCAGCAGGGCGTGCAGGATGTTGTCCTCCACGCGCATCTGGTAGTGCGTCACGTCGCGCTCGCCGATGCCGTACAGGTTGCGCTGGCGCACGTCCAGCGCGTCCAGGCCGAGGTGGCGCGCGATGTCGCCCAGGATCACCTCGATGGCGATCACGCCCTGCGGCCCGCCGAAGCCGCGAAACGCGGTGTGGCTCTGCAGGTTCGTCCGGCAGCGGTAGGACAGGATGTCCACGTGCTCCAGGAAGTAGGCGTTGTCGCAGTGGAAGACGGCCCGGTCGGCCACCGCGCCCGACAGGTCGGCGCTGTGGCCGCAGTTCACCGCCATGGCCAGGCGCAGCCCGGTGATGCGGCCCGTGGCGTCGAAGCCCACGTCGTAGTTGTAGGCGAAGGGGTGGCGCTTGCCGGTGACCACGAAGTCGTCGTCGCGGTCCAGGCGCATCTTCACGGCGCGGCCGAACTTGTGCGCGGCCAGCGCGGCCCAGACCGCCAGGTGCCCGGCCTGCGTTTCCTTGCCGCCGAAGCCGCCGCCCATGCGCCGGCATTCCACGCGCACCGCGTGGCTGTGTGTGCCCAGGGCGTGCGCGACCCAGTGCTGCACCTCGCCGGGGTGCTGGGTGCTGGAGTGGATCCACCACTGCCCCTGCTCCAGCGGCAAGGCGTAGGCGATCTGGCCTTCCAGGTAGAAGTGCTCCTGGCCGCCGACCTCGAACTCCCCTTGCAGCCGGTGTGGCGACTGCGCCAGCGCCGTGTCGGCGTCGCCGCGGCGCACCTGCACCGGCGGCAGCACCCAGCTTTGCGCGGCCAGGGCCTCGTGCACCGTCAGGATCGCCGGCAGCGGGGTGATGGACAGCGTGACCAGCCGCGCGGCGCGCCGCGCCAGCATGACCGAGTCGGCCACTACCAGCCCGATGACCTGGCCGACATGGCGCACGGTGTCCTGCACGAAGATGGGTTCGTCGCGCGCGGCAGACGGGAAGACCGGATCGGCCGGAATGTCCTGCGCGAGCACCAGGCCGTGCACCCCGGGCAGCGCCAGCGCGGCCTCGGCGTCCAGCCCGTCGAGCCGGCCGTGCGCCACGGGGCTGAGGATGGGCGCCGCATACAGCGTCCCTTTGAGCTCGGGCAGGTCGTCGATGTAGGTGGCGCTGCCGGCCACCTGGGCGCGGGCGCTTTCGTGCGGGTGCGAGCGGCCCAGGGCCGGCGCGCTGGCCTCGGGCAGGGTGGCGGCGTCGTCTTCGCGCTTCATGGCAGGGCCTCCTCGGTCACGTGCAGCGGGGCAAGCTGCTCCAGGCGCGCGGCCTGCGCGCCGCCCTGGGATTCGCGCCACAGGCGCAGCACCAGCGCGCCCAGCACCTCGCGGCGGTAGGCGCTGCTGGCGCGCATGTCGCTGATGGGGCTGAACTCGGCCGGCAGCGCCTCAGCGGCGCGCCGGGCGGTGGCCTCGCTCCAGGGCTGGCCGGTCAGCAGATCTTCGGTCTGGCGCGCCCGCGCGGGCGTGGCGGCCACGCCGCCGGCGCCGATGCGCGCCTGCGCCACGACACCCTCTTGCAGCGTCAGGTTGAGCACCAGGCACACGGCGGAGATGTCGTCGTCGAAGCGCTTGGAAATCTTGTAGGCGGCAAGCAGCTGGCCCGGTGTGGGCAGCGGCACGTGCAGGAAGGTGACCAGCTCGTCGGCGGCCATGGCGTTTTGCCGGTAGCCCAGGTAGAGCTGCTCGAGCGGCATCCGGCGGCTGCCGCGCACGCTGGCCAGTTCCACCTCGGCGCCCAGCGCGATCAGCAGCGGCATGGAGTCGCCGATGGGCGAGCCGTTGGCCACGTTGCCGCCCAGGGTGCCCGAGTTGCGCACGGGCAGGCCGGCGAAGCGCTCGGCAAAACGGGCCAACTGTGGCCAGTGCGCGGTCAGCAGCGCATACGCGTCGGACAGGTTCATGGCCGCGCCGATGGCCAACATGCCGTCGCGTTCGCCGGCAAACGCAAGCTCGCCCGCCCGGGTCACGTCCAGCACGCGCTCGAAATGCCGGTGCTGCTTGGTCACCCACAGGCCCACGTCGGTGCAGCCGGCCACCACCTGGGCCTGCGGGTGCGCGGCGCGGGCGGCGAGCAGGGCGTCGAGCGTGGTCGGCGCCATGTAAGCCAGATCGGCCTCTGGCGCTTGCTGGTCCTGCGCCAGCAGCTCCATTTTTTGTAGCAGGGCAGCTTCGTCGACCTGCATCGCCGGCAGCGACTGCATCTGCTGCGCCGCCTCCAGGATGGGGCGGTAGCCGGTGCAGCGGCACAGGTTGCCCGACAGCTCGCGCACTGCCAGCTCGCGCGTGACCGGGCGGCCCTGGCAGACGTGGTTCTGGTACATGCCGAACATGCTCATGGCGAAGCCGGGCGTGCAAAAGCCGCACTGCGAGCCGTGGCACTGCACCAGCGCCTCCTGCACCGGGTGCAGCTCGGCCGGGCCTGCAGGCGCCCCGGCGGGCTGGATCAGCGGGTCGGCCGTCAGGTCTTCCACCGTCCACAGCGCCATGCCGTCGATGGAGTGCGCCAGGCGGATGCAGGCGTTGATGGCCTGGTAGTGCATGCGGCCGTCCCGCACGCTGCCCAGCACCACGGTGCAGGCGCCGCAGTCGCCTTCGCCGCAGCCTTCCTTGGTGCCCGTGGCCCCCAGGTCTTCGCGCAGCACTTCCAGCAACGTACGGTCGGGGGCGACGGCGTGCAGCTGCACGCGCTGGCCGCGCCGGATGAATCGGATGGGACGGGTCGTGGTCATAAGCCCGAGGGTAGGCCCGCACGGTGCGCTGCGCATACGCCACTGCTTATAACCCGGATGCCCTGCACGCTATGGCGCAGGTAGAGTGGCGGCCTGTTTTCGCGGTTGCCGGGCCCGGCCGTCTCGTGCCATGTCGTGCCCTTCGCGTATAGCGGCGCGTCCTGGCGCACGGTATACACATTCGGCCATGGCGCGCATGCCCGAGCGGATATGAGAGAACCACCCCTTTTCGACAAGATCGACCTTCATCTCATCCGGGTCTTGCACACCGTGATAACTGAACGCAGCGTCTCGCGAGCTGCCCTGCGCATGGGCATGCACCAACCCGCCGTCTCCAGCGCCCTCAAGCGCCTGCGGGAGCTGGCGGGCGACCCGCTGCTGGTGCGCTCGGGCGCCGGCATGCAGCCCACGGATGCGGCGCTGGGCATGGTGGAGCCGGCCGCCAGCATCCTGCGCGCGGCCGAGGCGCTGTTTTCCGACGCGCGCGGCTTCGAGCCGCGCACCGCCACGCGCACCTTCCGCATCGCCGCCAGCGACTACCTCGATCCGTTGTTCCTGCCGCTGCTGGTGGCGCGCATCAAGGCCGACGCGCCGCTGTGCCCGGTGGAGATCCTGCCGCTGTCGGCCGACGCGCACTACCACGGGCACCTGGCGCATGGCGAGGCCGACGTGGTCATCGGCAACTGGCCCGAGCCCCCTGGCGACCTGCACCTGGGCCGGCTGCTGGCCGACGAGGTGGTGTGCCTGGTCAGCCGCGAGCACCCGGCGGTGCGCCGCGGCTGGTCGGTCGAGGAGTGGCTGGCCGCGGAGCACGTGGCGCCCACGCCCACCCACCCCGGCGCGCGCGGCGTGATCGACGCGCACCTGGACGCCCAGGGCCTGTCGCGACGCGTCACCGTGCGCTGCGCACATTTCAGCTTGATCCCGGCGATGGTCGCGTCCAGCCTGCTGGTGCTCACCTCCGGGCGACAGTTTTGCGAGCGCTACGCCGAGCGCCTGCCGCTGGCGGTACTGCCCAGCCCGGTGGCGTTTCCGCAACTCATGTACTACCAGCTCTGGCATGCCCGCACGCACCACTCGGCGGCGGGGGCGTGGCTGCGCGAATGTATCCGTGGCGTGGCCTCATCGCTACGAAAACAATAGCTGCTGGCGCGCCTGGGACAAGCGCCAGATGCCTTTTCGGTCCCCAATAACGATAGCGACTTCGGAGACAATCACCGCATGAACCCCACACCCCCACCCGGGCCCGATGCGGCCGCGCCGGCTGCCGCGCCGGCGCGGCTGCAATTGACGGGCATCACCAAGCGCTACCCGGCGGTGGTGGCCAACGACGGCATCTGCCTGACCGTGCAACCCGGCGAGGTGCACGCCGTGCTGGGTGAGAACGGTGCCGGCAAGTCCACGCTGATGAAGATCATCTACGGCGCCACCAAGCCCGACGAGGGCACCATGCTGTTCGACGGCCGGCCGGTGGCGGTCAAGAACCCGCAGGAGGCGCGCGCCCTGGGCATCGCCATGGTGTTCCAGCACTTCAGTCTGTTCGACACCCTCACCGTGGCCGAGAACGTCTGGCTGGGCCTGGACAGGAGCCTGTCGCTGCCGGAGGTGGCGCGGCGCATCACCGAAAAGGCGGCCGAGTACGGCCTGGACCTGGACCCGCAGCGCCCGGTGCACACCCTGAGCGTGGGCGAGATGCAGCGCGTGGAGATCATCCGCGCGCTGCTGACCAACCCGCGCCTGTTGATCCTGGACGAGCCGACCTCGGTGCTCACGCCGCAGGCCGTGGACAAGCTGTTCGTGGTGCTGCGCCAGCTCAGCAGCGAGGGCTGCTCCATCCTCTACATCAGCCACAAGCTGCATGAGATCCGCGAGCTGTGCACCGCCTGCACCGTGGTGCGGGGGGGCAAGGTCACCGGGGTGTGCGACCCGTCGCAGGAGTCGAACGCCTCGCTGTCGCGGATGATGATCGGCGCCGAGCCGCCGGCGCTGCTGCACCGCGAGGCGCAGGTGGGCGACGTGGTGCTGTGCGCGCGCGCGCTGTCGCTGCCGGCGCAGGACGCGTTCGGCGTGCCGCTGGTCAGCATCGACCTGGAGGTGCGCGCTGGCGAGGTGGTCGGCATCGCCGGCATCTCCGGCAACGGACAGAAGGAATTGCTCTACGCCCTTTCGGGCGAGGACACCCGGGCGCGCCCGGAGATGGTCGAGATGGGCCGCCGCCCGGTGGGCCGGCTGACCCCGCGCCAGCGCCGCCAGCTCGGGCTGCATTTCGTGCCCGAGGAGCGCCTGGGCCGCGGCGCGGTGCCGACCATGGGCCTGGCGCACAACCTGCTGCTGACCCGCAGCGACGCCGTGGGCACCTGCGGCTGGCTGCGCGTCAAACGGCTGCGTGACCAGGCCAGCAGCATCATCGCGCGCTTCGGCGTCAAGGCGGGGGGGCCGGATGCGGCGGCCAAGTCGCTGTCGGGCGGCAACCTGCAGAAATTCATCGTCGGGCGCGAGATCGAGGCCAACCCGAAGCTGCTCATCGTCTCGCAGCCGACCTGGGGTGTGGACGTGGGCGCAGCCGCGCAGATCCGCGGCGAGATCCTCAAGCTGCGCGACGCCGGCTGCGCCGTGCTGGTGGTGAGCGAGGAGCTGGACGAGCTGTTCGAGATCTGCGACCGCCTGCACGTGCTGGCCAAGGGGCGGCTCTCGCCCTCGGTGCCGCGCGCGGAAGCCACCGTGGAGCGCATCGGCGAATGGATGAGCGGGCTGTGGCACGCCGAGGTGCAGGAGCACCTGGCGCGCCAGCAGGCCGCGGGGGAGGGCAGCCATGCTCAAGCTTGAGGCGCGGCCACAGGCCTCGCGCCTGTGGACCTGGGGCTCGCCCGTGCTGGCGCTGGCCATCACCGTGCTGATCGGCGTGGCCCTGTTCGCCCTGCTGGGCAAGGACCCGGTGCGCGGCCTGCAGGTGTTCTTCTGGGAGCCGATCAAGTCCGCCTACGGGCTGGGCGAGCTGGCCGTGAAGGCCACGCCGCTCTTGCTGGTGGCGCTGGGCCTGGCGGTGTGCTTTCGCTCCAACGTCTGGAACATCGGCGCCGAAGGGCAGTTCGTCATCGGCGCGGTGGCCGCCGGGGGCATGGCGCTGCTGGCCGACAAGACCACGGGGCCCTGGATCATCGCGGCCATCCTGGTGGCCGGGGTGCTGGGCGGCATGTTCTGGGCCGGCATCGTCGCCTTCCTGCGCGACCGGTTCAACGCCAACGAGATCCTGGTCAGCCTGATGCTGGTGTACGTGGCCACGCTGCTGCTGGGCTACCTGGTCTACGGCCCCTGGAAGGACCCCATGGGCTACAACTTCCCGCAAACGCGCATGTTCGAGCGCGTGACGCAGATCCCGAAGCTGTTCACCGGCTCGCGCGTGACCATCGGCTTGCCGCTGGCGCTGCTCAGCGCGGCGCTGCTGTGGCTGTTTCTGTTTCGCACGCGCGCCGGCTTCGCGCTGCAGGTCGGCGGCCTGGCGCCGGCGGCGGCGCGCTACGCCGGCTTTTCCTCGCGCCGGGCGCTGTGGACGGC
>DAMCAL010000092.1:0-11264 GCA_032059585.1 Burkholderiaceae bacterium
CCGCTTCGCCCTCGACCTCGATGTTGCCCAGTTCGTCCTGGGCCTTCTTGAGGTTGTCCTGCATGGCCTGGGCCTGCTTCATGAGACCGGCGAGCTGTCCTTTGTTGAACATGGGAGTGCTTCCTTTGCTTGGATGGACGAAAGAGAAAATGTGCGAAAAACCGCGCCACTATGCCGGCTTGATGCTGCCCGGCACGATTTTGGCGCCGAATTCGCGCATCAACTGCTGCACATAAGGGTCGGCGTGGACGATGGCCACGGCCTGCTCCTGGCGCTCGGTGGCGGCCTGCGCGTTGCGCCGCGCCGGGCTGTCGGTCACGCGGCCGACCTCGACGCTGATCTGGCGCGCGCAGCCGGCGGCCTCCAGCGCCGCGCGCAGGCGTTCGTGCGCCGTGGCCTGGTTCAGCGATTCGCGCTCGATGCGCAGCAGCCAGTGGTCGCCGTCGCGCGCGATAAGCTGCGACTGCAGCGCCAGCTCGCGGGTGAGCGCGGTGATGGCACCAGCCTGCACCATCCGCTGCACCGTGGCGTGCCACACGTCGCCTTCGGACGTGGGCTCCAGCGCGTCGCTGGCGGCGCCAGGCAGCGGCTGGGTGCGCAGGCCAGGTTCAGGCGCTGCCCGCACGGGAATCGCTACGGTTTCGATAGCTGCTTGCGCTTGCTGGGTAAGCGCGGGAGGCACTTTTTGTGCAATTTCTTCTGGCGCCCGCACCGGCAGGCGCACGGCGGGCCGGGGCGGCGGTGGAGGCGCTACCGGCGTGGCCGCCGGAGCGGCCGGCATCGCGGTGGCGGCGGGCGACACAGGCGCTGGCTCGGGTGCAGGAAACGGCGGCGCTGGGGACGGCGAAGCCGCCGCGCGTGCAAGGTTCGACCCGCCGCTGCCCGGCGCCGGCTCAGCCGGGGGATGCGTCAGAGTTTTTTTTTCAGCCGGACCCGGTGCCGGGCCTTGCGCGGGCTTGAAGGCGAGCAGCCGCAGCAGGGCCATGGTGAGCGCGGCGTACTCGTCGGGTGCCAGGCCCAGTTCGGCGCGCCCATGCAGGCAGATGCTGTAGAGCAGTTGCGTTTCGTCCGCCGGCATCAGCGCGGCCAGGCGCGCGGTCTCACCGGCATCGGGGTCCGCCGGGTCGGCCTGCGCTGCGGACTGCGGCACCGCCTGCAACACGGCCATGCGCTGCAGCACGGCGCTCATGTCTTCCAGGGTCGCGGCGGCAGACAGCCCCTGCACGCGCAACTCGTCGCAGGTTGTCACCACCGACTGTCCATCGCCCCGCGCCAGGGCGTCGACCAGCGCGAACACGTGGCTGCGGTCGACGCTGCCCAGCATCTGGCGTACAGGCGCCTCCTGCACCTGCCCGGCGCCGAAGGCAATCGCCTGGTCGGCGAGTGACAGCGCGTCGCGCATCGACCCGCGGGCCGCCCGGGCCAGCAGGCGCAGCGCCTGCGGCTCGGCTTCGATCCCTTCGGCGGCCAGCACCTGGCCCAGGTGCGCGCGCACCGTCTCCGGCGCCATCGGCCGCAGGTTGAACTGCAGGCAGCGCGAGAGCACCGTCACCGGCACTTTCTGCGGGTCGGTGGTGGCCAGGACGAATTTGAGGTATTCGGGCGGCTCCTCCAGCGTCTTGAGCATGGCGTTGAACGCCGTGTTCGTCAGCATGTGCACTTCGTCGATCATGAAGACCTTGAAGCGGCCCTGCACCGGCTTGTAGACCGCCTGCTCCAGCAGGCCCTGCACCTCGTCCACGCCGCGGTTCGACGCGGCATCCAGCTCGGTGTAGTCGGGAAAGCGCCCGGCGTCGATGGCCTTGCAGGCCGGGCACACGCCGCAGGGCGTGGCGGTGATGCCACCCTGGCCGTCGGGCCCCTGGCAATTGAGCGACTTGGCCAGGATGCGCGAGACGGTGGTCTTGCCCACGCCCCGGGTACCCGTGAACAGGTAGGCATGGTGCAGGCGCTGCTGGGTGAGCGCGTTGGTCAGGGCCTGTACCACGTGCTCCTGGCCCACCATCTCCGAAAAGTTCTGGGGACGGTACTTGCGGGCGAGCACGAGGTAGGACATGGGACGCGATTCTATGTGTCCCTGCAGACCAGTCACGGCGCCTGCCCGGGTACAATCGGCGGTGACGGGCCTCCCCGCATGGGGAAGCGGCCAACCGGGTCAGGTGGGGAACCAAGCAGCCCTAACCGTGGAGCCAGTGCCGGGGGTAAGGCTCGTCACCTTTTCTTTTCGCGTCCTGCCATTGCGCTGCGCCGTGCCCGGCTCATGCAGCCTTCGTCTGACAGGCCGTCAGGGCAATTGGCGATGCCCGCTTGCGATGCAGTATCCATACTTGGAGCCAGCTTTCTGCTGACCACTCCTGGGTGCTGCCATGACTTCGCGCCTGACCATCCTCCCCCGTCTGCCGGGCCTTCGCGCCGGCTACCTCGGTGTGCTGGCCTTGCTGGCAGCCGGCGGCGCCACCAGCGCGATCGCGCAGGATTCCCTCGCCGAGCGGGCATCTTCCGCGCTGGCCGAGCAGACCGCCACCCCCCTGCCCGCCATCGCTGGCACGCCCCTCACCCTGCGCAGCGAAGACGCTCCGGCGTTCACCGACACGGCCGGTTGGGCCGGTCGAGGCGGCGACCTGCACTACAACGAAGCCACGCGCTGGTTGTCGCACGACCGACCTTCCAGCATGGGACTGACGCTCGGGGTGGTGTCGGGTGCAGCGGCAGCAGGCATGCCGGCGTCGCCGCAGGCTTACGACCTCGGCGTGCGCTGGCGCTCCCGGCTGGAGGAGCGCGTGCACCTGGACGTGCAGGCCTGGACCCGCAATCCCTGGTCCCAGGCTGCGCCCGACGCCATGGGCATGATCTGGTCGCGCCAGCCGGCGACCATCGGCACCCGGCTGGAGGTGCAGTGGAAAGCCTCGCGCACCCGCGGCGTGGTGCCCGAGTTCGGCGCCATCGGGGTGCAGCTGCAGGGCGACGCGAAACTGTTGCTGCGCGCGCGCAAGGGTGGACCGATGGTGTACTACCGCGCCAAGTTCTGACGCACTCCTGCATCAGAGATACGGCACGCGCCTGGCATGGCGCGCCCATGGCGGCGGGCAACGCATACGGGGCGCGTGCTCGCCGCCCGCATGCAAGAGCCGTTCATAGGATGCGCCTACTGCGCTGCGTGCGGGTCCAGCCAGCGCGCCGCGCCGGCGCCTGCCACCTGCCCCGTGGCGAAGCAGGCGGTGAGCAGGTAGCCGCCCGTGGGCGCCTCCCAGTCCAGCATCTCGCCCGCGCAGAACACGCCGGGCAGTCCGCGCAGCATGAGCGCCTCGTCCAGCGCCTCCAGCGCCACGCCGCCCGCCGTGCTGATGCACTCGGCGATCGGCCGCGGGGCGACCAGCGTGAGGGGCAGGGCCTTGATCGCCTGCGCCAGGCGGACGGGATCGTGCATCCCCTCCTTGCCCAGCACCTCGTGCAGCACGGCCGTCTTGATGCCCGACAGCCCCAGCCGTCCTTTCAGGTGGTTGGCCAGGCTGCGCGCCCCGCGCGGGTGGCGCACTTCGGCCAGCACGCGTTCGCAGGGGTGGTCGGGCAGCAGGTCGAGGTGCAGGGTGGCGTGGCCGTGCGCTGCGATCTCGTCGCGCAGCAAACTGGACGCGGCATAGACCAGGCTGCCCTCGATGCCGGTGGCGGTGGCCACGAACTCCCCGCGCCGGGCAAATTCCCGTCCCTGGCTGTCGGTGAAATACAGCGCCACCGTCTTGAACGGCTGGCCCCCGAAACGCTCGGCGAAGTAGGCCGACCAGCCAGGGCGCGGCCCCTCCTGGCGACCCAGCAGCTCCCGGAAGAACTCGCGCCGCGTCTCGTCGGCCGGAGCCTGGCTGGCCAGCACATCGAACCCGCAGTTGGCAGGTGCCAGCGGAGCAATGTCCACTCCCTGCTCCTGCAGCAGCGCTGCCCAGGCCCCGTCGGAGCCCATGCGCGGCCAGCTGGCGCCGCCCAGCGCCAGCACCACCGCGCGCGTCTGCACGGCCAACGTCCCGGCGGGGCTGGCGAACGCCAGCGTCTGCCCCCCGCCGGCTGGCGGTTGCGCCCAGCCCAGCCAGCGGTGGCGCGTGTGCAGCTGCACGCCGGCCCCGCGCAGCCGCTGCAGCCAGGCACGCAACAGCGGCGCCGCCTTCATGTCGGTCGGAAAGACGCGGCCGGACGTGCCGACGAAGGTGCCGATGCCCAGCCCTTGCGCCCAGGCGCGCAGCGCGTCGGGTGGGAAGGCGTGCAGGTGGTGCGCCAGCGCGGGCGCGCGCGCGCCGTAACGCTGCAAAAAGGCGCCGAGCGGCTCGGAATGCGTGAGGTTCAACCCGCCCTTGCCGGCAAGCAGGAACTTGCGGCCGGCCGACGGCATGGCGTCGAACACGTGCACCCCATGCACACCGGCGGCGACGGCGGCCTCGGCGGCCATCAGGCCGGCCGGACCCGCGCCGATCACCGCCAGGTTGCAGGTCAGGGCGTTGCCCGCCGGTCCGGGCTCCAGGGAAGGTTCAGAAGTCATGGTCAAAAAAGTTCGCCCTGGCATTGCTCGTCCACGGGCACCAGGCGGCCTTCGCCGGTGAGAAAGGCAGCGCGCACGCGCTCGCCGGGCAGCAGCGCGCGCACCGCCTCCCGGTAGCGGCGCATCTGCTCGAGCAAATCCGCCTGGCGCTGCGGCTCGGGCGCGCTTTTGTAGTCCAGCACCCACCAGCCGGCCAGCGCGCCCGAGCGCCGTCGTACCAGCCGGTCGATGCGCAGGCTCTGCCCCTGCCAGGTCAGCGGCACCTCGTTGATCGCCTGCTCGACGTGCTGCTCGTCCCAGGCCCAGGCGCCCTCGCCCTGCAGGATGCGGCACGCCATCGCCGCGGCGCGCTCGGCCGCTTCGGGCGCGATGTCGAAATCGCGCGCCAGGCGTGCCAGGCGGTGCGCGTCCCACGCGCCGGGCCCCTGGGCACCCGCCTGCTCGAGCAACTGGTGCATCGCCTCGCCCAGGCGCGACAGCGGCGTGGCCGCCTGCGGCGCAGCGACCGGCCAGGGATGGGCCGGCGCTGTGTACAGGGGCAGCTCCGGCAGGCAGATGGCGGCGGCGCCCTCGGCGGCATCGCCGGGTAGCGCCTCCTCCTCGAGCACGACGGGCTGCAGGTCCGGCTGCAGCCGGCTCCACCAGCTGCCGGGCAGGTGAGCGTCCTTGCCGCCCTGCACGCACGACAGGGCCAGGCAGGCCTTGGCGCGCGTCATGGCGACATACAGGGTGTTGAGTTCCTCGCGCTGGCGCTCGGTCCGCTCCGCGTCCAGCACTTTCTGGGCGCTGGGTGGTGGCTGGTTCTCGCTGGCCAGGAAGACGAAGTGCCGCGGCACCGCATCCTCACCCGGCCAGTCGACCAGCGCGCCCATGGTCTCGGCGCGCTGCGGTGCGGCGTCGGTGTCCAGCAGCAGCACGGTGTGCGCCTCCAGGCCCTTGGCGCCGTGGATGGTGAGCAGGCGCACGGCCTGCGCGTCCACCCGGCCGGGCGCGCGCGGGCCGGCGCGCTTCATGGCGCGCACAAACGCGTACGGCGTGAGATAGCGCCCGCCGCCCTCGTCCAGCGCCGCGGCCAGCAGCGCGCGCAAATGCGCCAGTACGCTGGTCCGCAAGGCCGCAGGCGCGGCGGCGGCGTAGCGCGCCAGCACGTCGGCGTGCTGGTAGATGGCTTGCAGCGCATCGTGCGGCGGCAGCGTGTTCACCCACGCCTGATACAGTGCCAAATTGGCTCCCAACGCTTGCTGGTCGGGCGTGAGTAGCTCACTTTTTTGTATTACGTCGAACCAGCTGCAGGGGGCGCTGGCGCCTGGCGTCTCGCTGCTCTCCTGGCACTGCTGCACCTGGCGGCGCAGCAGCTCGATGCGCACCAGCGCGGCGTCGTCCAGCCCGAACACGGGGGACTTGAGCGCGCGCGCCAGCGCCAGGTCGTGCCCGGGCGAGACCAGCACGTCGAGCAGGGCCACCAGATCCTGCACCTCCGGCGCATCGGCCAGCTGGGCCTTTTCCGGCTGCACGCACGGAACATGCAGCGCGCGCAGCGCGTCCTGCATGTGCCCGAGGCGATCGCGCTTGCGGGCCAGCACCATGATCTCCTGCGGCGGCACGCCTGCTGCCAGCTGCGCGGCCACCCAGCGCGCGGCCTGGGCGCACTCGCGCATGCGCAGCGACTGCTCGGCCTCGTGGCGCGCCTCGCCCAGGCTGTCGCGCCAGGGCAGCAGATCGTCGGCTGCGGCCGACGGCTGCGGCTGCGGCTCTGCCTCGCTCGCCTGCCGCGGCACGGGCGGCAGGTGTACAAGCGTGCCGGCCTCGCGCGACTCGGTGGTATGGTCGCGAAAGCCGCTGTAGTGCTGCGCGGCCTGTGCGGCCTGCATCACACGGTTGACGCAGCCCACCACGCCGGTGGCGTTGCGCCGCGTGTGGTCGCACGCCAGCAGGTCGCCGCCGAGCGCGTCGCGCACGAAGGCCTGCGCCGCGCGAAAGACCTGCGGCTCGGCGCGGCGGAAGCGGTAGATGCTCTGCTTGGGGTCGCCCACGATGAACACGCTGGGCGCCTGCTGGCCTCCGCCGGCGCCGGCATAACCCGACAGCCAGGCCTGCAGCGCCTGCCACTGCAGCGGGTTGGTGTCCTGGAACTCGTCGATCAGCAGGTGCCGCACGCGCGCATCCAGCCGTTCCTGTACCCAGCCGGAGAGGACCGGATCGGACAGCAGCGACAGCGCCGTGCGTTCCACGTCGTTCATGTCCACCCAGCCGCGCTCGCGCTTGAGCGCTGCGAACTCGGCGATCAGCCGGCGCGCCAGGCGGGCCATGCGCTGCTGGTGCTGCCAGGCCTGGTGCTGGTGCTCGGCTGCGCACAGGCCTTGCAGCTCGGCTTCGGCTTCCTGCGCCTCGGCGAACTTCTGCAAATGGGTGCTGAGCCGGTCCGCCTTGGCGACGAACAGCGCCTTGCGCAGCGCCTGCAGCCGGGCGCCGAGGTCGTCGGTCAGCCAGGCGCCGACGATGGCGTCCGCGGCCTTGGGGGCGGTCTTGCCACTTTGCGTGCCCAGGGCGCAGGCCCAGGCGTGCCAGCGGTCACGCGCGCCGTCGCCGGCCAGCGCCTCGCACGGCTCGGCCAGGCCGGCCAGGTGCGGATAGTGCGCGCTGAAGTGCGGCACCGACGCATCGACCACCCCCGCCCCGTCGGCCAGCGTGAACTCGATGCGCTTGCCCAGCGCCTTTTCCAGCGCCTCATGCGTCTGCGAGCGGCCATGCTGGCGCACGCAGGCCTCGTAGTCCGCACGCAGGTCGGCATCGTGCGCGACGGCGTGCAGAAACGGGCGCCACACCTCGGCCACCGCTTCCGCGTCGTCTTCCAGCAGCTCGTAGTGGGTCGGCAGACCGTGCGAGGCCAGCACCGACAGCGGCGCCGTGGACAACAGCGCGGCAAACCAGCTGTGGAAGGTGCGAATCTGCAGCGGCCGCCCCGCGTCGAGCGTCTGGCGGTACAGTTTTCGTAGCTGCTCGCGCTGCGCCCGTGCGGCCTGGCTGGCGAATCCCCTGGCAACCAGCTCGGCCTCGAGCGCGGCGTCCGGCAGGTTGGCGAATGCCAGGAGCCACTCGTGCAGGCGCTGGCGCATTTCGCCGGCCGCCTTCTTGGTGAAGGTGATCGCCAGGATCTCGTGCGGTGCGCAGCCCTCCAGCAGCGCGCGCAGGATGCGTGAGACCAGCATCCAGGTCTTGCCGGCGCCGGCGCAGGCTTCCACCGCCACGCTGCGGCGCGGATCGCAGGCGATGGCATAGAAGGCCTCGCGCGAGACGCCGTGGCCGTTCAGTTCGTAGGCCGCCTGTACCTGCGCGCTTGCGTCAGTCATGCCAGAAGTCCCGGCGGCACAAGCCGCGTGCCGCGCACCATTCGCACGCGGCGCCCTCGCCCAGCGCAGTCAACGCCGCGCCGCGCGCGATGCGCTCCATGTCCTGCGCGATGCCCTCGAGCAGGCGCTGGCGCAGGGCGGGCACATCGGGCTGCTCGTGCAGGCGGACCTCGCCGCGCTCGCCGACGTTCAGGTAGGCCGCGCGCAGGGGCGTGCCCGGCGGCATGAGCGCGGCATAAAAGGCCAGTTGCGTGTCCTCACAGCCGGCCTTCACACGCGCGGCCGACTTGGTGGCGTGCTCGCTCTTGTAGTCGATCACCAGGTGCACGGAGCCGCCGGCCTCGCCCCCTGCGCGGAGGACGTCCACCCGGTCGAGCTTGCCGACCAGCTCGACGCCCGCCAGGGGCTGCTGCGCGCGCAGCTCGGCGTGCGCGAACGCCGCGCCCTCGCGGCTCTCGTGCTCGGCCAGCCACGCCAGGTAGCCGTCGCGCAAGGCGGGCCAGCCGCTGCTGTAGGGCAGAAAATCGCCTTCGCTCAGGCGCAGCGCGCGCGCGGCGCGGTGCGCGGCCGCATCCATCAGCGCGGCGCGGTCGGCCTGCGCCTCGGCCGCCAGCGACTCATGGAAGTGCTGCAGCACGGCGTGCAGCCAGGTGCCGAAGTCCCGCTTGTCGACGCGAGCGTCGAGCTCTTCGTCTGCCTGCAAACCCAGTTGGCGCAGCACGAAGAAGCGGTAGGGGCACTGGCGCAGGTCTTCGTAGGCAGAGGCGGACAGCCGCGTGACCGGCAGCGCACTGCCATCAACCTGGGGGCGGGCGACGGGCGCTGGCGCGACGCTGCGCGGCAGGCATGCGTCCTCGCCGTCGCTGCCTGCGCCGTCCAGCGCGATGGCCTGCACGAGCGCGCTGGCCAGCAGCGGCTCACCGCCCTCGCCGCCGCGCCAGACGATGTCGACGTGCGGCGTCGCCAGCGCATGGCGCCAGGAGGCGCGCAGCGCCTGCGCCAGCGACTCGCGCGTGGGCAGGCCCAGGCCTTCGCGTTGCGCCGCGCTCCAGGGCCCGGGCGGCTCGGGCGCAGGCTGCAATCGCCGCTCGTCGCAGCCGGGCAACACCAGCGCGGCAAACGGGCGCGCAAGCAGCTGCGCCAGCGGCAGCACCACCACGGGCGCGCCGGGTGGGTACTCAGGCCGGTGGCGCGCGCTCTCCAGCACCTCGCCCACCCAGCGGGTGAATTCGGCCAGGCTGAGCCGGCGGCCCGCGCCGTCGGCCTCGTGCAGGCCGGCGTCCAGCCCCGGGGGCAGACGCAGCTCGGCCAGCACGCGCGATCCGGCCGGGTCGGCCGCCAAGTGCGGCCACAGGCCGCAGGTGTGCAGCAGGTCGCGCAGCGCGCCCAGCCAGTCGGCCAGGGGCTGCACACCGCGCAGCAGGGCGCGCCAGCGCTCGCTCTCGATCGCCAGGGGCGCGGCCAGCGGTTCGCGATCGGCGTGGGCGGTCAGCTCGAACACCGCAGCGCCCCAGTGGCCCACGCCGTGGCGGCGCAGCCAGTGCTCCAGCGCGCGCAACGCGCCGGCCTCGACCAGCGGGCAATGCTTGAGCCAGTCCAGCACCGTGTCGCTCGTCGCATCCCAGGCGCACGCACGCAGCAGCGCCATGAGATGGGCCGCCGCGCGGGTGGTGGACAGCGTCCAGCCGGTCTCGTCCTGCATCGGCACGCCGGCCGTGTGCAGCAGCGCGCCGACGCGGCGGGTGAGCGCGCGGTCGGTCGCCACCAACGCCACCGGCACGCGGCCATGCGCCAGGTGCGACAGCACGCAGGCAGCCGCACGCCGGGCTTCGGCTTCGCCGTCCTCGGTGACATGCAGGGCGATGCGCTCGCCCACCTGCTGCGGCGCGGGCAACGGCACCGCGCAGCCGTCCTCGCCCCAGTGCGCCAGCAGCGCGTGCGCCAGCGGATCGGGCTGCACGCCGTCGATGACGAGCAGCAAGCGGGTGGCGGCGCGCGCCTGCGGCGTGAAAAGCACGTCGGTGGCATGGCGCGACGCCAGCACCCATTCCAGCGCCACATGGGCGACGGCCGCCTCCAGGCGCAGCGCGCTGCCCTCGCCCGCCACCGGCAGCAACGCCCGCGCCACGTCGCCCCAGGCCGCGCGCCGCTCGGGAGCGACTGCGGCGGCGGCGGCGGCCAGCTGCGCAGCCATCTCCAGCAGCGGCCCGGCCAGCATTTCGCGTTGCTCGGCCAGGCCTGCCCGCTCGAGCAGCGCGCGTGCGGTGATGGCGTCGCGGGCGCGCTCTGCGGTGTACTCGCTGGCATGCGAAGGCGGCGCCGGAAACTGCCCCGCCCAGTTGCGCGTGGTCTCGAAACGCGGCGCGAAGCCCTGCGGGAACAACGCTTGCCACTGGCGCCGCGCCTGCGCCATGAGCTGGGCGTAGGGCACCACCACCACGGCCGCGTAAAGCGGCACCGCGCAGCCCGCGGCCCGGGCCTGCAGCCAGGCGAACGCCTCGCGCCAACCCCGCGCCCGGTGATCGTCTGTCGCTATGACAGTCATAGCATGGGAGGCACTGTCCATGGCGCGGTGCGGGGCTCGGCTTTCTGTCACAATGCCCGGACTTTAAACGTACCCGCCCGCCTCAGAATCGAAAAGGACCCGAAGGAACGCACCATGGCCAGCGAACTCATCAAACAACTCACCGACGCCAGCTTCGATGCCGACGTGCTCAAGGCCAGCACCCCGGTGCTGGTGGACTATTGGGCCGAGTGGTGCGGTCCGTGCAAGATGATCGCCCCCATCCTGGACGAAGTCGCCGGCACCTACCAGGGCCGGCTCACCGTGGCCAAGATGAACGTGGACGACAACCGCGAGGTTCCGGCAAAGTTCGGCATCCGCGGCATCCCGACGCTGATGCTGTTCAAGAACGGCCAGCTGGCCGCCACCAAGGTGGGCGCCTTAAGCAAGGCCCAGCTCACCGCCTTCATCGACGAACAGCTGGGCTGATTCCTCGGCCCGCGGCGGCGCGGCTGCCTCGGCGCAGCCGCCCGTTTTTCCCTCCCGGGATGCGCACGCGACAGGCCCGGCCTGTCCGCCCGGAGGCAGGAAAATTTTTCCTGTCATAATTTGCGCACTGTCCGGCTGAACTGCCCGCCCGCTGCGGCATCTCCCGGATCATCGGCTCGGCCCCTTGCCACCTTCGCGTGGCTCGCACGGCGCGCAGCCCCACACTCCCCTCACTTCCCGACATTTCCACTCCGCTTCAGGAGTCCATTCATGCACCTTAACGAACTCAAGGCACTGCACGTGTCTGAAGTGCTCAAGCAGGCAGAGGCGCTCGAAATCGAGAACGGCGGCCGCATGCGCAAGCAGGAGCTGATGTTCGCCATCATCAAGAAGCGCG
>DAMCAL010000093.1:0-11099 GCA_032059585.1 Burkholderiaceae bacterium
ATCGAGCCCGTGGAGCGCGTGCAGCTGCCCGCCTGGATCGCCCAGCGCCTGGCCGCGCAGGGCCAGCGCGTGGCGGGCGGCGAGGCCGGCCAGCGCACGCTGCAGTTCTTCGCCGACCGGGTCGAGGGGAACCTCTTGGCCGCGCACCAGGAGATCGCCAAGCTGGCCCTGCTGCATCCGCCGGGCGAGCTGCCGGACGGCGCAGTGGAGTCCGCCGTGCTCAACGTGGCGCGCTACGACGTGTTCAAGCTGTCCGAGACCGTGCTTGCGGGCCAGGCGATGCGCGCGCAGCGCATGCTCGACGGCCTGCAGGCTGAAGGAGCAGCCGCCGTGCTGGTGCATTGGACGCTGGCCGAGGACATCCGCGCCCTGAAGCGCAGCAAGGACGCCGTGAACGCCGGCAAGCCCCTGCCCATGGCGCTGCGCGAGAGCCGCGTCTGGGGCGCCAAGGAGCGCCTGTTCGGCCACATTCTTGCCCGCGCCAGCGACGCGCAGCTGGCACGCTTGCTGCAGTCGGCGCACACGGTGGACGGCATCGTCAAGGGCCTGAAGGTGCCCGACTGGCCGCAGGACGCGTGGCAGGCGCTGTCGCGCCTGGCGCTGCAGGTGTGCCGCGTGGTGCGCTGAAAATCTGCATGAAAAGTGCCTCTGGCGCTTGATGGGCAAGCGCCAACAGCTATGAAAAGCGTAGCGTATCAGGCCGCGGCCAGCGCCGCCCGTGCCTTGTCCACCCACTGCTGCAGCGCGTCCACCAGCGCCTGGTGGCTGAACGAGCAGCTCTCCTCGGTGAACAGCGCGCCGGCCTCCAGCCGGTCCAGCAGCCCGGCCAGCACCTCGCCGTAGCGCGGCGGCAGGGCCTGCACCAGCGCGCCGTGCGCCCGGGCTGCGCTGCTGAAGGCGTGGTTGCTGATGCGCAGGGCGGCCAGCTGGCGCAGGTCCTCCTGCAGGTTCTCGAGCTGGTGGGAGGCGAGGGCGGTGGTCATGACCTGCAAGCGTAGCGGCTGGGCGTGATGCGTCAAAATCGCGCCATGAACGCGCTCAATATCGCCGAATACATCCACACCCTCGGTTGGCAGGCAAAAACGGCCTCGGCGCTGATGGCGCGGGCGCCGGCGGCTACCAAAAACAGAGCATTGCTGGCCCTGGCCAGGCTGCTGCGCAGCAGCGGCGCGCCGCTCGCCGAGGCCAATGCGCTGGACCTGGAGCGCGCCCGCGCCGCCGGTTTGCCCGAGCCGATGGTGGACCGCCTCAAGCTGACCCCGAAGGTGCTGGAGATTTGCGCGCTGGGCTGCGAGCAGCTGGCTGCCATGGCCGACATCATCGGCGAGGTGCAGGGCCTGCAGCAGCAACCCAGTGGCATCCGCGTGGGCCGCATGCGCGTGCCCATCGGCGTGTTCGGCATGATCTACGAGAGCCGGCCCAACGTGACCATCGAGGCGGCCAGCCTGTCCATCAAGAGCGGCAACGCGGCGATTTTGCGCGGCGGCTCGGAGGCCATCGATTCCAACCGTGCGCTGGCCGCTCTGGTGCGCGAGGCGCTGGCCGAAGCCGGCCTGCCCGAGCACGCCGTGCAGCTGGTGGAGACCACCGACCGCGCCGCCGTGGGCCAGCTGATCGCCATGCCCGAGTACGTGGACGTGATCATTCCGCGCGGCGGCAAGGGCCTGATCGAGCGCATCAGTGCCGAGGCCAAGGTGCCCGTCATCAAGCACCTGGATGGCAACTGCCACACCTACGTGGACGACCCCTGCGACATCGACATGGCCGTCAGGGTGGCCGACAACGCCAAGACCAGCAAATACAGCCCCTGCAACGCCACCGAGAGCCTGCTGGTGGCGCGCGGCGTGGCGGCCGAGTTCCTGCCGAAGATCGGCGCCGTCTACGCCGCCAAGGGCGTGCAGATGCGCGGCTGCCCCGAGTCGCTGGCGCTGCTGCGCGCCGTGTCGGGCGCCGATCTGGCCGAGGCCGCCGAGGCCGACTGGGGCGAGGAATACCTGGCGCCCATCATCAGCATCAAGGTGGTGGCCGGCATCGACGAAGCCATTGCCCACATCAACCGCTACGGCAGCCACCACACCGACGCTATCATCACGCGCGACCACATGCACGCCCAGCAGTTCCTGCGCGACGTGGACTCGGCCAGCTGCATGGTCAACGCCAGCACGCGCTTTGCCGACGGCTTCGAGTACGGCCTGGGCGCGGAGATCGGCATCAGCACCGACAAGTTCCACGCCCGCGGGCCGGTGGGCATCGAGGGGCTGACCTCACTCAAGTGGGTGGTGCTGGGCGAGGGCGACGTGCGCGGTTGACGCGCGCGGCCAAGCCATGAAGATCATCATCCTCGGTGCCGGCCGCGTCGGCCAGAGCGTGGCCGAGAGCCTGGTGTCGGAGAAGAACGACATCACCGTCATCGACACCGACGCGCGCCGCCTGCGCGAGCTGCAGGACCGCTACGACCTGCGCGGCGTGGTGGGCAACGGCATCGACCCGGCCGTGCTGGCCGAGGCCGGCGCGCGCGACACCGACCTGCTGATCGCCTGCGCCGCGCAGGACGAAACCAACCTGGTGTGCTGCAAGGTGGCGCAGCTCGCCTTCAGCATCCCCACGCGCATCGCGCGCGTGCGCTCCTCGGGCTTCGCGCTGGAGGAGGGCGGCGAGCTGCTGGGCAAGGACGGCTTCGGCGTGGACCGCATCATCTGCCCGGAGGAGTCGCTGACGCGCTACATCGGCAAGCTGGTGGAGTACCCCGAGGCGCTGCAGGTGCGGGAATTCGCCGGCGGGCGCGCCTGCCTGGTGTCGGTGCGCGCGCGCGCCGGCGCGCCGCTGGTGGGCATGCAGATCGCCACCATGCGCGATTCGGCGCCGGACGTGGCCATGCGCATCGTGGCCATCTACCGGCGCTTTCCCGACGAGCCCGACCGCTTCGTACCCTGCGACGGCTCCACGCGCGTGGAGCCCATGGATGAGGTCTTCGTGCTGGCCGGGCGCGAGCGCGTGGCGCAGATCCTGTCGTCGCTGCACTGCCGCAGCGGCCAGCCCACGCGGGCCGTGCGGCGCATCATGATCGCCGGCGGCGGCCGCGTGGGCCTGCGCCTGGCGCGCCAGCTCGGCCAGCAGGGGCGCTTCAACATCAAGGTGCTGGAGGAGCATGCCGAGCGCTGCATGCAGCTGGCCTCCGAGCTGCCGCCGCAGGTGCTGGTGCTGCAGGGCGACGCCACCGACGAGGACCTGCTGGCCGGCGAGGGCATCGAGGAGGTGGACCTGTTCCTGGCCCTGACGGACGACGACGAGGACAACATCATGGCCTGCCTGCTGGCCAAGCGCATGGGCGCCAGCCGGGTGCTGGCGCTGATCAACCGGCGCAGCTATGCCGACCTGATGCACGGCACGCAGATCGACATCGCCCTGTCGCCGGCGCAGGCCATGCTCGGCGAGTTGCTGGCCTACGTGCGCCGGGGCGACGTGCAGGCCGTGCACAGCCTGCGCCGGGGCGTGGCGGAGGCGCTGGAGATCGTGGCGCGGGGCGACAAGAAGACCTCGCGCGTGGTCGGCCGGCGCGTCGACGAGATCCGCCTGCCGCCCGAGGTGCACATGGGCCTGATCGTGCGCGGCCTGCCGGACGCGGCCGCCGCGGCAGCGCCCGCCACCGCCGCCGACGTGCCGCCGCCCGAGCCCGAGGTCATCATCCCGCGCAGCCACACGGTGATCGAGAGCAACGACCACGTGGTGTTCTTCCTGCCGCACAAGCGCCTGGTGCGCGAGGTCGAGCGGCTGTTTCGCGTCAGCGCCACGTTCTTCTAGCCGCGTCCAGCGCCCATGTCCGACCTGCTTCCTGTCCTGCGCGTGCTCGGTGCGCTGCTGGCGATGTTCGCGCTGTCGATGGGCGCGCCGCTGGCGGCCGCGCTGTGGGCCGGCGAGGTGCTGTGGCACGAGTGGGCGCTGGCCATGGCCATTACGCTGGGCGCCGGGGCGCTGCTGTGGGGCGGCCTGCGCGAGCACCGGCGCGAGCTGCTGCCGCGCCATGGGGTGATGCTGGTGTCGCTGGTGTGGATGATCACGCCGTTCTTCGCCGCGCTGCCGCTGCTGCTGGTGATGCAGGAGATCGGGCGGCCGATGTCCTTCACCCACGCCTACTTCGAGGCCGTCTCGGGCCTGACCACGACGGGCTCGACGGTGCTGTCGCGCCTGGACGAGCTGCCGCTGTCGGTGAACATGTGGCGCACCTTCATGCAGTGGATCGGCGGCATGGGCATCCTGATCCTGGCGGTGGCCATCCTGCCGGTGCTGGGCGTGGGCGGCAGCCAGCTGTTCAAGGCCGAGGCGGCCGGGCCGGTCAAGGACACCAAGCTGACCCCGCGCATGACCGAGACGGCCAAGGGCCTGTGGGGTGTGTATGTGGTGTTCTCGCTGACCTGCGCGCTGGCCTACTGGTCCGCCGGCATGACACCCGAGGACGCGGTGATGCACATGTTCGCCACGGTCAGCCTGGGCGGGCTGTCGCCGCACGATGCAAGCTTTGGCTATTTCTCTTCGCCGCTGCTGGAGTGCATCGCCCTGGTGTTCATGCTGGGGGCCAGCTGCAACTTCGCGCTGTACTTCGTTGCCCTGCGCAAGGGGCATTGGCGGGGTTTCTGGCGCGACGAGGAAATGCGCGCGACGCTGGGCGCACTGCTGGGCGGGGGGCTGCTGGTGGCGCTGCTGCTGTGGGCTAAGGGCATGTACGAACCACTGCAGGCGCTGCGCCTGGGACTCTTCCACGTCGTGTCGGTGGCCACGACCACGGGCTTCGCCACCACCGACTACCTGGCCTGGCCGGTGTTCGCGCCGGTGTTCATGCTGCTGTTGTCGGGCGTGGCCACCAGTGCCGGCTCTACGGGCGGTGGCATCAAGATGGTGCGCATGCTGATCCTGCTCAAGCAGGCGCGGCGCGAGATGACGCGCACCGTGCACCCGCGCGCCGTGCAGCCGCTGCGCCTGGGCCAGCGCGCGGTGGAGGACCGCATGGTGTTTTCGGTGCTGGCCTTCATGCTGATGTATGGCGCCACCGTGACCATCCTGAGCATGGTGCTGCTCCTGACCGACCTGGACATGGTGACGGCGTTCTCCGCCGTGCTGGCCAGCGTGCACTGCACGGGGCCGGGCCTGGGGCTGCTGGGGCCCTCGTCCAACTATGCGGTGCTGACCGACTTTCAGCTGTGGGTGTGCACGCTGGCGATGCTGCTGGGCCGCCTGGAGATCCTGAGCTTCATGGCGTTGCTGACGCCGGCGTTCTGGCAGCGCTGAGCGCACCGGAGAACTGCGTACGGTCCGGGCCGGCGTTGCTTCCTACAATGCACCGCTTGACCGTCTCACCTGGGCAACTATGGTTCCGCATCTCATCACCGCGCTCACCGGCCCGATCAACGAACTGGAACAGCGCATCCTCGACTCCATGCCGGCCATCGAGCGCTGGTTCCGCCTGGAGTGGATGGAGCACACGCCGCCGTTCTACAGCTCGGTGGACATCCGCAACGCCGGCTTCAAGCTCGCGCCGGTGGACACCAACCTGTTTCCCGGCAACTGGAACAACCTGACCGACGACATGCTGCCGCTGGCGGTGCAGGCGGCCATGGCGGCCATCGAGAAGATCTGCCCGGAGGCGCGCAACCTGCTGATCGTGCCGGAGAACCACTCGCGCGACACCTTCTACTTGGCCAATGTCGCGCAACTGGTGCGCATCTTCAACATGGCCGGCCTGAACGTGCGCGTGGGCTCGATCAGCCCGGACATCGACAAGACCACCACCATCGAGCTGCCGCACGGCGAGAAGGTGGTGCTGGAGCCTGCGGTGCGCACGCGCCACCGCCTGGGCGTGAAGCACTTCGACCCCTGCACCATCTTGCTCAACAACGACCTGTCGGCGGGGGCGCCGGGCATCCTGGAGGACCTGCACGAGCAATACCTGTTGCCGCCCCTGCACGCCGGATGGAGCGTGCGCAGGAAGAGCCGCCACTTCCAGTGCTACGAGGAAGTCGCCAAGCGCTTCGGCAAGATGCTGGGCATCGACCCGTGGCTGGTCAACCCGCTGTTCACCCGGGCCGAGGGCGTGGATTTCACCACCGATGCCGGCGTGGAGAGCGTGCGCGCCGCGGCGGACGCCACGCTGGCCAAGGTGCGGCGCAAGTACAAGGAATACGGCATCAACGAGAAGCCGTTCGTCATCGTCAAGGCCGACAACGGCACCCACGGCATGGGCATCATGACCGTGCGCGACGCCAGGGAGCTGGACCAGCTCAGCGGCAAGGCCCGCGCCAAGATGGCCGTGGCCAAGGACGGGCAGCCGGTGCACGACATCATCGTGCAGGAGGGCGTGCTGACGCAGGAGCGGGTGCACCAGGCCGTCGCCGAGCCGGTGGTCTACATGATGGACCGCTATGTCGTCGGCGGTTTCTACCGCATGCACGCCGAGCGCGGCACGGACGAGAACCTGAACGCGCCCGGGGCGAGCTTCGTGCCGCTGGCGTTCGAGCAGAGCACGCGGCTGCCGCAGCCCGGCGCACGCCCTGGCGCCAGCGCGCCCAACCGGTTCTACATGTACGGCGTGGTGGCGCGGCTGGCGATGCTGGCGGCCAGCTACGAGCTGGAAGCCACCGACCCCGAGGCCGAGGTCTACGACTGACCGGCTGACCGATCGGGGGTGGCGCCGCCACCACAGCGCGCGGCAGGCCCGGCAAGGCGCGGTGGCGGCGGCGCACAATGGCGCGCTTCTTCGCCTTCGTCGCCCTTGCCGTGCAACACACCAGATCGTCTCTTCCGGCCCTCACGCTGGGGGCCATCGGCGTCGTCTATGGCGACATCGGAACCAGCGTCCTGTACACCCTGAAGGAGGTGTTCGGCTCCGGCCGCGTGCCCTTCACGACGGCCAACGTGTACGGCGTGCTGTCCATCGTGTTCTGGACGCTCACCGTCATCGTCTCGCTGAAATACGTGACGCTGGTGCTGCGCGCCGACAACGAGGGCGAGGGCGGGCTGGTGGCGATGCTGGCGCTGGCCTCGCAGGCAGTCAAGGACAAGGCGCCGGCCCTGCGCAAGTGGATGCTGCTCATCGGCATCTTCGGCACCTGCCTGTTCTATGGCGACGGCGTGATCACGCCGGCGATCACCGTGCTGTCGGCGGTCGAGGGCCTGGACGTGGTCTCGCCGGCGTTTCGCCGCGCCGTCATCCCGCTCACCCTGGTGATTTTGCTGGTGCTGTTTTGGGTGCAAAAGCGCGGCACGGCGGGCATCGGGAAGTTCTTCGGCCCGGTCATGGTGGTGTGGTTCATTGCCATCGCTGCCTTGGGGCTGTACCACATCGCCGGGCACCCGGAGATCCTGGGTGCCTTGAGCCCGCACCACGCCCTGGGCTTCGTCTGGCGCCAGCCGGGCATCAGCTTCATCATCCTGGGCGCGGTGGTGCTGTGCGTGACGGGCGGCGAGGCGCTGTACGCCGACATGGGGCATTTCGGCCGCCAGCCGATCCGCATCGCCTGGTTTTCCATCGTCATGCCGGCGCTCACGCTGAACTACTTCGGCCAGGGCGCGCTGCTGCTGTCGAACCCGGCAGCGGTCAAGAACCCGTTCTTCCTGATGGCGCCGGAGTGGCTCACGCTGCCGCTGGTCGGTCTGGCCACCATGGCGGCGGTGATCGCCTCGCAGGCGCTCATCTCGGGCGCGTTCAGCGTCACCAAGCAGGTGATCCAGCTCGGCTACCTGCCGCGCCTCACGATCCGCCACACCAGCGCCCGCGACACCGGGCAGATCTACATGCCGTTCGTGAACTGGAGCCTGTTCGCCATGATCGTGCTGGCCGTGGTGCTGTTTCGCTCCTCGTCCAACCTGGCGGGCGCTTACGGCATCGCGGTGACGCTGGACATGACCATCACCACCGTGCTGACGTTCTTCGTGGTGCGCTACGGCTGGGGCTATCCGCTGGCACTGGTGCTGGCGGCCACGGCGTTCTTCCTGGCCGTGGACCTCGTATTCTTCAGTTCCAACCTGCTCAAATTGTTCGACGGCGGCTGGTTCCCGCTGGTGATCGGGGGGGCCGTGTTCCTGTTGATGACGACCTGGAAGGAGGGGCGCGCGCTGCTCACCCAGACCCTGCGCGACAACGCCATCGACCTCAAATCCTTCCTGGAGTCGGTGTTCATCAGCCCGCCGGCGCGGGTCGCCGGCACCGCGGTGTTCCTGACCGCCCAGCCCGGCGTGGTGCCCAACGCGCTGATGCACAACCTCAAGCACAACAAGGTGCTGCACGCGCAGAACCTGTTCGTCACCGTGCGCAACCACGAGGTGCCGTGGATCGGCATGGACCGGCGCATCCAGGCCGAGCCGTTGGGCCGCGACTGTTGGCAGGTCACGGTGCACTACGGCTTCAAGAACGATCCGGACCTGCCCAAGGCCCTGGGGCTGCTCCAGGGCCGCAGCGTCGACCTGTCGCCGATGACGACCAGCTACTTCCTGTCGCGCGACATCGTCACCCCCACGGTCGGCTCGGGCCTGGCGCCGTGGCGCGAGAAGCTGTTTGCGCACATGCACCACAGCGCCACCGCGGCGGCGGAGTTCCTGAATCTGCCCAGCAACGCC
Source organism: Burkholderiaceae bacterium (assembly GCA_032059585.1). GTDB lineage: Bacteria > Pseudomonadota > Gammaproteobacteria > Burkholderiales > Burkholderiaceae_C > Melaminivora. The sequence goes on from DAMCAL010000093.1 coordinate 8,608, forward strand.
GTGGTCGAACTGGGGTCGGTGGTCGAGATTTGAGTGTTTTTGGCCTCTAGCGCTTGTCCAGCAAGCGCGGGCAGCTATCATTTTTGATGATGCCGGCGCCAGCGCCGCGGCGCCCGCGGTGCCACAATCGTGCGCCATGCGCTTTTTCCAAGACCTGAGCCTGTCGGCCGCCACGGCGGGATTCGTTGCCGTGCTGGTGGGATTCACCAGTTCCGTGGCGCTGGTGTTCCAGGCGGCACAGGGGTTCGGTGCCACGCCGGCGCAGATCACCTCGTGGATCTGGGCGCTCGGCTTGGGCATGGGGCTGTGCTCGCTGGTGCCATCGCTGGTCCTGCGCCAGCCGGTCATGGTGGCCTGGTCCACCCCCGGTGCGGCGGTGCTGGCGGCCGCGGCGGCGAACGGCGGCTTCGGCATGGCCGAGGCCGTGGGGGCCTTCATCGCCTGCGCGTTGCTCATCACCCTGGCCGGCGCCACGGGCTGGTTCGAGCGCGTGATGAACCGCATCCCCATGGAAATCGCCTCGGCGCTGCTGGCCGGCGTGCTGGCACGCTTTGGCATGCAGGCTTTCGCGGCGCTGCAGACCGCGCTGGCGCTGGTGCTGGTGATGCTGCTGGTGTATCTGCTGTCGCGCCGGCTGCTGCCGCGCTACGCCGTCGTGCTGACCCTGGCGGCCGGGGTCGTCTGGGCCGCGGCCAGCGGGCAGATGCAGTGGTCGGCGGTGCGGCTGGAGCTGGCGCGGCCGGTGTTTACGGCGCCGGCGTTCACCTTCGCCGCCTTCATGAGCCTAGCACTGCCCTTGTTCATCGTGACCATGGCCTCGCAGAACCTGCCCGGCGTGGCGGTGATGCGGGCGACGGGCTACCAGTTGCCTGTCTCGCGGCTGATCACCATGACCGGGCTGGCGACGCTGGTGCTGGCGCCATTCGGCGCCTTCGCGCTGAACTTCAGCGCCATCACCGCCGCCCTCTGCATGGGCCCGGAGGCGCACCCGGTGCGCGAGCGCCGCTACACGGCGGCCGTATCCTGCGGGCTGATCTATATCCTGGTGGGCGTCTTTGGCGCGGTGGTAACGGGGCTGCTCACGGCCTTTCCCTCCGAGCTGGTGGTGGCCATCGCCGGGCTGGCGCTGCTGGGCTCCATCGGCAGCGGCCTGGCGGCAGCGCTGCAGAGTGAGTCGCACCGCGAGGCGGCGCTCATCACGTTCCTCGTCACCCTGAGCGGCGTGACGATCGCCGGCATCGGCTCCGCCTTCTGGGGCGTGGTGGCCGGTACGGTGGCGCTGCTGGTCCAGCACTGGGGGCGCAAGCGAGCCTCTGCTGCTGGTGCCGACCCGGCGCGCTGATGCCGAGCCCGAACTTCCTTTTCTCTTCGTTTGCCTGCGTTCCGTTCTATGCACATCCTCTTCGTCGCCGATCCTCTTGAGCAGTTCAAGCCCTACAAGGACACCACGTTCGCCATGATGCGCGAGGCCCAGCGCCGCGGCTACCGTCTGTCCGCGTGCGAGCCGCGCCAGATGCATTGGCAATGCGGTGGGCAGGTGCTCGCCCAGGTGCGCGACATCACGCTCACCCCGGACGCAGGCACCTGGTTTCGCGAAGATGCCACCCGCACGGCGGCGCTGGCCACCTTCGATGCGGTGCTGATGCGCAAGGACCCGCCCTTCGACAGCGAGTATTTCTACGCCACCCACCTTCTAGAGCAGGCCGAGCGCGAAGGCGCCCGCGTGTTCAACCGGCCGCGGGCCCTGCGCGACCACCCGGAAAAGCTGGCGATCATGGAGTTCCCCGAGCTCATCGGGCCGACCCTGGTCACGCGCCAGGCCGAGGACATCCGCCGGTTCCACGCTGAGCACACCGACATCATCCTCAAGCCCCTGGACGGCATGGGCGGCACAGGCATCTTCCGGGTGGGCCCGGACGGCATGAACCTGGGCAGCATCATCGAAACGCTGAACCAGGACGGCGCGCAAAGCGTGATGGTGCAGAAATTCCTGCCGCAGATCGCAGAGGGCGACAAGCGCGTGCTCATCATCGGCGGTGAGCCCGTACCGTATTGCCTGGCCCGCATTCCCCAGGGCACGGAAGTGCGGGGCAACCTGGCCGCCGGCGGCCTGGGCGTGGCGCGGCCGCTGACCGAACGAGATTGGGAGATTGGCAGGGCGCTGGGGCCCGTGTTGCACGCACGCGGTCTGTTGCTGGCAGGGGTGGATGTGATCGGCGACTGCATCACCGAGATCAACGTGACCAGTCCCACCTGCTTTCAGGAAATCCATGAACAGGCCGGCTGCGACGTCGCGGCACTGTTTGTGGATGCCCTGGAGCAAGCGTTGTCGAACTGACCTGCGGTGGACTGCCAAATTCCGCGCTATACTCGCGGGCTCGCTGCAAAGCATTTGTCGAAATGACGATGCGGCGGGCGTGGGAAGGCGAAGCGAAAGAATCTCTTCCCCGCCTTGTTCTCCCCCAGATTTCTGGTGTATAGTTCAAGGCTTC
>DAMCAL010000094.1:0-11083 GCA_032059585.1 Burkholderiaceae bacterium
GCCCATGCTCACCCAGCCGCTGATGTACAAGAAGATCGCCCAGCACCCCGGCACGCGCAAGCTGTACGCCGACAAGCTGGCCGCGCAGGGGCTGGGCGAAGGCCTGGGCGATGAGATGGCCAAGGCCTACCGGTCAGCCCTGGAGGAGGGCAAGCACACGGTGGACCCGGTGCTGACCAACTTCAAGGGCAAATACGCGGTGGACTGGAGCCCGTTCCTGGGCAAGACCTGGACCGACGCGGGCGACACCGCCATCCCGCTGGCGGAATGGCGACGCCTGGCCGAGCGCATCACGACGTTGCCAGAAACCGTCACCCCGCACATGCTGGTCAAGAAGGTGCTGGACGACCGCGCCGCCATGGGCCGCGGCGAGGTCAACGTGGACTGGGGCATGGGCGAACACATGGCCTTCGCTTCGCTCGTGGCCTCCGGCTATCCCATCCGCCTGTCGGGCGAGGACAGCGGCCGCGGCACCTTCACGCACCGCCACGCCGTCATACACGACCAAAAGCGCGAGAAGTGGGACGAGGGCACCTACGTGCCGCTGCAGAACGTGGCCGAGAACCAGGCACCGTTCATCGTCATCGACTCCATCCTGTCCGAAGAGGCCGTGCTGGCCTTCGAATACGGCTATGCATCCAACGACCCCAACACCCTGGTGGTCTGGGAGGCGCAGTTCGGCGACTTCGCCAACGGCGCGCAGGTCGTGATCGACCAGTTCATCGCCTCCGGCGAGGTCAAGTGGGGCCGCATTAATGGCCTCACGTTGATGCTGCCACACGGCTATGAAGGCCAGGGCCCGGAGCACAGCTCGGCCCGCCTGGAGCGCTTTATGCAGCTGGCCGCCGAGGCCAACATGCAGATCGTGCAGCCCACCACGGCCAGCCAGATCTTCCACGTGCTGCGCCGCCAGATGGTGCGCAACCTCCGGAAGCCGCTGGTCATCATGACGCCGAAGTCGCTGCTGCGCAACAAGGACGCCACGTCGCCCGTGTCCGAGTTCACGGAAGGCGGTTTCCAGACCGTGCTGGGCGAGCGCGACGAGGCCATCTTGGGCAACGCCGCCAAGGTCAAGCGCGTCATCGCGTGCTCGGGCAAGGTGTACTACGACCTGGTGAAGAAGCGTGCCGAGAGCGAGCGCCAGGACGTGGCCATCGTGCGCGTCGAGCAGCTCTACCCGTTCCCGCACAAGGCCTTCGGCGCCGAGCTGAAGAAATACCCCAAGGCCACCGAGCTGGTCTGGTGCCAGGATGAGCCGCAGAACCAGGGTGCGTGGTTCTTCATCCAGCACAACATCCACGAGAACATGGTGGATGGCCAGAAGCTGGGCTACGCCGGCCGCGCCGCATCCGCGTCGCCCGCCGTCGGCTACGCGCACCTGCACCAGGAGCAGCAAAAAGCCCTGGTCGAGGCCGCGTTCGCCAAGCTCAAGGGTTTTGTCCTGACCAAGTAAGGCCGCAAAACCACGCTCCTCACGAGTAGTTCAGACAAAACCCTTTTGGAAAGCATTTGAAAATGTCCATCGTTGAAGTCAAGGTTCCCCAACTGTCCGAGTCCGTGGCCGAGGCCACGCTGCTGTCGTGGAAGAAGAAGGCCGGTGAAGCGGTTGCGGTCGACGAGATCCTGATCGAGATCGAGACCGACAAGGTGGTGCTGGAAGTCCCTGCGCCATCCGCCGGCGTGATGGCCGAGATCGTCGTCGGCGATGGCGCCACGGTTGCATCCGAGCAGGTCATCGCCCGTATCGACACGGAGGGCAAGGCCGGGGCATCCGCCGCCGCGCCCGCCGCGGCTCCGGCTGCTGCATCGGCTCCGGCCGCTGCCCCCGCTGCGGCGCCAGCGGGGGGCGGTAGCAAAGGCGACGTGGCCATGCCGGCCGCCGCGAAAATCCTGTCGGAAAAGGGCCTGGCGCCGTCCGACGTGCAGGGCTCCGGCCGCGACGGCCGCGTGACCAAGGGCGATGCGCTGTCGGCTGCGACCGGCGGCGCGGCCAAGGCGGCGTCCACCGCCACCATCCCGACGGGCGTGCCGACCAAGGCGCTGCCGCAGGTGGCCGCGCCCACGGCCAAGCAGGACCTGGGCGAGCGCCCCGAGCAGCGCGTGCCCATGAGCCGCCTGCGCGCGCGCATCGCCGAGCGCCTGCTGCAGTCGCAGTCGACCAACGCCATCCTGACCACCTTCAACGAGGTGAACATGGCGCCGGTGATGGAGCTGCGCAAGAAGTTCCAGGACCAGTTCACCAAGGAGCATGGTGTCAAGCTGGGCTTCATGTCGTTCTTCGTCAAGGCGGCGGTGCATGCGCTGAAGAAGTTCCCGGTGATCAACGCATCGGTGGACGGCAACGACATCGTCTACCACGGCTACTTCGACATCGGCATCGCGGTGGGCTCGCCCCGTGGCCTGGTGGTGCCCATCCTGCGCAATGCCGACCAGATGAGCTTTGCCGACATCGAGAAGAAGATCGCCGAGTACGGCAAGAAGGCCGCCGAGGGCAAGCTGGGCATCGAGGAGATGACCGGCGGCACGTTCTCGATCAGCAACGGCGGCACCTTCGGCTCGATGATGTCCACCCCCATCATCAACCCGCCCCAGTCGGCCATCCTGGGCGTGCACGCCACCAAGGACCGCGCCGTGGTCGAGAACGGCCAGGTCGTGGTGCGCCCGATGAACTATCTGGCCATGTCCTACGACCACCGCATCATCGACGGGCGCGAAGCGGTGCTGGGCCTGGTGGCGATGAAGGACGCGCTGGAAGACCCGTCGCGCCTGTTGTTCGACCTGTAAACCCTGCAAGCCGAACGCTTTTTCCTTCTGCTTCGCGCAAACCCACCCTTGGCCAGGCCCTGCGGTGGGTTTTTCCTTTCAGACCGATTTCCAAGAGAGCACCATGAGCAAGCAATTCGACGTCATCGTCATCGGCGCCGGCCCGGGCGGCTACATCGCGGCCATCCGCGCGGCGCAACTGGGCATGCAAGTCGCCTGCATCGACGAGTGGAAGAACGACAAGGGCGGCCCGGCACCCGGCGGCACCTGCACCAACGTCGGCTGCATCCCTTCCAAGGCGTTGCTGCAATCGTCAGAGTACTACGAGCATGCCCGCAAGCACTTTGCTGACCATGGCATTACCGCGCAAGGCGTGGAGATCGACCCCGCGAAGATGGTCGGCCGCAAGGACACCATCGTCAAGCAGAGCAACGACGGCATCCTGTACCTGTTCAAGAAGAACAAGGTGAGCTTTTTCCACGGCCGCGGCGCATTCTCGAAGGCAGCCGATGGCGCCTATGAAATCACCGTGAGCGGCGCGAGCAGCGAGACGCTGGTCGCCAGGCAGGTCATCCTGGCCACCGGCTCGAACGCGCGGGTGCTGCCGGGCGCGCCGTTCGACGAGGACAAGATCCTGTCCAACGACGGCGCGCTGGCGCTGACCAGCGTGCCCGAAACGCTGGGCGTCATCGGCTCGGGCGTGATCGGCCTGGAGATGGGCAGCGTCTGGAGGCGCCTGGGCGCGCAGGTGACGGTGCTCGAAGGGTTGCCCACGTTCTTGGGTGCGGTGGACGAGCAGATCGCCAAGGAGGCGAAAAAAGCCTTCGACAAGCAAGGACTGAAGATCGAACTGGGCGTGAAGATCAGTGGCGTCAAGACGTCCGACAAGGGCGTGTCCGTGGCGTACTCGGACGCCAAGGGCGAGGCGCGCGAGCTGGCGGTGGACAAGCTCATCGTCTCCATCGGCCGCGTGCCCAACACCACCGGGCTGAACGCGGACGCCGTGGGCCTGCAGCTCGATGAGCGCGGCGCCATCACGGTGGATGCCGAGTGCCGCACCAACCTGCCGGGCGTCTGGGCGGTCGGCGACGTGGTGCGCGGGCCGATGCTGGCGCACAAGGCCGAGGAAGAGGGCGTGGCGGTGGCCGAGCGCATCGCGGGCCAGCACGGCCATGTCAACTTCGACACCATCCCCTGGGTCATCTACACCAGCCCGGAGATCGCCTGGGTCGGGCGCACCGAGCAGCAGCTCAAGGAGCAGGGCATCAAGTACAAGGCCGGCACCTTCCCCTTCATGGCCAACGGCCGCGCGCGCGCGCTGGGCGACACGACCGGCATGGTGAAGTTCCTGGCCGATGCCCAGACCGACGAGATCCTGGGCGTGCACATGGTCGGGCCGATGGTCAGCGAGCTGATCTCGGAGGCTGTGGTGGCCATGGAGTTCAAGGCCAGCAGCGAGGACATCGCGCGCATCTGCCATGCGCACCCGTCGCTGTCCGAGGCCACGAAGGAGGCGGCGCTGGCGGTGGACAAGCGCACCCTCAACTTCTGAGCGATTTGAAGCCAAAAGTGCTGCCAGCGTTTGCCAGTCAAGCGCTGGCAGCTATTGTTTTTGAAGCACGCGACCACTGGATGAGCAAGCGAGGACGACCGTGACAGTCAGGCAGGCCTACGAAGCGGAACTTGCCGCCAAGGGCTTTCAAAGCGACCCTGCGCAGCTGCGCGCGGTCGAGGCGCTCGAGCGCTGCGCAAGCGAGTGGGGCAGCTACAAGCAGCGGCGCTCCAACGCCCTGAAAAAACTCCTGCACCGCCCGGACATTCCTCGCGGGGTGTACATGTACGGCGGCGTGGGCCGCGGCAAAAGCTTTCTGATGGACTGCTTTTTCAACGCGGTCCCGCTCAAGCGCAAGGTGCGCCTGCACTTCCATGAGTTCATGCGCGAGGTGCACCGCGAGCTCGCCGCCCTGCAGGGGCAGCAGAACCCGCTGGATGTGCTGGGCGGACGCATCGCCAAGCGCTACAAGCTGATCTGCTTCGACGAGTTCCACGTGGCCGACATCACCGACGCCATGATCCTGCACCGCCTACTGGTGTCGCTGTGGGCCCATGGCGTCGGCTTTGTCACCACGTCGAATTTCAAGCCCGACGACCTGTACCCGGGTGGCCTGCACCGCGACCGGATCCTGCCGGCCATCGCGCTGCTCAACGAGCGCATGGAGGTGGTCAACGTGGACAACGGCACCGACTACCGCCGCCGCACCCTGGAGAGCGCACAGCTCTACCACTGCCCCCTGGGGCCCGAGGCGGACGCCGCCATGGCGCGCACCTTCGACCTGCTGGCCGAAAAGCGCGACGAGGACCCGGTGCTGCGCATCGAGTCGCGCGAGATCCGGGCGCTGCGCCGCGCCGGAGGCGTGGTGTGGTTCGACTTTCGCGAGCTGTGCATGGGGCCGCGCTCGCAAAACGACTACCTGGAGATCGCCTCGCAGTTCCACACGGTGTTGCTGTCCGGCGTGCCGCACATGCCGGTCAACATGGCGTCGGCGGCGCGCCGCTTCACCTGGCTGGTGGACGTGCTGTACGACCGGCGTGTCAAGCTCATCCTGTCGGCGGCCGTGCCACCGGAGCAGCTCTACACCGAGGGGCCGCTGGTGCACGAGTTCCCCCGCACGGTCTCGCGGCTCAACGAAATGCAGTCGAAAGAGTTCCTGGCGCTGGAGCGCCGCGTGGTGGACACAGGACTGACATGACGCGCCGCGCCACAACCGCTGCGCCGTCGGCGGGCGCTTGGCGCTGGGTCGGCATCGTGGGGCTGGCGTGCGCCGCTTCGTCCGGCTGGAGCCAGCCGGCACCGCCGGCACCGCCGGATGCGGCGGCCGCGCGCGACGCCCGGCGCGGCGAACTGCGCCAGGCCCGCGAGGCGATACGCGCCCGCCTGGCGCGCGAGGAGGCCGCCTGCTGGCAGCGTTTTGCCGTGGAGGACTGCCTGCGCCGCACCCGTGCTGCGGCCCGCTCCCAGGACGAAGCGCTCGCGCGCGAGGAGCAGTCCATCGCCAGTGCCGAGCGCCAGGAAAAGGCCGCACGCCGCAGCCAGCAGCAGGAACGGCAGCGCCGCGCACAGGCCGAGCAGGATGGCGGACCGTCCGATGCTGCGCCGCGCACGCCCCCCACGCCCGAGAGCGCAGAGGCCCCGGCGGTCGCACCGCCCGCGTCAGCCCCGCAAGTGCGCAAGGCCCGGCGCGAGCGCCGGCCGCCGCTGCACGATCGCGCAAAGCCACGGGACGCCGCGGTGCAGTCCGACCAGCGCGAGGAGCGCGAAAAGCGGGCCCAGGAGCGCGCCGCGCAGGCAGAAGAGGCGCGCCTTCGCCTGGAAGCGCGCCAGGAAAAGGCCCGCCTGCGCCGCGCCGCCATGGAGCAGGAGCAAGCCCGGCAGGCGGCCTCCGAGCGTCCCGCGCCGCTGCCGGCGCCTGCCTCGGTGCCGCCGTCACCCGCGGCAGGGGCGTCGTCCAAACCCTAGGGCAGGGCTTCGATTTTCACCACGACCAGCGACAGGTTGTCGCCGCCGCCGCGCGCGCGCATCCGCGCCTTGTCGATCAGGAATTCGGTCGCCTCACGCGGGCTGAGCGTGTGCAGCACCGACGCCAGCTCGTCGGGCGAGAAGTAGTGCCAGACGCCGTCACTGCACGCCATCAGCACGTCACCGGGCTGCAGCTGGGAGACGAAGTGCGGCGTGGCGGGCGGGTCGCTCTCCGTGCCCAGGCAGCCCACCAGGATGTTGGACTGCGGGTGCGTCATCGCCTGCTCGTCGGTGATGTCGCCCCGGTCGACCAGGGCCTGCACGTAGGAATGGTCGCTGGTGCGGTGCACCAGCTGTCCGCGCTGGAAGTGGTAGATGCGCGAGTCGCCCGAGTGCACCCAGTGGCAGTCCCCGCGCGGGCTGATGAGAAAAGCCGCGATGGTGCTGTGCGGCTCCTGCTCGGCCGAGATCGCCGTCAGGCGGATGACGATGTGCGCTTCCTGCACGATGTGCTGCAGCAGCGCTGCGGGGTCGTCGCTGCCGGGCGCGAAGCGCTCGAAGAGCTGGCGCGCCGTGAGCATCACCTGATCGGACGCCTTGCGCCCGCCGCTGCGCCCGCCCATGCCATCAGCGACCACCCCGAGCACGCAGCCGTTGACCCGTCCGTGCGCCAGCAGCGCCACCTGGTCTTGCTGGTATTCCCGGTCCCCCTTGTGAATGCCGGTGGAAGCCAGAAGGCGAAAAGGGATGCTCATGGGCAGGGGTGGGGGCGAGAGGGGCGAAGGCTTACCAGAATTTCCACCAGGGATTGTCGTTCGCCCGAAAGCCTTGCTCCAGCAAAGTCGTCTGGGGGTAGCTTGCCAACAACACGCGGCGCGCGTCGTCGCGCAGCTGGGGCATGCCCAGCGCGTCATAGGAGCGCACCAGGATGTACAGCGCCTCTTCCGTGGCGGGCACGTCCTTGTAGTCGGCAATGGCATTTTGGGCGCGGCTGACGGCTGCCACATAGGCCCCGCGCTCGAAGTAGTAGCGGGCCACATGCACCTCGTACTGCGCCAGCGAGTTGACGATATACGTCATGCGGTGGCGCGCATCGGGGGTGTAGCGGGAGTCAGGGAAGCGCGTGACCAGCTCGCGGAACGCCTCGAACGAATCCTTCGCGGCCTTCTGGTCGCGCTCCGAGAGGTCCTGGCGCGAGAGCCAGGAAAACAGGCCCAGGTTGTCGTTGAAGTTGACCAGCCCCTTCAGGTAGAGCGCGTAGTCGTACGCCGCACTGGCGGGGTGCAGCTTCATGAAGCGGTCGAGCGTGGCGATCGCCTGGGCCTTTTCGCCGCCCTTGTACTGGGCGTAGGCCTTTTCAAGCTGCGCCTGCTGCGCCAGCGGCGTGCCCGCGGCCCGGCCCTCCAGCTTTTCCAGCAGCGGCACGGCCTTGTCGTAGGCGCTGCTGTTGAGCTCGTCGCGCGCCTCGGCGTAGATCTTGTCCGGGCTCCAGCCCGCGGTCTTGTCTTCGGTGGTGCTGGAGCACGCCGCCAGGATGCCGGCCAGCAGGACGGGCAGCAGGGAGAAGGGTTTACGTGGCATGGATCGGAACCGATAAGAGGGGAGGACACCGCCGCGCAGCCGCAGGGCCGGCAGGGCGCAATGACGGATTGTATGTAACCGTGCCGTACGCGGCGCACGGGTATGGCCCAGTTTTTACAATCACCGGATGTTCGTCCACCTGCGCCTGCACACAGAATTTTCCGTCGTCGACGGCACCACCCGCATAGACGAGGTGGTGCGTGCGGCGGCGGCCGACGGTCAGCCCGCGTTGGCCATCACCGACCTGAACAACCTGTTCGGGGCGGTCAAGTTCTACCGGCAAGGCCGGGGCAAAGGCGTCAAGCCGCTGATCGGCGCCGAGGTCATGCTCGAGGGCGAGGCGGGCAGTGCGCCTGCGCGCATCGTGCTGCTGGTGCAAAGCCGCGAGGGCTACCTGAACCTGTGCGAACTGCTGGCACGCGCCTGGACGCGCAACGTGGTGCGCAACCTGCCGCTGTGTACCTGGGAGTGGCTGCAGGAGCTGGGCGACGGGCTGATCGCCCTGGCCGGCGCCCAGGCCGGGCCCGTGGGCCAGGCCCTGATGAAAGGCAGCAGGGAAGCCGCTGCGGCGTTGGCGCGGCGGCTGGCGGCGCTGTTTCCGCGGCGGTTCTACCTGGAACTGCAGCGCGCCGGACGCCCGGACGACGAGGCGCACGTGGCCGCGGCGGTTCAGCTGGCAGCGCACCTGCAGTTGCCCGTGGTCGCGACACACCCGATCCAGTTCGCCACGCCCGACGACTACGAGGCGCACGAGGCACGCGTGTGCATCGCCGAGGGCGAGATCCTGGCCAATCCGCGCCGGGTGCGGCGCTTCACGCGCGAGCAGTATTTCAAGACCGGCGCGCAGATGCAGGCGCTGTTTGCGGATGTGCCGTCGGCGATTGCCAACAGCGTGGAGATCGCGCGCCGCTGCAACCTGACCCTGGTGCTGGGCAAGCCGCAGCTGCCGGTGTTTCCGACGCCGGACAACATGCCCATCGAGGCGTACTTCCGCCACGCCTCGCACGCAGGGCTGCAGGAGCGGCTGGAGCAGCTCTACGCGGACGCGGCCGAGCGCGAGCGCCAGCGGCCGCGCTATGTGGAACGGCTGGAGTTCGAGCTCGCCACCATCGTCAACATGGGCTTTCCGGGCTATTTCCTGATCGTGGGTGACTTCATCCAGTGGGCCAAGGCCAATGGCTGCCCGGTCGGGCCGGGACGGGGCTCGGGGGCCGGCTCGCTGGTGGCCTACGCACTGAAGATCACCGACCTGGACCCGCTCCAGTACAACCTGCTGTTCGAGCGCTTCCTGAATCCGGAGCGGGTGTCCATGCCCGACTTCGACATCGATTTCTGCCAGTCCAACCGCGACCGGGTCATCGAATACGTGAAGGACAAGTACGGCAAGAATGCCGTGAGCCAGATCGCCACCTTCGGCACCATGGCCGCCAAGGCTGCCATCCGCGACGTGGGCCGCGTGATGGACATGAGCTACACCTTCTGTGACGGCATCTCCAAGCTGGTGCCCGGCAAGCCCGGGCAGACCTACACGCTGGCCTATCCGCCCGAGCCCAAGAAGGAGGGCGACAAGAACAACTACGCCCTGGAGCTCGAACCCCTGCTGTACGAACGTGTGCGCAAGGAGGAGGACGTGCGCACCGTCATCGAAATGGCGCAAAAGCTCGAGGGCATGACGCGCAACATCGGCATGCACGCCGGCGGCGTGCTGATTGCGCCAGGCAAGCTGACGGACTTCTGCCCCCTGTATCAGCAGCCGGGCAGCGAGTCGGCGGTGAGCCAGTACGACAAGGACGACGTGGAGGCCATCGGGCTGGTCAAGTTCGACTTCCTGGGGCTGGCCACGCTGACGATCCTGGAGATCGCCCGCGAGCTGATCCGCCAGCGGCACAAGGGCCAGGAGGATTTCGCCTTCGAGCGTGTGCCGTTGGACGATGCGCGCACGTACAAACTCTTTTCCGACGGCAAGACCGAGGCGGTGTTCCAGTTCGAGAGCCGCGGCATGCAGGGCATGCTCAAGGAAGCGCGCCCCAGCCGGCTGGAGGACCTGATCGCGCTTAATGCGCTGTACCGGCCCGGGCCGATGGACCTGATTCCCAGCTTCGTGAACCGCAAGCACGGCAAGGAAGAGGTGCTGTACCCGCACCCTCTGGTGGAGCCTGTGCTGTCCGAGACCTACGGGATCATGGTCTACCAGGAGCAGGTCATGCAGACCGCCCAGGTGCTGGGCGGCTACAGCCTGGGCGGCGCCGACATGCTGCGCCGGGCGATGGGCAAGAAGAAGCCCGAGGAGATGGCCGAGCACCGCGAGATCTTCCGCAAGGGCGCAGCCGAGAAAGGGATCGGGCAGGCGCAGGCCGACGAGGTCTTTGACCTCATGGAGAAGTTCGCCGGCTACGGCTTCAACAAGTCGCACGCGGCGGCCTACTCCCTGCTGGCCTACCACACGGGCTGGTTGAAGGTCCACTACACGGCCGAGTTCTTCTGCGCCAACATGACCGTGGAGATGGACGACACCGACAAGCTCAAGGTGTTGTACGAGGATGCGGTCCAGCACTTCGGTATTTCCTTCGAGCCGCCGAACATCAACCGCGGGCGCTACCGTTTCGAGCCGGTCACCGACCAGGTGATCCGCTACGGGCTGGGCGCCGTCAAGGGCACGGGCCAGCAGGCCATCGAGGCCATCATCGCGGCGCGCGAGGGTCGCGGCACCGGTCTGCAGGGCGGTACCTGCGGCCCCTTCAAGAGCCTCTTCGACTTCTGTGCCCGCGTGGACCGTACGCGCATCAACAAGCGCACGGTCGAGGCGCTGATCAAGGCCGGCGCGTTCGACTGCCTGGAGGCCAACCGGGCCGCGCTCGCCGCGTCGCTGGACCGCGCGTTCGACTACGCCGCCGCCCAGGTGGCCAACGCCAACCAGGGCGGCCTGTTCGACATGATGGGCGAGGGCGCCATCGGCTCGAGCACCGAGGAGCCGGACCTCGTCGACGTGCCCGAGTGGGGCGTGAAGGAGCGGCTGACACAGGAAAAGACCGCCGTGGGCTTTTACCTGTCAGGCCACCTGTTCGACGAGGTCGAGGCCGAGGTGCGCCGTTTCGTGCGCACGCCGATTGCCGAGCTGGTGGACAGCCGCGAAGCGCAGGTGCTGGCGGGAATCGTGAGCGACTGCCGCGTCATCAACGGCCAGCGCGGCAAGCTTGCGCTGTTCAGGCTGGACGACAAGTC
>DAMCAL010000095.1:0-11034 GCA_032059585.1 Burkholderiaceae bacterium
CTGAGTGACTCGAACACTCGACCAACGGATTAAGAGTCCGCTGCTCTACCAACTGAGCTAAGAGCCCTGGTCCTTCGCAGGACGCCGCTGCTGTGCAGCGAAGTCCGCAATTATGCACGAGTTTGTGGCCCGGCCAGGGCGCGCGGGCCAAAAATTCACATCAAGAGGTGCTCGCCCGCGTTGTCGCCGCCCAGGATGACGTAGTTCACCTTGCGGATATCCATGAGTTTCTTGCCGCCCGAGTAGCTGATCGAGCTCTGGATGTCCTGCTCCATCTCGATCAAGGTGTCGGCCAGGTGGCCCTTGACGGGCTCGAGGATGCGCTTGCCTTCCACGTGTTTGTACTCGCCCTTGTTGAAGTCCGAGGCGGAGCCGTAGTACTCCTTGAACAGCTCGCCATCGACCTCCACCGTCTTGCCGGGCGACTCCTCATGGCCGGCGAACAGCGAGCCCACCATGACCATGGTGGCGCCGAAACGGATGCTCTTGGCGATGTCGCCGTGGCTGCGGATGCCACCGTCGGCGATGATCGGCTTGGTCGCCACGCGCGCGCACCATTTGAGCGCCGACAATTGCCAGCCGCCGGTGCCGAAACCCGTCTTCAGCTTGGTGATGCAGACCTTGCCCGGGCCGATGCCGACCTTGGTCGCGTCCGCGCCCCAGTTCTCCAGGTCGATCACCGCCTCCGGCGTGCCTACATTTCCTGCGATCACGAACGCTTGCGGCAGCCTGGCTTTCAGGTAGCCGATCATGTCCTTGACGGTGTCCGAGTGTCCGTGCGCAATGTCGATGGTGATGTACTCCGGGCACAGGCCCTCGGCCTGCAGGCGGTCCACGGTTTCGTAGTCGGGCTGTTTGATGCCCAGCGAGATCGACGCGAAACAGCCCTGTGCCTGCATCTCGCGCACGAACTGCACGTTGTCCAGGTCGAAACGGTGCATCACGTAGAAATAGCCGTTTTTCGCCAGCCAGGTGCAGATCTTTTCGTCCACCACCGTTTTCATGTTGGCAGGCACCACCGGCAGCCTGAAGTGCCGTCCGCCCAGCTCCACGCCGGGGTCGCACTCCGAGCGGCTTTGCACGCGGCACTTGCGCGGCAGCAGCAGGATGTTGTCGTAGTCGAAGATTTCCATGAGGTTCCAAGCTCCAGGAGAACTCGCCCGCGAACGATTTCGGGGGCGATGGGCGCTTGGTCCGCGACCGGTTCTTCCTGCGTGGCACGGACGCGAAGTCCGGGCGGAGCCTGCAGGGCGCAGGCGCAAAAAAACCGGGCGCAAAAAAACTTGGGCCCGGTGGCTGATTCTATCGTTGCCGGTGCATGGCCCTGCGCCGTACGGTCAATTGCAGCGGGTCTGTGCGGCCGCCACCGGCCGTCCGCTGGCGTCATGCAGCCACGCCACCACGCGCAGGCGCTCCGGCTGGGCGTCTTCCGGGATGCGCATGGGGCGCACCTCCAGCCAGCCCTGGCGCGGGCGGTCGTGCTGCGCAGCAGGGAGCGCAGGCCACGCCACCTGGTAGAAGCCCCGCGCCAGGGACCGGGCGATGGGGCTGCCTTCCGTGCCCGGCGGGACGGACTCCACCATCGCCACGCTCAGCAGGTAGGGACCGCGCGCGCGGGCGTTGCGTGGCGGCGCCGCAAGCTGGACCACGCTGCCAAGATAGTCGGCCACCGCCGGGCCCTGCGCCACGCGCAGGTGCGGGCGGGCAGAGGCGGGCAGATCGGTGATATGGACGTCGTCGTCGGCCGGCGCCGCCCGGCCCAGATCGGCGAGGCGGCCCTGCGCTTCGGCCAGCGCCGCCGCCGACAGCGCCGCGGCATCGCCGCCCGCGCCCGGCACGATCCAGTCGACCACCAGCGCCGCGGGACCGGGCGCCAGGGGCGACGATGGCCTGGTCCAGCATTCCTCGCAGTCTGCGCGGGTGAACCGTTCCACCAGCGTGCGCACCGGGGGCGCGCCGTCGCTGGAGCACTGCGCCTGGGCGCCGCCAGCGGCGACGGCGCATGCGCCGAGGAGGGCCCCCGCGACGCGGGCACGCCACGGCGATGCCCTGGGGGTGTTGCAGAAAGCAGGGCATTCGGGCATGCCGCCATGTTCCCACAGCCGGGCACGCCGCCGAAGGGCTTTTTGCGCGCAGCCGGGTTCCTACAATGCCGTGATGCCCCCCCATGATCCGTCGTCTGGCGCTCTGGCGCCCGCCGGCACGCAAGATGCTGCAACGATGCAGCCGCCTGCCGTGCCCCCTTCGCCCCTGCTGCAACACCTCAACGCCGAACAACTGGCTGCCGTCACGTTGCCCGCGGGCCACGCGCTGATCCTGGCGGGTGCGGGCTCGGGCAAGACGCGCGTGCTCACCACGCGCATCGCCTGGTTGCTGCAGACGGGGCAGGCTTCGCCGGGCGGCATCCTGGCCGTCACCTTCACCAACAAGGCCGCCAAGGAGATGGTGGCGCGCCTGTCCGCGATGCTGCCCCTCAATGTGCGCGGCATGTGGATTGGCACCTTCCATGGCTTGTGCAACCGGCTCTTGCGCGCGCACTACAAGCTGGCCGGGCTGCCGGCCACCTTCCAGATCCTGGACACCCAGGACCAGCTTTCCGCCGTGAAGCGCCTGTGCAAGCAGTTGAGCGTGGACGACGAGCGCTTTCCGCCCAAGCAGCTCGTGTGGTTTATTGCGGGCTGCAAGGAGGAGGGCATGCGCCCGCAGGATGTGCCGGTGCGCGACCAGGACACGCAAAAGAAGGTGGAGATCTACCAGCACTACGAGCAGCAGTGCCAGCGGGAGGGCGTGGTGGACTTTGGCGAGCTGATGCTGCGCAGCTACGAGCTGCTGCGCGACCACGACGCCGTGCGTGCGCACTACCAGCGGCGCTTCGCGCACATCCTGGTCGACGAATTCCAGGACACCAACCGGCTGCAGTACGCCTGGCTCAAGCAGCTGGCCGGCGACACCGTCGACGGCCACCTGCACACGCATGGCAGCGTGATCGCCGTGGGCGACGACGACCAGAGCATCTATGCGTTTCGCGGTGCGCGCGTGGGCAACATGCAGGACTTCGTGCGCGAATTCGACGTGCAGCGCACCATCAAGCTGGAGGAGAACTACCGCAGCTTCAGCAACATCCTGGACTGCGCCAACGCGCTGATCTCGCACAACCAGGGACGCCTGGGCAAGAACCTGCGCACCAGCCAGGGGCCGGGGGAGCCGGTGCGCATCCACGAGGCGCCGACGGATCTGGTCGAGGCGCAGTGGATGGTCGAGGAGATCAAAAGCCTGGTGAAGGCCGGCGAAGCCGAGCGGCGCGAGATCGCGGTGCTCTACCGCAGCAACGCGCAAAGCCGGGTGATCGAGTCGCAACTGTTCAACGCGGGCGTGCCGTACCGGGTGTATGGCGGCCTGCGCTTTTTCGAGCGGGCCGAAATCAAGCATGCGCTGGCCTATCTGCGCCTGCTGGAGAACCCGCACGACGACACCAGCTTCATGCGCGTGGTGAATTTTCCGCCGCGCGGCATCGGCGCGCGCACGCTCGAGCAGCTGCAGGACGCGGCGCGCGCGGCCGGCTGCTCGCTGCACGACGCCGTCTCCACCCTGACCGGCCGCGCCGGAGCCAACCTCACGGCGTTCGTCGCGCTGGTCGACGTGCTGCGCGAGAGCACGCAGGGCATGAACCTGCGCGGCATCATCGGGCAGATGCTGACGGCGAGCGGCCTGGTCGAGCACTACCGCCACGACAAGGAAGGCGCGGACCGGCTGGAGAACCTGGACGAGCTGGTCAACGCCGCCGAGAGCTTCGTCACCCAGGAGGGCTTTGGCCGCGACGCGGTGGCGTTGCCCCTGGACGAACAGCGCCATGCCCTGACCCAGAGCCCGGTCAGCCAGGGCCTGGACCCCAACCTGCCCCTGGCCGAAGACCCCGCCGCCGTGGTCGATGCCGACACCGGCGAGACGCTGTCACCGCTGGCGGCCTTCCTGACGCATGCCGCGCTGGAGGCGGGCGACAACCAGGCCCAGGCCGGGCAGGACGCGGTGCAGCTCATGACCGTGCACGCCAGCAAGGGGCTGGAGTTCGACTGCGTGTTCATCGGCGGCCTGGAAGAGGGCCTGTTTCCCCACGAGAATTCGATGAGCGACCACGCCGGGCTGGAGGAGGAGCGCCGCCTGATGTATGTCGCCATCACCCGTGCCAGGAAGCGGCTGTACATCAGCCATTCCCAGACGCGTCTGTTGCACGGGCAGACGCGCTACAACGTGCGCAGCCGCTTCTTCGACGAACTGCCCGAGGGAGCGCTGAAGTGGCTCACGCCCCGCCAGGGCGGTTTCGGCTCTTTTGCTCCTTTTTCAGGAGCTGGTGGCGCTTACCCAGCAAGCGTTAGAGGCGGATTTGGCTTGAAATCGGAGTCGTTTGCCAACGCCCCCCTGCCCGAGCGCAAGGCTGCGCCGGGCCATGGCCTGCGGCCGGGCACTGCCGTGTTTCACGCCAAATTCGGCGAAGGCAAGGTGCTGGCCATTGAAGGGGTGGACGACGATGCGCGTGCGCAGGTCCACTTTCCCCGCCACGGCACGAAGTGGCTGGCCCTGGCAGTGGCCAAGCTGACCGTCGTCGACTGACGCGCGGCGCGGCGGCGCTTCACACCGGCAGGCACTGCACGGTGGCAGTGTCGGACGGGAGCTTTTCCGCGAACAGCCCGCTGCGCTCGGGCGACAGCAGCGCCGCCAGGCCCTGCATCACCACCACGTCGCTGCCGGCCGGTGCCTCCCGGTAGCAGCGGCCCAGCACGTCCAACGTGGCGCGCAGGGCTTGCGCCTGGGCGCCATCGGTTTTCTCCAGGGAGTCCGCATGCTGGCGGAGCCAGGCTTCGTAGTGGGCCAGGTCCTGCGCCGGTAACTTGGCGCGGTCGGCCGCCGGCACCATGGTGGCATACAGCGCCTGCAGGCTTTCCGCGCCCGGCCGGCCCAGGTGCAGAGCCGCGTCATACCGGGCCTCGAATGCGCCCTGGCGGTAGATCACCTGCCGAATCTGGTAGCGCAGCTGGCCGTTTTCCCCGGCCAGTGCTTGCACCAGTTGCCGGGCCGGGGCATGCGCCGGATCGTGCGCGAACTGCTGCTGCAGGGCGCTGTGGATTTGCGCGTCCGTGGGAAAGGCGATATTGCCGGGAGAACTTCCAGATTCTGAGCGGGAACACGCACCGAGGGCAGTTGATATTGCGAGCGCGAATATCCAGGGCAATAGGCGGGGAGTATGGTTTCTCATATTAGTGGCAATGCGACGGCGCAACGTGGGGTTGGCCCGGATTTTCTCCGGTCGTGTCGAGCACGCCGCGGCATTGCGGTTTGCAATTGGTTTGAATGGTGACGGATTGCAATTGAGGGGGCGCCCATTGGCATTGTCTCAGAGCGGGATGCGCGTCAGAGTGTAAGGAAACATGTGTTCATAGATGTTTCGTGTGTCAGGCGCGGAAAGCCCGCCGGGGATGTTGTAACGACGATTTTGAATGTCAGCGCTCGCTCACCGAGTTCCCGCTGCCCAACCTTTGCTTACAGCCCATGAGGGAGGATTGCCAAGAATCCGCGTGCTGCCACAAGGGCCGCGTTTTCTGGCGATTTCTCGCCATCCCTCTTTGGAAAAGGAACCTTCGAAATGCGCAAGATCGCTCTCACCGCCATTGCCACCCTGTCCCTGGGTTGTGGCGCCGCATTTGCCCAAAGTGGCAGCGTGACCATTCCGGGCCTGCTGTCGGGCAAGGGTTCCGGAGGCTCGGAGATCACCAACAGCCGCATCACGGTGACGGGCAACAAGGCCACGAACGTGATCGCCGGCGGGGGCAAGGCCGGCATCAAGGTGGCGGAGGTGTCCATGGAAGGCGTGGCCAACGTCAACAGCATCAACATCACCGGCTCCAAGATCCGCAACTCCGACATCACGGTGAGCAACAACGAAGCCACCGACATCAAGGCCATCGGCGGCACGGCCAACGTCAACAGCATCAACATCAACTGACCGTGCACCGCCGTCGCGTCTTCGGCTGTCTGGCGCCCTCGGCGGCCAGGTGCGTCCGCCCGGCCGTCGGGGCGAAAGAGTGCCAGCGTGACCCCCGCGGCGGGCGCGAAAGGTCGAGCAGGTGCGCATGACGTTCCCTCACCACCGGCCGGCGCTGCTGGCGTTTTGGTGCGCCGGCGTGGCAGTGGCCGCATGGCCGCTTGCCGCGCCAGCGCAGGAGTCGATGCTGGCCGGGCTGGGCTGGCACAAGAACAGCCCGGGCTCCCAGGTCGATGGTGCGAGCGAAGTGCGTGTGCAGGGCAACCGGTCCAAGGCGCAGGTGGTGTCCACTGGCGGCAAGGGCTCCGCACTGGCCAACGCCGGCATGCGCGTGGACCTGGCCGGCACCGCTCAGGCCCATGTGGTGGGGCTGGCGGCCATGGAACTGCGCCAGTCCCGGGTGCACGTGCTCGGCAACGAGGTGACTGGCTTCGTGACGGCGCTGGGAGGGGCGGCGACGGCCAACGTGGTGCTGGCGGCGGGCAGCACGGGCATGCAGCCCCTGTCGGCCAGCACCTTGCAGGTGGTGGGCAACCGGGCCTCCAATGTTTCCGCGTTCGGCGCCAAGAGCGAAGTGCTGCTGGGCAACGGGTCGCTGCAAATGCCGGGACGCGCCACGGCCAACGGCGTGCTGCTCGACGCCACGGCGGTCCGTGACACGCGCATCACGCTGGCGGGCAACCGCGCCGACGACGTCACTTCCATCGGCGGCGCCGCATTGGCCAACACGGTCACCGCGGCGCAAAGCGTCCTCTCGCGCACCGAGATCGTGCAAAGCGGCAACCAGGCGCGCAACGTGCGCGCGGGTGGAGGCGCCGGCGGCGTGGGCCGCGGCACTATTGCGCAGGTCGAGCTGACCGGGGTGGCGGCGGCCAATGCCCTGGCCCTGGCCGACAGCAGCCTGGAGAACGCGCGGGTCGTGCAGACAGGCAACCAGGCCGCTGACGTGACCGCCGATGGCGGAAGCTCGCTGGCCAACTCCCTGAGCTTTTCCGGCCACCGCGCCGGTGGCCGGTACGAAGCGAGCGTGGCAGGCAACACGTCCACGCAGGTGCGGGCGTGGGGCGGCGCGGCGACGCTGCTGCGTGGCGCGCTGGCGGATGTGCGCGTCTCGGCCACGGCACTGGCCAACAGCATTTCGGTGACCCGCGGGGCGCTGCAGGCAGCGCCGCGGCACCAGGTGGTGGGCAACCAGGCCCAGGGCGTCGTGGCCACCGGTGGCGCTGCGGTGGCCAACAGCCTGTGGCTGGACGACGCGACGGTGAACGGTGGCCAGGTGCTGGTGAATGGCAACGACGCCGCTGCCATCCGCACCGCCGGGAGCTCGGGCAGCATCGGCGGCGGGGCGGTAGCGGGTTTCGAGCGCAATGGCCGCGCGCTGGCCAATGCCGTGGTGGCGGATCGGCAATCAACGCTCGCGCACTCCCAGGTGGCGCTGTCGGGCAACCGGGCGCAGGACGTCACCGGCAGCGGCGGGCTGGCCGCAGCCAATGGCCTGCTGGTGAGGGAAGGAAGGGTGCAGCAGGCACGCATTGCCGTGTCGGGCAACCAGGCCGAGAACATCGGCGCCAGCGGGCATGCGGTGCAGGCCGGCGGCGGCGTGCTGTTCGCCTCGACGCAGAGCGCCAGCGCCCTGGCGAATGCCTTGGCGGTGACGGGCGCGCAACTGGATGCCACCAGCCTTACGCTGGCAGGGAATGCGGCCCGCAGCGTGCAGTCGCGCGGCGGCATCGCGATGGCCAACAGCGTCGCGCTGGAGCACGGCGGCGGGCAGGCTGCGCGTCTTTCTGCAGCAGGCGCGCTTGTCGGCAACACCGCAACGCAGGTGACGTCACAGGCCAGTTCAGCCTCGGCCGCTGGCGGCGCGGCCTCGCGCAGCGCCAGCGCCCGTGCCGCTGCCAATGCGCTGGTGCTGCAGGGAGGTGCGCTGGTGGATGCCGGTTCGGCCTGGACGATTGCCGGCAACCAGGCGCAGGGGGTGCATGCTGAAGGCGGTACGGCGCTGGTCAACGCCCTGGCCGCCTACCGCGGCGCGCGCCTCTCGGGCAGCACGGTGGTGCTGGCGGGCAACCGGGCGCAGGATGTGCGGGCGCTGGGAGGCGCCTCGCAGGCGCTGGGGGTGGGCAGCAACGCCAACGGCGTGCTGGCTGCCAACACCCTCTACCTGGACGGCGAAGTGCCCACGGCGCTGGCGCAATCGTCTCTCGTGGTTGCGGGCAACCAGGCGCAGCGCCTGCAGGCCCAGGGCGGGCGCATCAATGCCAACGCGCTGGCGGTGAACGGGCGCGGGCGGGTGGAGGGCAGCACCGTCACCATCGCCGGCAACAATGCAGCCGACGTGCGTAGCCAGGGGCGGGAGGGGACTCTGGGCGGGCGGGCCGCGTTCGGCAAGGGCGTCGGCCAGGCCAATGCCAACACCGTGCAGTCGTTGGGGCAACTGCGTGCGGCCACCATCCAGCTGGTGGCCAACCAGGCCGCGCTGGTGCACGCCAGCGAGGGTCTGGCTGGCGCCAACAGCGTGGTGCAGGCGGGCGGCAGTGCCACGGGGGTACAGGTGCTGGTGACCGGCAACACGGCCGCTTCGGTGCGCGCCGACGGCGGGCAGACAGCCCTCGCCCACAGTGTGCTGCTTGACGACAGCGTGACGGGCAGCAGCGTGCAGCTGGCTGCCAACCACGGGTCGGCGAGCGCGGGCGGGGGTCAGGATGCCCTGGCCTCCAGCGTGCGCGTGCGCAAGGGCGCGCGCATGAGCGGGACGCAGGTGACCCTGGCGGGGAACCAGGGCCACGCCCAGCGCGGCACCGTCAACAGCGTGGACCTGGCCGGCAGGGTGCAGGGCGGCAGCATCACCATCCTCGGCAACCAGGGCCAGGCACACGCGGCAGGCGTGCTCAACAGCGTCACCGGCCGCGGCAGCACCACGGGCAGCCAGATCGTCGTGCTGGGCAACACCGGGTACGCCGCCGGCGGTACCGCCAACAGCGTGCGCAACGACGGCAGCCTGGCCGGCAGCGGCATCACCATTTTGGGCAACCAGGGCAGCGTGCGGGGCGGCGGCACCGTGAATACCGTGGACAACAGTGGGTCGGTGCGCGCCTCGCAGCTGCTGGTCGCCGGCAACAGCGGCAGCACCCAGGGCGCAGGGCTGGTCAACAGCGTGCGCAACCGGGGGCGCATCCAGGGAGCCAGCGTCGTCATCAGCGGCAACCACGGCAGTGCCACGGGTGGCGGCACGGTCAACAGCGTGGACAACCGCGGCCTGCTGACGGGCAACGTGGTGATCGCCGGCAACCGGGGCAGCGCCACGATGGGAGGCACGGTGAACTCGGTCGTCAACCAGGGCGTCATCACCGGCACCGTGGCCATCCTGGGCAACCAGGGCCGCGCCGCCCTGGGTGGCGTGTCCAACTCGCTCATCAACCATGGCGTGGTCACCGGCGCGGTGACCATCGTGGGCAACAGCACCGCCGCCGCGGCAGGGATGACCGCCGGGAGCGTGCGCAACGTGGGCGGTGCCATCACGGGTGCTGCGGGTGTTGCGGGCAACGCCGCGTTCGCCGCCAATCCCGGCTATACCTACACCGTCCCCTCCAGCGGCGTGGTCAACCAGTCGGTGACCGTGCTCCCGGCGGTCAACCTGGTGAGCATGTGAGGGCTGCGTCTGCCGCCGCCAGGTTGTCTTTTGCCCTCTGGGCTTTTTTCCGAAGGAGTTTTCTCATGCATCACGAACGCGGAGCCGGCGGCGCGCTGCGCACCGTCGCGGCCGTCGGCGCCATGGCCCTGGGCCTGTGTGCGGGCGCGGCGCAGGCGCAGATGGTGAACTACGGCGAGCAGCTCGGCGCCTACAAGGATATGGCGCAAAGCGGCGTGCGGCTCAACGATGGCGTCTATCCATCGGTCAGCGCCAAGGCACGTGTGGCGCGCGCCATCGCACGCAACACGCTGGTGGACCAGAGCGCCCTGGTGCAGCCCGACGGCACCCTGCGCCTGCCCGACAACCAGCAGAACGTGGTCATCCGTACCTCGTACTCCGACGTGCAGCGGGGCGCTGACGGGTCGCTGCGCATCGCCAGCCCCGTGATCCAGGGCAACGTCACGGGCAACGTCACGCTGTACGTCGAGGGGCGCGGCGTGGAGAACATCACCGTCCTCAATTCCCGCTAGCGGGGAAGCGGGCGACGGCTTCGGCCGGGCGCCCGGGCCACCGGGGCGGCGCGACGCGCCGCCAGTCAATTGACCGATCGACCACCACAATGAAGAAGAAATATTTGCGAATGGGAGGGGCCGCGATGGCGCTGGCACTGCTGGCAGGCTGCGCCACGACCGAGAACGCCCTGGGCGATGCCCAGCGCCTGCTGCACGAGCGCGAGGGCGAAAAGCTGCTGCCCGTCACCAACCTCAGCCCGTACGCGCTGGCGCTGGGGCGGTTCGGGCGCATGCTCGACATCTATAAGGATGGCGACCCCGTCGTCTACCTGCAAACCCGCAACATTCTGGATGCGACCAACCTGTCGAGCCCGCTGGTGGGCGCCGAGATTCCCGGCGACATCACCGAGATGGTGCGCACTGCCGTCAACCGTGTCGGCGCCCGCGTGGTATATGTGCCCTACCACCCCGAGTATCTGGTGTCGCAGGCGCAGCTCGGCGCGAAATTCGGCGTCACCATGCCCGACTTCCTGATCACCGGCGCGCTCACCGAGTTCGACCGTGCCATCGCCGGCGCGGGGCGGGTGAATTCGGCGGGCATCGAGTTCGGCGGCGGCAACGGCACGGTCACGCTCGGCGGCGACGTGAAGCGCACGGCGATCTACTCGGCGCTGGCGCTGGACCTGAACCTGGTGAGCTTTTCCACCCAGCAAATGGTGCCGCGCATCCAGGCGTCCAATGTGGTCAAGGTGCTCAACTTCAGCTCCGAGGACAACGCCAGCCTGGGCTTCTACGGTGACGCGTTCGGCTTCAAACTCGAAGGCAAATACCTGCAGGGTCGCCACTCGGCC
>DAMCAL010000096.1:0-10979 GCA_032059585.1 Burkholderiaceae bacterium
GCCACGGCCGGGGCCGGTGTCGTCGCCGCCGGCGCGCGTGGTGCGGCAGCCGGTGCCGACGGCGCCAGCGCAGGCGCTGACGGTGCCTGGGCCACCGCCTTGCCAGCGCGCGCAGGCGCCGCTGCGGCGGCTGCGGCCGGCGCCGGAGCCACGGTGGCCACCGGTTTGCCGCCCTTGCACTGGGCGCCGCCGCCCTGCAGCTCGCACGCCTGCGTCCAGCCGTCGGCAATGGCCGCCAGCCGTTTGCGCCGGCCCGGGTGGGTGGCGCCTTCCTGCTCGGGGATCAGCGTCGCGATGGCCTTTTGCGCGTCTGCCAGCGGTGCGCCCATCTTGTAGAGCACGAAGCCGCTGAACTTGTCCGACTCCAGCTCGATTGGCGGCTGGCTGCCGCCGGGCACGATGGTGTGGCCCGACAGGTGGTGGCCGATCTCGTGCGCCATGATGCTCACCGGTGCCCAGTTGTTGGCGCGCGTGGCCTGGATGACCTCGCCCATGAAGGAGGGGTTGTAGGCAATCACCCGGCGCGGCACTTTGCGGTCGTCCAGCATGATGATCGCCGCGGCGTTGGGCACCTTGCCTTCGACCACCACGAAGTTCGCCGGCAGGCCGGTGTATTTCATGATCTCCGCCACGACGTCGCGACCGGTGTTGCCGCCCCTGGACAGGTCGGGCGGCGAGAACGCGACCGGGCTGCCGTCATAGGAGCAGGCCTGCAGTGTGGCGGCCAGCTCACCGGCCAGTTGCGCCCGGCTGGGCTTGCCTGGTGCCCCCGGCTTTTGCGCCAGCGCCGGGGCGGCCGCGACTGCGACCACAGCCGCACAAGCCAGCGACAGGGGATGGAAGGAAGGGCGAAGGGTTTGTTGTCGTGACATCAGTGGCGGGCCTTTCGGGCGGGGCCGCCTGCCGGCGGCCGGAAGAAACGCAACAGACAGCGGGCGGCGGCGGGCATGCCGCCTCACGACACCATCGCCGCCACGCGCAGCACGCGTTGCGCCAGCGCGGTCTGCCCGCGCGTGCCGGTCTTGGCGAACAGGCTGGCCAGTTGCGAGCGGACGGTGGTCAGCTTGACCTGCTGGGTTTCGGCCATCTCGCGCGGCGTCATGCCCTGCAGCAGCAGTGGCAGCAGCGCCGCTTCGGCCGGAGTCAGGCCATACAGGGCGCTGCACACGGGCACCGTGGCGGCGGACTGGGGCGGCGACTCGGGCACCAGGAGCACCTGCACCATCGGGTCGTGCCCGCCGCCCGGCCCCATGCGCAAGGGCGTGGCCAGCGCCACAATGGACCGCCCCTGCCGTGTGGCCATGCGCGCCGACAGGGGGGTGCGCGCACCGCGGCAGGCCGGCACCAGGGGGGCCAGCGCTGCGTCCACCTGTGCCAGAAGCAGGGGGCGGCGTGCCTGCCAGCGGCCCGCGTGGTGCAGCAGGATGGAGCATTCGTCCTGCAGCGCCAGCCAGGTCCGTG
Organism: Burkholderiaceae bacterium; assembly: GCA_032059585.1. Taxonomy (GTDB): domain Bacteria; phylum Pseudomonadota; class Gammaproteobacteria; order Burkholderiales; family Burkholderiaceae_C; genus Melaminivora. The sequence continues at coordinate 1,462 of DAMCAL010000096.1, forward strand.
CATGGCCGTTGGCGAAGCGCACAGCGCCGCCCGCGTCCACTTGCAGCAAGCCCAGCGGGAGCTGGTCCAGGCCGCGCTCGAGTGCGGCCGCATGTTCGCGCGCCTGCTGAAAGCGCCGCTGGGCCCGCATCAGGCTGCGCACCCAGGGCGTGACAGCGCGCAGTTGCGCGAACTGGGCGCTGGTGAATTCGCCATGGCCCTGTTCGTTGTACAGCGCCAGCACGTGCATCCCGGCCTCGGGCGACGCCTCGACGATGCTGTTGACCATGGCATCAATACCCAGCGGTTGCAGGTAGTCGGCATAAAAGGCGCTGCGCCGCAATTGCCGGGTGGCGATGAGCTGCTGGCTGAGCGAGCCGCCGCGCGCCAGCGCCTGTGCGTGCTGTTGCATCAGCGCCTCGCTCCACGCGTCGCGCACCTGGATCAGGCGGGCATAGCGTTCGAGGAAGTCGTGCGGCATGCCCCACTGGTAGGCATGCAGCAGGGGCGGGGCGCCCGCCGCGCCCCCGGGCAGCGGGCAGAACAGCACCGCCTTGTGGCTGCCCAGCGCTCGCGCGATGTGGGCGAGCAGCCGTGGCGCCATGTCGGCGTCGCCCAGCGCCTCCAGGCTCTCAGCCAGCAGCCGCTCCAGGCCGGCGATGCAGCCGAACCGGTCTGCGCTGTGGTGGGTGCTGCTGCGGCCAACCATCGGTGCCTGCTCCTTGTGGCGTGGGGGATACGGGGCGCCATGGTAGGGCGAGCTGCCCATGGGTGGCATCCTCCAGGTGAAGGACGGGGGCGTCAGCCGCCCATCTGCTACAGCACCACTTCGACGATGGCGTGGGCATACAACCCGCGTCGCCTACCACTTGAACGGGGAAAACAGTGCCCCGGCCACGACCAGCCGCTACCCTTCCCGGTACACCTCGACCAGAACGAGCTGCTGCAGCGCGTCATCCACGGCACCGCTCAAAGAGACAGGCCAGGACGTGAGCAGGGCAACGCCCGGAGGGTGAGAGGCAGACGCGACTGCGTCCAAGCAGCCTCCATATACCGTCCTTCGCATGAGGGCAAGGCTGCGCAAACCCGAGCCTTTCAAGCCGGACTGCCGCCGGTGCACCGGCCTGCCACGGCCAAATGCCGGAATCGGCAAAGGGCGCCATACGGGCAGGGCGTCATAATGGCCCCGGCTGCAGCAGCAACAGGAGACCCCTCGCCATGGCGCATGTGCTCGCCGTCTATCCGGGAACGTTCGATCCCATCACGCTCGGACACGAGGACGTGGTGCGCCGCGCCGTGCAGTTGTTCGACGAGATCATCGTGGCGGTGGCTGCCGGCCACCACAAAAAAACGCTGTTTTCGCTCGAAGAGCGCATCGCCATGGTGCGCGAGGCGTTGCAGCCTTATCCGCAAGTGCGCGTGGAGAGTTTTTCCGGCCTGATGCGCGACTTCATCGTCTCCCGCGGCGCGCGCGCCATGGTGCGCGGCCTGCGCGCGGTGACAGACTTCGACTACGAATTCCAGTTGGCAGGGATGAACCGGCATCTCATGCCGGAGGTGGAAACCGTGTTCCTCACGCCGAGCGACAAGTTCCAGTTCATCAGCAGCACTTTCGTGCGGGAGATCGCATCGCTTGGCGGCGAAGTGGACAAATTCGTCTCGCCGGAGGTGCAGCAGCGCCTGCAGCACAAGCTGGGCAGGGGATGAACACAAAAGCCCATGCCGCTGCAGCGAGCCGCAGTGGCATGGGCTTGTTGCACTTGCGGGCGATCAGGCCTGGCGGCCTGCCTGCCCGAAGGCCCAGCGAGCGTCAGGGACGCACAACGATGCTGTTGCGCACGTCGCGCACGTTCTTGTTGTTGCGGGCGATGGACTCCGCACGGTCCTTTTCGGCTTGCGTCTTGGCGAAGCCGGAAAGCTGCACGGTGCCGTTGAGGGTCTCGACGCTGATCGAGGTGGCGGAAACGCTCTTGTCCTCGGCCATCTTCGCCTTGATGGCGGTGGTGATGCCTGCATCGTCCACATAGGAACCAACGGTCTGCTGGTGGCGTGCCACCGAGCAGCCGGTGGAGACGATGGTGGCGCCGGCCACGACGGCGAAGGCAAGGGCTCGTGCGTATTTCATGGGATTTCCTTTGGGTTGGTGAGGGGAAGCAAAAAGATTCGGGTGCTCATGCATTCATGCGTCGGCCAGTAGCACCCCATCAGGCCGTGCAGGTCCAACACGCGTGACACGCCAGGGCGCGCGTGGCTTACCGCTGAAGCCAGTCGCTGAGTTCGTCGGCGTGTTCTTCTTCGTCTGCCAGAACGCCCTCGAGCAGACGGCGCGTCGTCGGGTCCTTGTCGCCAATCAGCTCGATCATCTGGCGGTAGGTTTCCACGGCGATACGCTCTGCAACAAGGTTCGCGCGCACCATGCCCTTGAGATCGGTGCATTCGTCGTACTCGGCATGGCTGCGCTCGAGCAGCGTGGCCGGATTCAGATCAGGCGAGCCACCCAGCTGCACGATGCGCTCCGCAATCTTGTCCGCATGCGCCGATTCCTCGTTCGCGTGCACCAGAAACTCGGCCGCAATCGCAGGCGACTCCAGCCCGTGGGCCGTGAAGTAATGCCGCTTGTAACGCAGCACACACACCAGTTCGGTGGCAAGCGCATCGTTGAGCAGCTTCACGATCGAGTCGCGATAAGGGCCATAGCCTGGCGTCACCGGTCCTTCGTCCAGATCGATCGTGCCGGCCTTGCGGATCGCTTCCTCGTCAAGCTGCAACGTGCGTTGTCCGGTGTCGCCCGATCCCTGGCTCCCTTGGTTGGCTCGGGATATGGTGTTCATGCGTCCTCCCTGGAATATGTCTTTGTCTTGGCGCCATCGGCGCCATGCTCAACGATCGCTGCGGCGGGTCATCATCAGGGCGGTGGCGACCGCAGCGCCTGCGGCCGCCGCGATGAGGATCGACTTGCCGGGCTGGTCGGACACGTATCGGCATGTCGCCTCGGTGGCCTCGTTGATCTGGCGGCGCGCCCGCTCGCTGGTCTCGGCGCAGTAGTTGATGCTGCGGTTGGCGAACTCCTGGGCGCGCGCTGCCAAGTCGTCGATGACCGGATCGACTTCGTTTTTGATGCGCTTGACGCCTTCCTCGGCCTTGTCCAGGGCCTCGTTGGCCATGCGGCGGGTGGACTGCACGGCTTGCGTCGCGCCGTCGGTCACGTTGTCCGTCATGTTCTTGGCGGTGTCAGCGGCTTTCTGGGGAGTGTTCTGGGTGTCCATGGGGTTCCTCGCGGATCAAAAAGTGAAAAGGGTGGGGGGTTCAGGGCCGGCGCCGGGCTCAGCCTCTTTTGAGCAGGCTCAGCACGAAGGTCACGATGGCCATGATCACGAAGACAAAGAACAGCACCTTCGCGATGCCGACGGCGCCAGCGGCGATGCCACCGAAACCGAACAGGGCAGCGATCAGCGCGATGACCAGAAAGACGACTGCGTAATGCAACATGGAGACCTCCTAGTGAGTCGTTGGAATGACGCTGCGATGGCACCGATTGCCCGCGAACGCATGAACTCAATGTAAAAGGAGGGGTCTGCACGCAAGTGCCGGTGGCCGGCGCGCGGCCATGTAGGACGCTACCGTCGACCTCGCCGCGCAGGCGAGGCAAAGTCGAACGCCTGCCGCGTCAGGCGCTTGGCGCGGTCGAAGACAGCGGCAATACGGCGGACACGAGCGCGCCCTCGCCGGGCTTGGAAGTGACCGCCAGCCGGCCGCCGGCGATCTCCACCCGGTGGCGCATGCCCAGCAGGCCATGCGCATCGGACGGCACCTGGTCCACCAGGAAGCCCATGCCGTCGTCCCGCACCTGCACCGTGACCTGGTGGGCAGACGATCCCAGCGAGACCACCACGTGGCGCGCATGGGCGTGCTTGTGGATGTTGGTCAGCGCCTCCTGCACCAGGCGGTACACGGTGAGCTGCGCGGACTCGGACAGCTGCACGCTTGCCAGGTGCGTGTCGACCCTGATGCCGCTGCGTTCGGCGAATTCGCGGGTGAGGATTTCCAGCGTCGTGGTCAGCCCCAGGTTGGACAGCGACGACGGCCGCAGGTCTTCGATGATGCGGCGCTTGAGGGCGATGCCGCTGTTGAGCGAATCGGTCAGGTGGTCCAGGCGCTCCGCGCTCTCGGGCGAGCTCAGGTCGATGCGCGGTCGCAGGCGTGCCACGTCGAGCTTGGCGGCCGTCAGCAGCGCGCCCAGCTCGTCGTGCAACTCGCGCGCCAGGTGGGCACGCTCTTCTTCGCGCACCTGCTGCAGGTGGTGCGCCAGCTCCGACAGCGAGGCGGTGCGCTCGCGCACCAGTTGCTCCAGCCGGTCGCGTTCGCGCGCCAGCACGCGCTGCTCACGCTCGTGCGCCGCGCGCAGGGCGCGGCCGTTGCGCAGGTACAGGTAGAACGCGAGCAGGCCCACCACTGCCGCCAGCGCCACGCCGGCGCGCGACAGCAGCAGGGCGCGGCGGATCGCGTCCGTGCTGCGGGCGGCCTGCTGCGCGCTGCGCTCGGTCATGCGGCTGGCGAGCGCGCGAACCGCTTCCATGTCCTCCTGGCCGACGTCGGTGGACAGCACGAAGCGCCACGCGTCATCGTTGTCCTGGCGGCGCAGCTTGATCGTCAGTTCCATCTCGGACAGCCGCCGCGAGATGGCCTGCGACAGCTGGGCAAAGTCCGCGCGGTCCTCGAGCGCGTCTCCCTGGGTGGCGCGCAGCGTCTCCAGGTGGGAGTTGATCGAGGTGAGGGCCACCTTGTAGGGCTGCAGGTAGCGCTCATCCTGCGTCAGCAGATACCCGCGCTGGCCGGTTTCGGCGTTCAGCATCGACTGCAGCAACTGGTCGAGCGCGGCGCGCGTGGCGTGCGAGCGCGCCAGGGCGTCGGCGGCCTTTTGCGACCGCCGGAACCCGGCTTCGTTGGCGCCCACCAGCAGCACCACGGCCAGCAGGGCCAGCGGCAGGCTGAACGCCATCCGGCGCAGGCGTGACCAGTTCATGAAGACCGTTTCCCCGATGCTGCGGAAGTGCGAAGCCGAAAATGCATATGATTGACCTGTGCCGCCATGCTAGCTGCAAGCGCGCAGCAGCGAGCGCATTCCCAACCATATGTCACAAGGGTGCGGGTCGCGCCCCAAGAAAGAAGGCTCAATGATCAATATCGGCATTGTGGATGACCATGCAATCGTGCGTTCGGGATTGCGGCAGTTCCTCTCCGAGCATGTCGACCTGCGGGTGGTGGGCGAAGCCTCCAACGGCCGCGAGGCGATCGATCTGGTGCGCACGCACGAGATTGATGTGCTGTTGATGGACCTGTCCATGCCGGGGCAAAGCGGACTGGATGCGCTGGCCATGCTGCGCGCCAAGGCGCCCGACATGGGCATCCTGATCCTCTCCGGCTACCCCGAAGAGCACTACGCGATCAGCCTGATCCGCCAGGGTGCCAGCGGCTACCTGAACAAGGAGTGCGAACCCAAGGAGATCGTCGAGGCCATCCGCACGATCTCGCTGGGCCGGCGCTACCTGACGCCGGCCGTGGCCGACCTGCTGGCCCAGCAGCTCAACCGCAAGGACGACGCGCCACCGCACGAGCAGCTCTCGGAGCGCGAGTTCCAGGTATTCCTGAAGCTGGCCAAGGGCGAGACGGCCGGCGAGATCGCCAAGTCGCTGTCGCTCAGTGTCAAGACCGTGAGCACGTACCGTACGCGTCTGATGGAGAAGATGGGCCTGTCGTCCAACAGCGACCTCACGTACTACGCCCTGAAGAACAAGCTGATCGATTGATCTGGGAGTTCGGGCCGCATCTTGCGTGCGGCTGCTGAAACAAGAAGGCCAGCGAACTGCTGGCCTTTTTGCTTTGGTTCCGTCCGGTAGCGCTCAGTTGGCCATCGTACCGGTCGGGCGGCTGGTCGCGCGGGCCTCGCTGTGGGCGATGCAGTAGTCCACCAGTGCCTCGATCTCGTTGGACTTGTCGAACACCGCATCCACCCCCAACTGTGCGCAGCGCATGCGCACGTCCGGGGTGGCGTAGTTGCTCAGTACCACCATCTTCTGGTTGGACAGGCGATCGCGGCAGGCGGCCAGCACACCCAGGCCGCTGCCCTGGCGCAAAAACAGGTCGACGATGGCCAGGTCCCACTGGGCCGGGTGGCTGGCGAGCCAGGCCTTGCCGTCGTCCTCGGTTTCGGCGATTCCCACGGCCTCGATCTGCGCCAATTCTTGCAGGGCACCGATCAGGTTCTCACGGATGGTGGCGTTGTCTTCGACGATGTAGGTGCGCAATTTCACAGGGAGTCCTCTGCTAACCCCGGGTGGGGGTCAGGCCTGCCCCGAATGGTGGACAGGGAGTCGAAGTGATTGTGCCAGCGGCCGGGTTCAGCCCCCGTAGGAGCCTGCCTACCGCAATGGTGTGTGGCGCGTGTGACACACGGGGCAGGCCGGGTTGCGGGATGCGCGCATCTGGGTCCACTGCATGTCGCGGCCGTCCAGCATCAACAGGCGCCCGGCGAGGGGCCGGCCGATGCCCACGATCAGCTTGAGCGCCTCGGCGGCCTGCATCGTCCCGATGATGCCTACCATCGGTGAGAAAACGCCCAGGGTCGAGCACTGCACTTCCTCGAACTGCGCGTCCGGCGGGAACAGGCAGGCATAGCAGGGCGTATCGTCGCCGCGCGGGTCGTACACGGAGATCTGCGCGTCGAAGCGGATGGCGGCGCCGGCCACCAGCGGCGTGCCGGTGCGCACGCATGCCGCGTTGATGGCCTGGCGCGTGCGGTAGTTGTCGGTGCAGTCCAGCACCACGTCGGCGGGCTGCGCCAGCGCGATCAGCGCCGCTTCGTCGACGCGCTCGTCCACGGGGTGCACGCGCACCTGCGGGTTGATCGCCTCGATGGCGCAGGCTGCCGACGCGACTTTCGGCAGGCCGACGCGCTGCGTGGTGTGGGCGATCTGGCGCTGCAGGTTGGTCAGGTCCACGCGGTCATCGTCCACCAGGGTCAGGGTGCCCACGCCGGCCGAGGCCAGGAACAGCGCGGCCGGCGAACCCAGACCGCCCGCGCCCACGATCAGCACGTGCGCAGCCAGGATGCGCTCCTGGCCTTCGATGCCGATCTCGTCGAGCAGGATGTGGCGCGAGTAGCGCAGGAGCTGGTCGTCGTTCATGGGGGGCGGTGCCGGCGCCGCGGCGCCGGCCGAAGGGGAGAAAAAGCAAGGCCGGGCGCCCTGCGGGCCCGGCCTGGGGTGGGCACAGTGGCGCGCGCGCTCAATTTTCCTTCGGCTCTTCCTTGCGTTCCGTCAGCGTCTTGCTGGCAAGCACCGTCTGGCCCTTGAGCTGGTTCAGCGCCTGCCCCAGCTGGAAGTCCTTGTCGGTGCCGAACTCGGGCAGCCGGCGTTCGGCGATCGGCTTCTTGGCCTCTTCCTCCAGGCGCTTGCGGGCCTCTTCGCGCGCCTTTTCCCGCGCAGCGTCCTTCACTTCCTCGCCCTGGCCGCTGGAGAGGTGCTTTTCCAGGTCGGCCTCGCGCATGCGCAGCGACGCGAACAGGTCGCCCTCAGCGGTCTCGTCCAGCATCACGTCAGGCACGATGCCCTTGGCCTGGATGGACTTGCCGCTGGGCGTGTAGTAGCGCGCCGTGGTCAGCTTGATGCCGGTGTCCGGCCCGAGCGGGCGCACGGTCTGCACCGAGCCCTTGCCGAAGGTCTGGCTGCCCATGATGGTGGCGCGCTTGTGGTCCTGCAGCGCGCCGGCGACGATCTCGCTGGCCGAGGCCGATCCCTCGTTGACCAGCACCACCAGCGGCACGCGCTTGAGGGCCTCCGGCAGGCGCTTGAGCGGGTCGCCCTGGCCGCGGCGCAGGTAGAACTCGGGCGAAGCCTTGAACGTGGCCTTGCTTTCGGGCAACTGCCCGTTGGTGGAGACCACGGTGACGTCCTCGGGCAGGAAGGCCGCCGAAATGGCCACGGCCGCATCCAGCAGGCCGCCCGGGTCGTTGCGCAGGTCCAGCACCAGGCCCTTGATGTGCGGGTCGGCCTTGTAGATTTCCTCGACCTTGCGCACGAAATCGTCCACCGTGCGTTCCTGGAACTGCGACAGGCGGATCCACGCGTAGCCGGGCTCGACCACCTTGCCCTTGACGGACTGGGTCTTGATCTCCTCGCGGGTGATGGTCACCGGGAAGGTGCGGCTCTCGTCCTTGCGGAAGATGGTCAGCGTCACCCGGGTGTCGGGCTGGCCACGCATGCGCTTGACCGCATCGTTGAGCGACAGGCCCTTGACGGCGGTATCGTCGATCTTGGTGATGAGATCGTTGGTCTTGAGGCCGGCGCGAAACGCCGGCGAGCCCTCGATGGGCGAGACGATCTTGATCAGGCCGTCTTCCTGCGTGATCTCGATGCCCACCCCGACGAAACGCCCGGAGGTGCCCTCGCGAAATTCCTTGAAGGATTTCTTGTCGAAATACTGCGAGTGCGGATCCAGGCTGGAAACCATGCCGGAGATGGCATCGGTGATCAGCTTCTTGTCGTCCACCGGCTCGACGTAGTCGGTCTTGATCAGGCCGAAGACGGCAGAAAGCTGCTGGATTTCCTCCAGCGGCAGCGGCGTCATGGCGCCGCGCGCCACGGTCTGCAGCGAAACGGTGGTCAGGACGCCGGCCAGAGCACCGGCCGAAATCCATCCCGCGATCTTGATCTTCTGGCCCATGGGATCCCTTTGAAGCGCGTGTTTTCAATATACCGCTTGGACAAAGCCCCCTGTGGCCGGTTCCCCGGGGAGGGGCCTCTTTTTCAGGCCTTGCCCTGAGAGGCGACGGCCGCGGCCGCGCGCGCCGCGGCCTCTTCGCCGCCCAGGTAGTAGTGCCGCAGGGGCTGCAGGTCGGCGTCCAGTTCGTACACCAGCGGGATGCCGTTGGGGATGTTCAGCCCCACGATGTCCGCGTCGGAGATGCCGTCCAGGTATTTGACCAGGGCCCGGATCGAGTTGCCGTGTGCGGCGATCAGCACGCGCTGGCCGGCGCCGATGGCCGGGGCGATGGTCTCGTGCCAGTAGGGCAGCACCCGGGCCACCGTGTCCTTCAGGCACTCGGTCAGCGGGATCTGCTCGCGCGTCAGGGCCCGGTAGCGGATGTCGCCGTGCTCGCTGCGCGGGTCGCCCGCTTCGAGCGCAGGCGGCGGCGTGTCGTAGCTGCGGCGCCACACGTGCACCTGCTCGTCGCCGTACTTGCGCGCGGTTTCGGCCTTGTTCAGGCCTTGCAGGGCGCCGTAGTGGCGCTCGTTCAGGCGCCAGGAGTGGTGCACCGGCAGCCAGGTGCGGTCCATGGCGTCCAGGCAGTGCCACAGGGTGTGCGTGGCGCGCTTGAGCACGCTGGTGTGGCACTGGTCGAAGTCCATGCCCTCGGCGGCCAGCAGCCGGCCGGCGTTCAGGGCCTGCTCCACGCCGGTCGGGGTGAGCTCCACGTCGGTCCAGCCGGTGAAGCGGTTTTCCAGGTTCCAGGTGGATTCGCCGTGGCGGATCAGGACGAG
>DAMCAL010000097.1:0-10547 GCA_032059585.1 Burkholderiaceae bacterium
TGAAGCTGGCCGAGCGCGCCGCCACCACGATGTCGCAGCCCAGCGCAATGCTGGCGCCGGCACCGGCGGCCACACCGTTCACCGCGGCCACCACCGGCACCGGCATGCTGCGCAGGCGCAGGCACAGCGGCGTGTACCAGCGCTCGACCACCTCGCCCAGGTCGCGCGGGGCGCCGCCAGGGTCGGGCGCCACCGCCGGGTCGGCCAGGTCCTGGCCGGCGCAAAACGCGCGTCCGGCCCCGGTCAGCACCACGCAGCGCACCGCCGCGTCGGCGGCCGCCGCGTCCAGCGCTGCCAGCAGCTCGCCGTGCAATGCGGCGGTGAAGCTGTTGAGGGCGGCAGGGCGGTTCAGCGTCAGCGTCAGCACGGGGCCGGACAAGGCGCTGAGCACCAACGGCTCGGGCGCCGGGCGGGTCGGGGTGTCGGTCATGGGCAGACGAGGGGCAGCGAAAGGAATGCAGGGGCCGCGCGGGCGGGCGTATTGCGATGGATCAAAGTATTATTGACCGATCGGTCGGTCAATAATATGCTGCGACCGCTTTCTGACGCAAGTCAAACGAACACGGGACAAACCCTGGAGACACCGCATGAGCCTGTTCGATACCCACCGCGCGCTGCTGGACGGCGCCCTGTCCGCGCTCGCCACGCGCGGCTTCTGGTCGCCATTTCCCGAGGTCGCCTCGCCCAAGGTCTATGGCGAGACCGCGCAGGCCGACGGCCAGGCGGCCGTGCAGGCGCTGCTGGGCCAGGACTTTCCCCTGGCACAGCCGGGCGAAACCGGCCGCATCGCCACCGAGCACTCGCCCTACGGCGTGGACATCGGCGTGCGCTACCCCGTGTGCGCGCCCGACGCGCTGGTCGCCGCCGCACAGGCGGCCGAGCCTGCCTGGCAAGCGCTGGGCGCCGAGGGCCGCACCGGCGTGCTGCTGGAGGCGCTGGCGCGCATCCACCGGCGCAGCCACGAGATCGCCCATGCGGTGATGCTGACCACCGGCCAGGGTCCGATGATGGCCTTCCAGGCCGGCGGCCCGCACGCGCAGGACCGCGCGCTGGAGGCCATCGCCTACGCCTGGAAAGCCATGGCCGACGTGCCGGCCGAGGCGCACTGGGAAAAGCCCCAGGGCAAGAACCCGCCGCTGGTGATGGACAAGCACTTCGAGATCGTCGGGCGCGGCGTGGCGCTGGTCATCGGCTGCGCCACGTTCCCCACCTGGAACACCTACCCCGGCCTGTTCGCCGCGCTGGCCACCGGCAACCCGGTGATCGTCAAGCCGCACCCGAACGCCGTGCTGCCGGCGGCCATCACGGTGGCCATCCTGCGCGACGTGCTCACCGAGCAGGGGCTGGATGCCAACCTGGTGAAGCTGGCGCTGAGCGACGACCCGGCGCACACGCGCCAGCTGGCCTGCGACCCGGCAGTCGCCAGCATCGACTTCACCGGCAGCACCGCCTTCGGCCACTGGCTGCGGGACAACGCCCGCCAGGCGCGGCTGTACGCCGAGATGGCTGGCGTCAACACGGTGGTCATCGAATCCACCGACCAGTACGCCGCCATGCTGCGCAACCTGGCGTTCACGCTGTCGCTGTACAGCGGCCAGATGTGCACCACCACGCAGAACATTCTGCTGCCCAGGGGCGGCATCCAGACCGACGAGGGCCACAAGAGCTTCGAGCAGGTGGGGCAGGACCTGGCCGCTGCCGTCGACCAGCTGCTGGCCGACCCGCGCGTGCTCACCGCCGTGCTGGGCGCGATCAGCGCCCCCGAGACGGTGCAGCGCATCGCCGACGCGCAGGCGCGCGGGCGCGTGGTGCTGGCCTCGCGTGCGGTGGCGCACCCGCAGTTCCCGCAGGCACGCGTGCACACGCCGGTCATCGTGGCGGTGGACCAGGGCGACGAAGCCGCGTACGCCCGCGAGTGCTTCGGCCCGGTGTCGTTCCTGGTGGCCACCGACTCGGCCGAGGCATCGCTGGCCACCGCCGCCTCGGTGCTGCGCGCGCACGGCGCGCTGACCCTGGGCGTGTACTCCACCGACCGCGCCTACGTCGAGCGCGCGGTGCAGCTGTCGCGGCGCGCGCGCGTGGCGCTGTCCATCAACCTGACGCAGGGCGTGTACGTGAACCAGTCGGCGGCGTTTTCCGACTACCACGCCACCGGCGGCAACCCGGCGGCCAACGCCAGCTACACCACGCTGGCGTTCGTCGCCGACCGTTTCGTGGTGGTGCAGCGGCGCGAGCACGCCGCCGCGCCGGCCTGAGGGCGGTGGGCCGCGCGTCTCAGGCCAGCCAGCGCGCCAGCCGCGCCAGCGCGTGGGCCACCGTGGCCTGGCGCACGGCAGCGCGGTCGCCGGCAAAGCAGCGCCGCTCGCTGTGCGTGGCACCCTCCACGCACCAGCCGAACCACACGGTGCCCACCGGCTTGTCGGCGCTGCCCCCCGTGGGGCCGGCAACGCCGGTGACCGCCACGCCCACCTGCGCGCGCGAGTGCGCAACGGCCCCTTCGGCCATGGCGCGCACCACCGGTTCGCTCACGGCGCCGTGCTGCGCGATGAGCTGGGCAGGCACGCCCAGCAGCTCGGCCTTGGCCTCGTTGGAGTAGCTGACGAAGCCGCGCTCGAACCACTGGCTGGAGCCGGCGCGCTCGGTGCACGCGGCGGCGATCAGCCCACCGGTGCAGCTCTCGGCCGTGGCCAGCTTCCAGCCGTGCGCCAGCAGCCGCTCGGAAATATGGGTCAAATTGGCCTCCAGAGCTTGCCCATCAAGCGCTGGCAGCTCTTGTTTCGATAGCATCATCGTGGCTTATCCCAGGAAGTGGCGCCACAGCGCGATGACCAGCAGCGTGCAGAACGCGGCCACCAGGTCGTCCAGCATGATCCCCAGCCCGCCGCGCCAGCCGAAGCCCTTGAACAGCCGGTCGGCCCAGGCCACGGGGCCGGGCTTGGCCGCGTCGAAATAGCGAAACAGCGCGAACGCCAGCGCCTGGCCGACGAAGCCCATGGGCATGGCCAGCCACAGGATGAGCCAGATGGCGCTGATCTCGTCGCACACGATGGCGCCCGGGTCGGCCACGCCCAGGTGGCGGGCCGTCAGCGTGCTGGCCCACCAGCCCACGGGAAGCGAGGCGGCCACCACCCAGCCCAGCGCCGCCGGCGGCAGCCACAGCTGCAGCACCAGGAACGCCAGCCAGCCCCACAGGGTGCCGACGGTGCCCGGGGCGACCGGCGACAGGCCGCTGCCGCCGCCCAGGGCGATGGCATGGGCCGGGTGGCTGAACAGGAAGCGGCGTGGCAGGCGCGGGGCAGTGGCGGGCATGCGGGCAGGGCGGGGTCGAAACGGGAGGAACAAAGGGCGCGCGGGGCCAGTATCACCCCGCGCGCTGCTGGCGCATGAAGATGCTCAGCGCCGCTCGCGCAGGCGCAGTTCCTTGTCGTGGCGCAGCGTGTGGCGTGCCGTGAAGCGTGCGCTGGCGCCGGCGTCCAGCGGCTGGGCCCAGGCGATGGTGCCGGCCTGCGCCCGCCAGGCGGTCTCGCTGGGCGCGGGCTCGTAGTGCGACGCGACCTGGACCTGGGCGTCCAGCGACACCGGCGCCGCGTCCAGCACCTGCAATTGCACCGGGCGCGCGTGGCGGTTGGTGACGACGTAGCTGCGCTCGGTGGTGCGCTCGGTGCGCCCGCCGGTCAGCCCGGCGCTGGCGCTGGTGCGCCGCTCGGGCTCGGCCGTGACGGTGATGCGCTCGTCGCGGCCGAAGGACAGCTCCTGCTCGGCGCGGGAGCTGTCCAGCGTGCCCTGGCCGACGAAGGCGCCGTCGCGGTACAGCGCCACGGGGCCGGCGGGCCAGACGCCGGGCAGCGGGGCCATGGTCGCCACCAGGTAGGCGGCGGACTCGGCCGCGGGCGTGGTGCGGGTGAGCAGCGTGGCCTCGGCGGCCTGGGCCTGCAGGGCCAGTGCCACCTTGAGTCCGCCCGAGGGCACGTGCACGCGCTGCGGCACCACGAACTCGGTGGCATAGGCGCCCTCGGCCACGGCCACGGTGAAGTCGGGCGCCGGCTCGTCCTGGGCGGGCCCTGCCGCGGCGACTTCGGCCAGGGGGCGGGCGCGCACCGCCGGGGCGGGCGCGGGCGGGGGCGCCATTGCCGCCGCCTCGGACTGCGGGGCGCGCACGTCCACCGTCCACGGCCGGGGCAGCGGCGCGCCGGTGGCGCGCAGCGGCTGGCCGGTGGACAACGTCAGCGGCACGCCGTCCCAGTCCTCGCCGGTGTTTTGCGCCACCAGTGCCAGGCGCTCGAGCTGCACGCTCGGGGTGGCGGCGGCGGTGTCCAGCGTGGCGCGGTAGCTGGGCGACCAGCTCGGGCCGCGCACCTGGTAGGTCAGGCGCAGCTCGGCGCCCTGCTCGGCCGCCAGGTTCACGCTGACGCTGGCCACGCGGGCGTGGGCGCCCTCCGCGCGTTCGTGCTCGGCGGCCAGGGCCTTCACCTGGCGCTCCAGCTCGTCCTGGCGGGCGCGCGCCTGGTGCAGCCGCACCAGCGTGTCCTGGCCGGACTTGCGCAGCGCCTCGGTGGTGGCGACGATCTGGCCCGCGCCGGGCGTGCCCGGGCCGGTGGCCGGCGCCGTGCCGGGCGCGTTGCCGGCGATGCTCTTGAGGTAGCTGTGCGCCAGCTCCAGCGCGCCGGTCTCGGCCTGCGCTTCGGCCAGGCGCTGCTGCAGGCCGCGCAGGCGCTCGTCCTGCGCGCCGGTGCAGCCGCGGGCCAGGGCGCGCTCGCGCACCTGCACGGCGATGTCGCCCACGCGCACCGCGCTGCTGCCTGCCTGCACCTGCACGCTGCGGGCATCCAAGCCCTGCGGCAGGCAGTCGAAGACCGCCACCCGGCTGCCGGCTGCCACCCGCGCGCTGCGCTCGACGGTGGCGCTGCCCGGGTAGAGCTTGACGGCACTGATGCGCGAAGGCGTCGCGGCGGGCGAGGCGGTGGTCTGGGCCACAGCGCCGGCGCAGGCGGTGCCTGCCGCCAGCAGCGTAAGCAGGCCGGCCAGGCGGCGCGAGGTCGGAAGGTGCATGGGGGGTGTCTCCAGGAGTCAGGTGGGCGAGGCGGCGGGCCGGCAAGCACTGCGCACGCGTGGTCCGGCGCTGGCGCACATCTCAGGCGAAATGGTCGAACGAGGGAAAGTGCCCGGGCAGCGGGTGGCCTGCCCGGTCGACCAGGCGCAGGCCCGGCTCGGCCTCGATGGCGCCCAGGCGCGTGACGCGCGTGCCGCTGCGCCGGCTGGCCTCCAGCACCGCGTCGCGCTGCGCCGGCGCGGCGGTGAAGACCAGTTCGTAGTCGTCGCCGCCGCCCAGCGCGCAGCGCCGCAGGAATGCAGGGTCAAAATGGGCTCCAACGCTTGCCAGCCGGGCGCTGCCAGCTAGCAAATCAGTAGCAACATCGGCGTCGATGCAGGCGCCCGCGCCCGAGGCCTGCAGGATGTGCCCCAGGTCCCCCAGCAGGCCGTCGCTCACGTCGATGGCGCTGCTGGCGACGCCCACCAGCGCCCGGCCCAGGGCCAGGCGCGGCATGGGGCGCTCCAGCCGCTGGCGCAGCAGCGTGAGCAGCGTGTCCTCCACCTGGAGCTGGCCGCGCAGCGCCTCCAGCGCCAGGCGCGCCTGGCCAGGGCGCCCGCTGACCCACACCTCGTCGCCGGCGCGTGCACCACTGCGCAGCAGCGCGCGCCCGGCCGGGACCTCGCCGAAGACCGTCACGCAGATGTTCAGCGGGCCCTGCGTGGTGTCGCCGCCCACGAGCGGGCAGCCGCTGCTCTCGGCCAAGGCCAGCAGGCCGTCGGAAAAGCCCTGCAGCCAGACCGTGTCCACCTGCGGCAGCGCCACGGCCAGCGTGAACGCCAGCGGCCGCGCGCCGCACGCGGCCAGGTCCGACAGGTTCACGGCCAGCGCCTTGTGGCCCAGGTGAGCCGGGTACACATCGGCAAAGAAGTGCCGGCCCTCGACCAGCATGTCGGTGGAGACCGCCAGCTGCATGCCCGGTGCCGGGACAAGCAGCGCACAGTCGTCGCCAACGCCCAGCGTCACGCCCCGCCCTGGCGGCGCGGGGCGTGCGAAGTAGCGCGCAATCAGATCGAATTCACCCATGGGAACCATTGTGTGCCACGCAGATGCCGAGCGCCCGCCCCAAAACCGGCACCCGCCAAGGCCTGCAGCCGCAGTGGACCAAGCTCAGCCGGTCCAGCAGCGGCGTCCCCCCTGGGGGAAGGCGGCGAAGGCGACCCGAGGGGGCCAGTTCTTCAGGGGGGAGTTCCGCGGAACCTCTGCGCCGCCTGGCGGCTGACCTCGGCGAGCAGTTGCTCGTCCTGCATCCTGCCGCGCAGCCAGCGCGCATCGTTCTGCCCGGCCGTGGCCTCGCCGCGAAGCATGTGCAGCGCGCCCGAAGCGCCCAGGCCGGTGGCATGGCGCGCGATGTGGTCGATGGTCTGCACGATGTGCTCGCGCAGCGGCATGTGGCTGCCGGTGGACGGGTCGACGTAGACCGCGTCCAGCCCGAAGCGGCAGGCCTGGAAACGGTTGTAGGTGTAGACCAGGTAGTCGTCCTCGGCGGGCGTGAACGGCTGCTCGGCCAAAAACCACGCGGCCAGCGACTGCACGAAGCCGGCCAGCGCGGCGGCGCGCTCGATGGTCAGCGGGGTGTCGAACACCCGGATCTCGATGGTGCCGAACTCGGGTTTGGGGCGGATGTCCCAGTAGAAATCCTTCATGCTCTTGACGACGCCGGTGCGTGTCATCTTGTCGAAGTACTGGCCGAACTCGGCCCAGGTCAGCACGCACGGCGCGCGCCCCGACAGCGGAAAGGCGAACACCGAGTTCAGCCGTGCCGAGTCGAACGCCGTGTCCTGCCCCTGCACGTAGGGGCTGGAGGCCGACAGGGCGATGAAGTGCGGGATGTAGCGGCTCATGCGGTGCAGCATGACCAGCGCGGAGTCGGCATCCGGGCAGCCCACGTGCACGTGCTGGCCGAAGATGGTGAACTGCTTGGACAGGTAGCCGTACAGCTGCGACAGCTCCTGAAAGCGCGGCTTGTCGTAGATGCGCCGCTCATGCCACTGCTGGAAGGGGTGCGTGCCGCCGCCGACCACGGCGATGTTGAGCTTGTCGGCGCTCTTCACCAGCGCGTCGCGGATCTGCGAGAGCTGGCCCAGCACCTCGCTGCTGCTGTGGCAGATCCCGGTGGAGACCTCGATCATGCTGCTGGTCATCTCCGGCACCACGCTGCCGGGCAGCGGGGTCCTGGCCATCAGGCGCAGCATGTCGTCGGCGTAGGGCGCCAGGTCGTAGTCGTGGGTGTTGACGAGCTGCAGCTCCAGCTCCACGCCCAGGGTCAGCGGTTCGGAATGGTGGAAGGCTTCCAGGCTCACGAGGCGTCCTTTTCGGTGGTCGGCAGCTTGCGGCTGGCGCTGGCGGCCAGCCAGGGCTTGGAGGTTTCGCCGGCGCGGTAGATGGCCAGCGTGGCGATCACGGCGCCCAATACCTCCATCAGCAAAATGGCGGGCAGGGCGATGCCGGCGATCAGCTCGCCGGTGGCGGCCGAGGCCTGCGCGAACTGCGAGGCCACCAGCAGCGCAATGGCCGACATGGGCGTCATCGCGCAGCTCACCCACAGCGCCTGGCGCCAGCTGGCGCCACTGCCCACGTTGCCCACGCCCACGCCCACCGCCTTGGCCACCAGGCGCACGGCGATCAGGCCCAGCACGGTGCCGGCCACCTGCAGGCTCCACTCGGCCTGCGCGGCCACGGTGGACACCAGCACGAACATCAGCATGGTCAGCAGCGACGAGGCCGTGCCCGTCTGGCGCGGCCAGCCCCAGGGGCGCGGATGCAGCTGCTTGAGCAGCATGCCGCCCAGCAGTGCCGCCAGGGGCGCGGAGCCGCCCATGTGCGCAGCGATGGCTGCGCCGGCAGCGATCAGCGCCAGCAGCATGATGGCGGTGTTCTCGCTGCCCGGGCTCATCACCTTCAGCGCCAGGCGCACCAGCAGCGACAGCAGCGCGCCCATCACGATCGACACGCCCAGCACCACCACCACCGGGTACAGCGCCTCGCGCCAGTCGGCCGCCGGGCGGGTGAGGAATTCGGCCTGGGCGCTGCCCAGCGCCAGCGCGTACAGCGACGACAGCGTGGCCAGCACGATCGCCCGGTCGGTCACCGGGCCGGCGGCGCGGGTGTCGGCCACCACGCGGGTGAGCACCGCCGGCGAGGCGGCCAGCGCCACCAGCGCCAGGGCGCTGGCCACGCGCTGGTCCATGCCCAGCCACATCAGGCCCCAGTACACGGCGACATAGGTCAGCGCCGACTCGGCGATGCTTTGCACCAGCACCATGGGGTTGTGGCGGAACCAGCGCAGCGGAATGCGTCCACCGGCCTCGAACAGCACGATGGAGACTGCCAGCTCCACCAGGAACAGGCCGATGCCCTCCAGCGGCCAGACCACGCCGGAGAAGCCCAGCAGGCCGGTGACCGTGCCCACCAGGGTGTAGCCGACGACCTTGGGCAGGCCCGAGTGGCGCTGCACCAGGTAGCCGATGATGGCCGCCGCCGCGAGCAGCAGCGACCACTGCACCGTCGGCAACCCGGCCGAGGGGCGCAGCCACTGCGCCCAGAAACTCATCAGTTCATTCATGTATCGGTCCGAGCCCGCAGCCGGGCGAAAACGAAAAAAAGGGGGCGAGCGCCCTGCCTCCCACGGCACGGGGAAGCCTCACCGGCCTGCCCGGCGCCACCGCGCAGGAAGGCTGCGGCGCAGGGGGTGCGTTTGCTTACGGAATGTATCGGCAGCCCGCCGGTGCACCGTGTAGGACGGCACAGCGGGCACCTTATCAGACCCCCTGGCGCTGCGGCAGGAAGAAGCTGAGCGGGGCGCGCGCCAGGCGGGCACGCAGCGCGCGGTAGATGCGCAAGCGGTCCACACCACTGACGTTGTGTGCGCGCAGCGCGACCCGAAACGCCAGGTAAAAGCTCACCAGCACGTTCAGCGCGCCGTTGAACGGGATCATCGCCACGGCCCACCAGAAGGCGCTCTCGTGCACCGCCTGCCAGCCCAGCGAGGCCGCAGCCGCGCCGGCCTGACCCGCCGACAGCGTGACGTGGCGCACTTCCAGCGCCAGGCCGAAAAACCCCGCAAAGGCCGGGGCCAGGCCCAGCATGAAGCCCAGCGAGACGTTGGCGGCAAAGCCCGAGATGTGTTCGCGCAGGTACAGCGCCCAGCGCGCCGCGCGCGCCGTGCCGAGCGTGCGGGTGATGCGCGGGTTGAACTGGATGGCCGAGTCGAGCCGGCGCAGCACGAACCAGTTTTCCACCCAGCCGGCGAAGATGCTGGAGGCAAAAAGCAGCACGCCGGTGAAGGCCGCAAACAGCAGCGACGGGCCGAGCAGGTGCAGCGAAGCGAGTACGCGCCGGGCGTGGGCCTCGTCCAGGGCCGGCTCGCCACCCGCCCAGCCGATGGCCAGCGCCAGCGCCATCGCACCCGGAAACACCAGCAACACGTTGCCCAGCACGGCCGCCACCTGCGAGCGCACTAGGTGGGTCACCTTGTCCACGAACGCTTCGACGCTGGCGTCGTCGTGCAGGTCGTCCAGTTTGGCGGCCATGGCCGGCGCCGTCATGGCCGGCTGCTTGGTGGCCACGGTGAAATGCAGCAGCTGGATCAGCACGAAGCTGGCAGCGTAGTTCATGCCGGCCAGAAAGCCGCCCCAGAACACCGGCAGCGCCAGCGCGTACAGCCCCAGCTTGACGAGCGTGGTGACGGCCATGACCGCACCGCCACCGGCGGCCATGCGCACCATGGCCAGGTATTCGCTGCCCGTGCGGGTGATGTAGTGCTCGCCGGTCTCGGCGCTGCGCTCGGCCACCTTGGCGGCCAGCAGCGACGAGCTGGACGCCAGCAGCGCGCGCACGCTGCGCCGCTCGCGCCCCACCGTCACCAGGCGCGCCAGCAGCCGCACGGCCGACGCGGCCGGCCGCGGCGTGAGCAGGCACTCCAGCAGGTCGCGCACCCGCAGGATGCGCTCGCGCAGCTGGCGCAGCCGAAACACCAGCCCCACGGAGATGCCGTTGTCCTCGAAGTGCGCGTACACGGTACCGGCGGCAGCGCGGCAGGCATCCAGGCGCTCGCGCAGGCGCTGCACCGCCGCGTCGCGCCGCTCGGGCGTGCGCAGCGGGTGCAGCACCTCCACCCGCAGGCTTTCCACGTCGCGGATCAGCGCATGGAAGGGCTGGGCCTCGCGCGCCTCGTCGCTCATGCGCAGGCGCAGCTCGGGCGCGAAGCCGGTCGACAGGATCTGGCCGGCGCAGTAGGTTATGGCGTCCAGCAGCGCCACCTGCCAGGCGTTGGCGCCGTTGCCCTCCAGGCTGTCGGGCGCGACCACCGCGCGCAGGCGCGCCAGCAGGTCCTCGTCCAGCGCGGCCAGCCAGCGCGCGTCGAACTCGCCCGGCAGCGCCAGCATGAACAGCTCGGAGGCATCCAGCGTGTCGGGGCTGGCGGGCAGCAGCTTGTAGCGCAGCCGCTCCATGAACT
>DAMCAL010000098.1:0-10453 GCA_032059585.1 Burkholderiaceae bacterium
TTTTTCCGTAGTTCTGTCCCAGGTGGTTGCCCACGCGGACCTGGTACAGCAGCTTATCGACGCTGATGAGGGCCGTGGGCAAGCCCTCCTTGTTCAGGCTGCCCACCATCTTGATGGCGTCCAGCGGGTAGGCCTCCAGCGGCTCCTTGCGCCGCGCCATCTCGGGCGCGATGAGCGAGGCGTTGGCCGAGGACTGCGAACTTTCGCGGCGCAACGCCTGGGTCAGCTTCTGTGCATTGAACGGGTCCACGCCGGTTGCGGCAACGTAGTCGCTCGGCACGAACTGCTTCGGCTCGGTGATCTGCATTGCCCGCGGTTTGGTGGTGGCGCGCAGATTCGCCATCCATTCACGCAGCTCGTCCTGCCCGTCGCCGACACAGCCCGACACCACCATGCTGAGCGCCAGCCAACCTGCTGTGCGGATGCCATACATCATTTCTGGGCCCCCGCCTTCTTGGTGGCTTCCTTCTGGGCCTGTATTTCCTCAGGGTCGAGGTAGCGGAACGTGCGCGCAGTGGCTTCCATGGTCAGGTTGCCGCCTGCGTCCTTTGAGGCCGGAGCGAGCGAGATATTGTTGAGCGTCACGATGCGCGACAAGTTGGCCACGTCGGCAGCGAACGCCCCGATGTCGTGGTACCGGCCCGCGACGCGGATGGCGATCGGCAGCTCGGCGTAATAGTCCTTGACCACGACCTGTCCTGGACGGAACAGCTCGAACTGCAGGCTGCGGCCCAGGCCCGCCTGGTTGATGTCCGAAAGCAGCGCCGACATCTCCGCCTTGCTCGGAAGCTGCTTTTCCAGTTGCGTGACGTACTGCTGCACCTGTTCACGCTGCTTTTTCAGCAGGTCCAGGCTCACGGCCTTGGTGAGTTTCTTCTGGTAGTCCTGGCGCAGTTCCTGCTCGGTATTGCGTTCGGCCAGCAGCTCTTCCTCGTATTCCGTCAGCTTGAAATACCACAGGAACGTCGCCACGCCGGCTGCGATGAACAGGCACAGCAGCACGCGTGGCAGGATGGGCCACAGGGACGGGTCTTTCGGATCGAGGTTGCGGAATTGCCGGCCCAGGCGCTCCTGCACTTCGGCGAAATCCACTTTGGTTGTTGCCTTGCGTGTCGCCATGCTCATCCCCCCACCGGCTGACCGCCCGCCTTGTCGGCGGCATTCTTGTCACTGGAACTGCGAGTCAGCCGGAAGCGCAGGTTGAAGGCGCCGACACGGCGCTGGTCCTTCGGTGTGAGGGCCACATTGGCAGCGACGATTTCCACGAGTTCGGGCTTGGAGAACCAGGGCGTGTTGTCCGAGAGATTGCGCAGCATTTCCGATACGCGCTCGTTGGACTGCGCCATGCCCTGCATCGTCACGATGTCGCCTTCCTGCTTCAGGCTGGTGACGTAGACCCCATCGGGCAGCTGGGCCACCAGTTCGTTGAGCAGATGCACGGGCAGGTTGCGGTCTGCCTGGAGGTTCTCCACCGCGTTCTGGCGTGCCTGCAGCGCGGTGATTTCCTCCTCGATGGTGGCGATTTCCTTGATCTGCCCCTCGAGCACCCGGATTTCGCTGCGCAGCAGTTCGTTGCGCCCCTGCTGCTCGGTGATCTGCCCCTGGAACCACAGGTAGATCAGGGCCGCGATGGCCAGGCCTGCCAATGCCGAGGCCAGCATCACGGCCTGGAAGGCCTCGCGGCGCCGCTTGCGGGCCGCCTCCCGGTGTGGCAGCAAATTGATGAGGATCACGACAGAAACCTCCGCATGGCCAGACCACAGGCGGTCAGGTAGGAAGGCGCTTCCCGCGTGAGCTTCTTGAGTCGCACCGAGCCGCCGATCTCCATGCCTTCGAACGGGTTAACCGCGCTGCAGGACGATCCGGTGCTGCGGATCACCTGCTCGGTCAGTCCCGCCAGCGGCGCAGAGCCTCCCGCCAGCAGGATGTGGTCGACGCGATGGAACGGCGTGCTGCTGAAGAAGAACTGCAGCGCACGGCCGACTTCCTGGGCCAGGCTGTCCACGAACGGGCGCAGCACGGTCGCTGCGTAGTCGTCAGGCAGTTCCCCGCTGCGCTTCTTCGCCTCCGCCTCTTCCTGCGAAAAGCCGTATTGGCGCGTGATCAGCTGAGTCAGCTGCGCTCCGCCAAAGGCCTGGTCCCGCTCGTACAGCACCTCGTCGTTGCGGATCACCTGCATGCTGGTGGTGAAAGCGCCGACCTCGAAGAGCGCCACCACGGCGTCCAGGCCATTGCCCGGCAGGGCTTCGATGAGCCGCCCGGCCGCCAGCCTGGAGGCGTGCGATTCGATGTCGACGATCACCGGCTTGAGGCCGGCCGCCTCCGCCAGACCTTGCCGGTCCTGCACTTTTTCCTTGCGCGACGCAGCGATCAGGACTTCCTCGTCACCGGCGGCGTTGCGTGCCGGGCCGATGACACAAAAGTCGAGACTTACCTCGTCGAGCGAAAACGGGATGTACTGGCTCGCTTCCGACTCCACCTGCACTTCGAGTTCCTGCTCGGTCAGGCCACCGGGCAAGGTGATGCGTTTGGTGATGACGGCGGAAGGCGGCAGGGCCAATGCAACGTTCCTGGTCTTGGTGCCGCTTTTCTTCACGACACGGCGCAGCGCCTCTGCCACTTCGTCGAATTTTTCGATGTTGCCGTCGGTGATCCAGCCCCGCTCGAGTTGCTCCATGGCACAGCGCTCAAGCACCAGCCTGCCTTCACCGTCGCGACCCAGCTCGACAAGCTTGACGCTCGAGGAACTAATGTCCACTCCCAGCAGAGGGACGGACTTGCGACTGAATAACGATCCCACTGAGACCAAGACGCCCCCCCGTGTAACTTTTGTTGCAGACGATGCAACGGAATTTGTCGTTCGATGCTAGCAGCAAGAATGTTGGACGAACAACCTTTGGCTTTCCCGCATGCGCAGGCATCGTTGTCAAAAGCAGACGCAGGGGTCCGGGGGTGCCGCCGTTACGTCTGGGGGCCGCCAGCCGTGCTAGCACTGGGCGAAGGGGAACAACGCGAATTTTTATAATGCCGGGTTACCCGTCTATCCCATCCCATGACACCACCCGCCGACAAACAACCAGCCGCGCCTTCGTCCTCCCTGCCGCGTTGGCTGCGCTGGCCTCTGCTCGCCCTGGCGTGGCTGTTCGGCATCGGGCTCGCGGGCGCAGCGGCGATCGCCCTGGCCATCGCGCTCGGGCTTGCCGTGGCTTACCCGAATCTGCCCGACATCTCGGAGCTGGCGGACTACAAGCCCAAGCTTCCGATGCGGGTGTATTCCACCGAGGGTGCGTTGCTGGGCGAGTTCGGCGAGGAGCGTCGCAACCTGACCCCCATCGAGGAGATCCCGCCGGTGATGACCAACGCGGTGCTGGCGATCGAGGACGCGCGCTTCTTCCAGCACGGCGGAGTGGACTACAAGGGCGTGGCGCGTGCTGCGTTGGCCAATTTGGGCCGAATCAAGAGCCAGGGCGCCTCGACCATCACCATGCAGGTGGCACGAAACGTCTACCTTTCGTCAGAAAAAACGTTTACGCGAAAGATTTACGAAATATTACTGACTTTCAAGCTCGAGCATCTGTTGAGCAAAAACCAGATTCTCGAGATTTACATGAACCAGATTTACCTGGGAAACCGGGCCTATGGTTTTGCCGCTGCAGCGGAGACATATTTCGGCAAGCCGCTGAAATCCATTTCGATCGCCGAGGCTGCGATGCTGGCGGGGCTGCCCAAGGCACCGTCGGCCTACAACCCCATCAGCAACCCGAAAAGGGCCCGCATTCGCCAGCTGCACATCATCGACCGGATGCTGGAAAACGGCTTCATCACCGCTGACGAGGCAGTGGCAGCGAAGGAAGAACCGATCCGGCTGCGGTCGCCGGGCGACAGCACGCGCATCCATGCCGAATACGTGGCCGAGATGGCCCGCCAGCTGATGTACGCGCAATACGGCGCCGAGGCCTATACGCGCGGCCTGAACGTCTACACCACGCTCAACGCGGGCGAGCAGGAGGCCGCGTACACCGCCCTGCGCAAGGGCATCATGGATTACGAGCGGCGCCAGCACTACCGCGGGCCCGAACGCTTCGTGGACCTGCCCGCGTCCGACGCGCAGGCCGAGGACGCGATCGACGATGCGCTCGCCAGCCACCCCGACAACGGCGATGTGCTCGCGGCCGTGGTGCTGGAGGCCACGCCGAAGAAGATCGTGGCCGCACGCGCCGACGGCGAGAAGCTGGAGATCACCGGAGAAGGCCTCAAGCCCGCACAGTCGGGCCTGTCCACCAAGGCGCCGCCCAACATCCGCCTGCGCCGCGGTGCGGTGATCCGCGTGGTGCTGACCCCGAAGAAGACCTGGGAGATCACCCAGTTGCCCGAGGTGGAGGGCGCGTTTGTCGCCATCGATCCGCGCTCGGGCGCCATCCGCGCGCTGGTGGGCGGGTTCGACTTCGACAAGAACAAGTTCAACCACGTCACGCAGGCCTGGCGCCAGCCCGGCTCGGCGTTCAAGCCGTTCATCTACTCGGCGGCGCTGGAAAAGGGCTTTTCGCCTGCCACCGTGATCAACGATGCGCCGCTGTTCTTCAGTGCCGGCGTGACCGGCGGCCAGCCCTGGGAGCCCAAGAACTACGACGGCCGGTACGACGGCCCGATGACCATGCGCACGGGCCTGGCGCGCTCCAAGAACCTGGTGTCCATCCGGGTGCTGCAGGCCGTGGGCCCGCGCGTCGCGCAGCAGTGGGTGTCACGGTTCGGCTTCGACGCGGAAAAGCACCCGGCCTACCTGACCATGGCGCTCGGCGCGGGCTCTGTCACGCCGATGCAGATGGCCGCGGCCTATTCGGTGTTTGCCAATGGCGGCTACCGCGTCAATCCGTATCTCATCACCCGCGTCTCGGACCACAAGGGCCGCGTGCTGTCGAACTTCCAGGCGCCCGCCACCGCGGAGAACCCGCGCGCCATCGACGCGCGCAACGCCTTCGTCATGGACAGCCTGCTGCAGGAGGTGACCCGCTCGGGCACCGCCGCGCGCGCGCAAAGCACGCTCAAGCGGCCCGACCTTTACGGCAAGACCGGCACCACCAACGACGCCGTGGACGCCTGGTTCGCCGGTTTTCAGCCCACCATCGCCGCGGTGACCTGGATCGGCTACGACACCCCGCGCAACCTGGGCAGCCGCGAGACCGGCGGCGGCCTGAGCCTGCCGATCTGGATCAGCTTCATGGAAAAGGCCCTGAAGGGCGTGCCCGTGGCCGAGCCGACCGTGCCCGCAGGCGTGGTGAATGTCAGCGGCGAGTGGTACTACGACGAATACGCGCGCAGCGGCGGCGTCACCAGCGTGGGGCTGGAAGCCGCGCCGCCCGCGGATGCACCGCCGGCCCTTACGCCCACGCCGCCCCCGCCCGCCGAAGAGCGCAACCGCATCCTCGACCTGTTCCGGCAGTGACGCCCGGCCCAGCGCGCCTGCGGTGGCGTGCGGCGGCAGCGCGCCGGCGCGGCCACCGTCAGGCGGAAAAGCGCAGGGGCTGGCCCGCCTGCGCGCTGGCAGCGCCCGACAGCTCGGCGAAGAACTCGTCGCCGGTCTTGGTGTCGCGCCACTGCGAGCCATCGAAACGGTAGTGGTAGCCCCCCGAGCGGGCCGCCATCCAGACCTCGTGCAGCGGCCTTTGCAGGTTGACGATGATCTGGCTGCCGTTGGCGAACGTGATGGTGACCATGCCGCCCGTGCGCTGGCTGTCCAGGTCGCAGTCGGTCTCGTCGTTGATGCGGTCGCAGCCCTGCTCCAGCGCCAGCAGCAGCCGTTCGGCGCGGTCCAGAAATTCGAGGTCGGTCATTACTACAATTTGCGGATGATCACAAGCCGCCGCATTCTAGTCAGCGCCTTTGCCGCCGGCGCCTGCATGGCCTTTTTGGCCGGCTGCGGCCAGCGCGGGCCCTTGTTCCTGCCAACCGAGCCGGTCGCCGCCCAGCGCGCCAGCCTGCCTCGGACCGTGTGGCCCCCGCCGGGCGTGCAAACGCCCGCCACCCCCTCCTCCGCCTCCACGGCTCCGGCCGCTCCCCACCCTCCTGCCTCCCCACGCCCATGATCCCCTCGCCTCTGCCCGGCCAGCCGCACGTGCACTACCGCGGCCCGTCCCTGTACCTGGAAGACTGCCGGCTGTCCGATCTTGCCGCCGCCCACGGCACGCCCCTGTATGTCTACTCCCGCAGCAGCATGCTGGCGGCACTGGATGCATACCGGCGCGGGTTCGCCGGTCGGCGCCTGCAAGTTTGCTACGCCATGAAGGCCAACTCGTCGCTGGCCGTGCTGCAACTGTTCGCGGCCGAGGGCTGCGGCTTCGACATCGTCTCCGGGGGCGAGCTGGCGCGCGTGCAGGCGGCGGGCGGCGACCCGGCCAAGGTCATTTTCTCGGGGGTGGGCAAGACGCGCGCCGAGATGCGCCAGGCGCTGGAGGCCGGCATCCAGTGCTTCAACGTGGAAAGCGAAGGCGAGTTGGAGGTGCTCAGCGAGGTGGCCGTGGCGATGGGCACGCGCGCGCCCGTCAGCATCCGCGTCAACCCCAATGTGGACCCCAAGACCCATCCGTACATTTCCACCGGCCTGCGCGGCAGCAAGTTCGGCGTGGCGCATGAGCGCACGCTGGCCACCTACCAGCGCGCTGCCAGCCTGCCCGGCCTGCACGTGGTCGGCATCGACTGCCACATCGGCTCGCAGATCACCGAGGAAGCGCCCTTCCTGGACATGGTGGAGCGCATGCTGGACCTGGTGGACGCCATCGAGGCCGCCGGCATTCCCATCCACCACATCGACTTCGGCGGCGGCCTGGGGATCGACTACAACCGCGACACGCCCCCGCCGGCCGACGCCCTGTGGCCCAAGCTGCTGGCGCGCCTGGACGCGCGCGGCTACGGCGAGCGCCAGCTCATGATCGAGCCGGGCCGTTCGCTGGTGGGCAACGCCGGCGTATGCCTGACCGAGGTGCTGTACCTCAAGCCCGGCGAGCACAAGAACTTCTGCATCGTCGATGCAGCCATGAACGACCTGCCCCGACCTGCGATGTACCAGGCGTTCCACGCCATCGTGCCGGCCGAACGCAGCGCCGAAGGCACGCGCCAGGGCACGGTGTACGACGTGGTGGGGCCGGTGTGCGAAAGCGGCGACTGGCTGGGCCGCGACCGGCAGCTGGCCGTGGCGCCCGGCGAGCTGCTGGCCGTGTTGTCGGCCGGCGCGTACTGCAGCGCCATGGGCAGTACCTACAACAGCCGGCCGCGCCCGGCCGAGGTGCTGGTGGACGGCGCCAGCGCCCACGTGGTGCGCGCGCGCGAAAGCGTGGCCGACCTGTTCCGCCACGAGACGCTGACGCCGCCCGCGCATATCCCTTGATGCCCATCAAGGAATAACCCCTCTGGCAAAAGTACTATGCGCGTTTTCTTCTGGAACCCCTGCGCATGTCCCTGCAACCCCTGGAGCTGTACCGCGACCGCCACCACGCCTGCCTGATGTTCACCGACCTGGTCGAGGAAGACGGGCAGGCCGTGCAGGCCAACCAGTTCCTCATCGTCGACGGTGACACCGGCGCCATCATCGACCCGGGCGGCAACCTGGCCTTCAACGAGCTGTTCATGGGCATGTCGCGGCATTTCCCGCCGCACAAGCTGTCCTACCTGATCGCCTCGCACGCCGACCCGGACATCATCGCAGCGCTGGACCGCTGGCTGACCAGCACGCCCGCGCAGCTGGTCATCTCGCGCGTGTGGGAGCGCTTCGTGCCGCACTTCACCAAGGTCGGCAAGACGGAAAACCGCATCATCGCCGTGCCCGACGCCGGTGGCCGCCTGCCGCTGGGCCGGCACGAACTGCTGCTGCTGCCGGCGCATTTCCTGCACTCGGAGGGCAACTTCCACTTCTACGACCCGGTGAGCCGCATCCTGTTCACGGGCGACCTGGGCGTGTCGATGACCAGCGGCGCCGAGGCGCGCATGCCGGTGACCGACCTCGGCCCGCACATCGCGCGCATGGAAGGCTTTCATCGCCGCTACATGGTCTCCAGCAAGATCCTGCGGCTGTGGACGCGCATGGCGCGCCAGCTCGACGTGGCCATGATCGTGCCCCAGCACGGCGCGCCGATCATGGGCCAGCCGGCGATCACCGCGCTGTACGACTGGCTGGACGGGCTGCAGTGCGGCATCGACCTGTTCGACGAGCGCGCCTACCAGGTGCCCAGCGCAACCATCGACCCGGCGACGCGGCAGATGCGCCCCACGCCGCAGCCCATGAACACCTGATCAAGAGCGAAATCCGGCTCCGGCGCTTGTGCAGCAAGCGCCAGCAGCTATCGTTTTTGAATTGCGCTGCGGCGCCGCAGCACCGGCCGCGCCAGCAGCAGCGCGGCCAGGAGGACGCCGTAGACCACCACCTCGGCAAAGTCGTTCTTGCCCGCGCGCATCCACCAGAAGTGCAGCAGCGCCAGGCCCGCGATGGCGTACACGCTGCGGTGCAGGCGCTGCCAGCGTCGGCCCCCCATCCAGCGCATCGCCCGGTTGAACGACGTGGCGGCCAACACGGTGAGCAGCGCGAACGCCAGCATGCCCACCAGGATGAACCGGCGCTTGGCCACGTCGCGCACGATCTCGCCCACGTCCAGTCCCATGTCGAAGACGGCGTAGCTCAGCAGGTGCAGCAGCGCGTAGAAGAACGTGAACAGGCCCAGCATGCGCCGAAAGCGCGCCAACAGCGGCACACCCAGGGCCAACCGGGCCGGGGTGACGGCCAGCGTCAGGCACAGCGCCCGCAGCGTCCAGTCGCCCAGCGAGCGGATCAGCGCCTCGGCCGGGTTCGCACCCAGGCGCTCGTCCGCCACACCCCACACCAGCCAGGCGAGCGGCAGCAGGCACAGCAGGAACAACGCCACCTTGGCGCCCGGCTTCGCCAACCAGGCACCGCGGGCCGGTGCACGCGCAGCAGCCGGGCGGCGCGCCGCCGCCGCCGGGGACCGGCTCGCCACGTCGGCCATCAGTAGAACTTTTTCAGGTCCATGCCGGCGTACAGCTGGCCGACCTGGGCTTCGTAGCCGTTGAAAGGCAGGGTCTTGCGCCGCTTGGCGAACAGCCCGCCCTCGCCGATGCGCCGCTCGGTGGCCTGGCTCCAGCGCGGGTGGTCCACGTCGGGATTCACGTTGGAATAGAAGCCGTACTCGTTCTTCGCCGCCTTGTTCCAGGCGGTGCCGGGCTCCTTGTCGGTGAAGCGAATCTTGACGATGCTCTTGGCGCTTTTGAAGCCGTACTTCCAGGGCACCACGATGCGCACCGGCGCCCCGTTCTGGTTCGGCAGCACCTCGCCGTACATGCCGAAGGTCAGCAGCGTGAGCGGGTGCATCGCCTCGTCCAGCCGCAGGCCCTCGGTGTAGGGCCAGTCCAGCACGCGCGAGCCCACGCCCGGCATGGTCGGCTTGTCGGCCAGGGTCACGAACTCGACGTACTTGGCGCTGCCCTGCGGCTCGACGCGGCGGATGAGCTCGGCCAGCGAGTAGCCGACCCACGGGATGACCATGGACCAGCCTTCGACGCAGCGCAGGCGGTAGATGCGCTCTTCCTGCGCCGACAGCTTGAGGAGCTCCTCGATGTCGAAGGTGCGCGGCTTGTTCACCAGGCCTTCGACGGCGACGGTCCAGGGCCGGGTCTTGAGGGTGCCCGCGTTGCGTGCCGGATCGCTCTTGTCGGTGCCGAATTCGTAGAAATTGTTGTACGTGGTGGCGTCCTGGTAGTCGGTGACTTTTTCCATCGTCACCGCGCCGGGCACGGCCGAGCGGCGTGCAGGCAGCGGCGCCAGCTTGCCCGGCGGCGCAACGGATGCGCCGTCGGCTGCCAGCGCAGCGCGGCCCGCCCAGGAGGCGAGCGCCGCACCACCGGCGCCGGCGGCCAGGTGGCGCAGCATGGCGCGGCGGTTGTCATAGGCGGCGCGGGGCGTGATCTCGCTGGGATGCGGGTGGAGCAGTCCGTCGTCGGGGGTGCGAATCAGCATGGGGCTCTTTCGGTGGGCAGGCAGCCACGCAGTCTGCCGCAAGCCCCGACGATGCGCCGACGGCGTTCCCATTTCCTGTACGCGCAAACGGGTTGAACCCGTGCGCCCCGCCTTGCCAGATAGTGGCCAAATGTGCCGCCATCGCGCTCTGGGCAAGCGCCGGCAGCTCATTTTCTCATAGCGTGCCGTAGCTGTGCAGGCCGGACAGGAACATGTTCACGCCCAGGAAGGCGAAGGTGGTCACCGCCAGCCCGGCCAGCGCCCACCAGGCCGACATGGTGCCGCGCAGGCCCTTCATCAGGCGCATGTGCAGCCAGGCGGCATAGTTCAGCCATACGATCAGCGCCCAGGTTTCCTTCGGGTCCCAGCTCCAGTAACCGCCCCAGGCCTCGGCCGCCCACAGGGCGCCCAGCACGGTGGCGATGGTGAAGAAGG